>JAAVHL010000113.1 GCA_014799735.1 Ruminococcus sp.
ACGATATGCGCCTGCGGGCGCGGGAAAGGAGTTTCGCCGTCTGCGGACGGCGACCAAAGGGCTCCGCCCTCTGGACTTCTGCGAGCTGGGCTCAGCTCGACCAGCTTTAGTCGGCGGCTACGCCGCCTAAGATTTGTTACATGGTGCGTGAAATCAAAATTTACCCGCCAAAATCAATTTCTGCGGAGTATGCCGTTAAATTCTTGACAAACTGCACAAAAGAGAGTATAATTAATATGTATATTTTAAAATATGAAAGGATGATCGCAAGTGGGATACACTTTAACGGAAAAAATTCTTAAAGCTCATCTTGCCGACGGCGAATTCGTCAAGGGCAAGGAAATCGGAATCCGTATCGACCAGACTCTTACACAGGACGCAACAGGTACTATGGCGTACCTTGAATTTGAAGCTATGGGAGTTCCCAGAGTAAGAACGGAACGCTCCGTGGCATATATCGACCACAATACTCTCCAGTCGGGCTTTGAAAATGCCGACGACCACCGCTTTATCGGCTCTGTTGCCAAAAAGCACGGCATTTACTTCTCCCGTCCCGGAAACGGTATCTGCCATCAGGTACACCTTGAACGCTTCGGCATTCCCGGCAAGACCCTTATCGGCTCGGACAGCCACACCCCCACAGGCGGCGGTCTTGGAATGATAGCCATAGGCGCAGGCGGTCTGGACGTTGCTGTTGCTATGGGCGGCGGCGCGTACTACATTACATACCCTAAGATCGTCAACGTTAAGCTGACGGGAAAGCTTTCCCCCTGGGTCGCGGCTAAGGACGTTATTCTTGAAGTCCTCCGCAGAATGACCGTTAAAGGCGGCGTTGGAAAGGTTATCGAGTACACAGGCGAGGGCGTGAAAACCCTCAGCGTTCCAGAAAGAGCGACCATTACCAACATGGGCGCGGAACTTGGCGCGACTACCTCAATCTTCCCCTCGGACGAGATCACAAAGCAGTTCCTCAAGGCTCAGAAGCGCGAGGAAGTGTGGACGGAGCTTTCCGCAGACCCCGACGCAGTGTATGATGAAGTCATCGAGATAAACCTTTCGGAGCTTGCTCCCCTTGCGGCTTGTCCTCATTCTCCCGACAATATCAAGTCCGCCGACGAGTTAAAGGGTATGAAGATAGATCAGGTCTGCATAGGCTCGTGTACAAACAGCTCGCTTATGGACATGATGAAGGTCGCCCACATTTTAAAGGGCAAGACCGTTCACCCCGACGTTTCCCTGTCTATCGCTCCCGGCTCGAAGCAGGTACTGAATATGCTTGCCCAGAACGGCGCGCTGGCAATTATGATAGACGCGGGCGCAAGAATTCTCGAAAGCGCCTGCGGACCTTGTATCGGCATGGGACAGTCTCCCAACTCCAAGGGTATCTCCCTGCGTACCTTTAACAGAAACTTTGAGGGACGCAGCGGTACTAAGGACGGTCAGATTTATCTTGTATCCCCCGAAACTGCGGCGGCTTCGGCTGTTGCCGGCGTGTTTACAGACCCCTCCGCTATGGGCGATATGCCGAAATTTGAAATGCCCGAGGAATTCATCATCAACGACAACATGGTCGTGCCTCCCGCTCCCGAAGCGGAAATGGACAAGGTTGAAATCCTCCGCGGACCCAACATCAAGCCTTTCCCCGTTACCGCGCCCCTTGCGGACAGCATTTCCGCGCCCTGCTCCCTTAAAGTGGGGGACAACATCACCACAGACCACATCATGCCCGCGGGAGCGAAAATTCTTCCGCTGCGTTCAAATATTCCTGCGATTTCCAAATTCTGCTTCACGGTATGCGACGAGGAATTTCCCGCACGCGCCGAGAGCATGGGCAAGAGCATTATCGTTGGCGGCGTGAACTACGGTCAGGGCTCGTCCCGTGAGCACGCGGCTCTCGCTCCCCTGCACCTTGGCGTAAAGGCTGTTCTGGTAAAGAGCTTTGCGAGAATCCACCGCTCCAACCTGATAAACGCGGGTATCCTGCCGCTGACATTTGTCAACGAGGCTGACTACGATAAAATTTCTCAGGGCGACGAGCTTTCTCTGGAAAATGTCCGCGCCGATATCGAGGCGGGCAAGACCGAGCTTACGGTTAAAAACAAGACAACGGGAGCGGATATTCCCGTACTGTGCGAGCTTACGGGCAGAACCAAGGATATTATCCTTGCGGGCGGTCTGCTTGACTACACAAGAGAAAGTCTGAAGTAAAATTATGTCAGCATATGTCACAGGTCATCCGCATACAAAAGAAGATACCGTTTTGGCTGTTATACTGATCATCGGCGCTTTAATCATGAAACTGATATTCAAAAAGTTTTTTCCGGAAGCGTCAGTTATAAAAGAAATCGTAATAACAGCGGCAGTGCTTCTTGCGATTATTATTATCTACCTGATTTTTGTTCCGGTGTGACTGTAGGCGGCGGAATATGAAAGGAGCAGACATGAAAGAAATACTGCTTGACGCTTTTGCGGGCATTACGTTATGAGTACGGTTTTGTCCCGCTGCGGAATGGACTGCGACGCCTGTGTAAACCGCGAGGAATGCGGCTGTGTGGGCTGTCTCGACCTTGCGGAGGGAGACTGGGCGGGAGACTGCGACATCAAAAAATGCTGCGAGGATAAGCTTTTGGAGCATTGCGGTCTCTGCCCCGCGTTCCCCTGCGACCTGCTCAGGAACACCGCTTTTGACCCCGAGGACGGCGACGACGGCGAACGTCTTATAACGTTGAAGCGCTGGTCGGAGGAAGAACCGACAGCCCGTCGGAATGCAATAAGCCGTCCCCTGTGCGGACTTGCTGTTGGTATCACGGCAGGGGCGGTGCTTGGAGCTTTCACGGGAAGCCTTGGGGCAATGGTTTTTGCCTGCGCTCTGGTCGGTACGGCTGTGGGACTTATCGTGGATATTTCAGGAAAGAAGTGAGCAGCTTGCCAAACAGGAACTCTCCCGATTTCAAGAGAAAGGCAAAAATGCTTACAAACGGTGCTGTAACGGTTACTGTTTTAAGCGTGCTGATTCTGACGGCAGGAATTGTTCTGAATGTCAAATTCCCGCGATATTATGATATGTCGGTCGTGCTTCTTACGGTCGGCAGCGTATCAATTATAACGTTTACTCCATTGATGTGGGTATTTCGGTATATGTTCACACGCGACACTCTGGAGGATCAGCTGGAAAGGCTTAACAATCCGTCGGTTGAATTTTATCGTGCGCAAAAGCAGCCCAAAATGCGGTTCAATTTCAAGGAAGAAGCTATCAGGGAGGCTTTCGGGAAAATCGCGGAAAAATATAAAATGACCGTTTATATTGACGTCCAGAATTATGAGATCATACCTTTCGGTAATGACTGTTTGCCTAAAAAAGGATACAATATCAGATTTTATGATAAGCGCAGCAAATTCGTTACCGTGGATATTATTCAAGACGGCATAACTTTTTTCACACACAAAACACGTACAGAAGAAATTTTTCTGTTTCTTGATGATTTTTCACGCACAAACAATATAAAGGTTCACGACGGCGATATCTTTGCAAACGAAATATTTTTTGATGATCTTTCCGACAATGAGATTTTTGATATTATTGAAAAGATGATCTATGTTTTTTACAATGTAACGGACATGACAGTTGAGAAAACGGAAAAAGACCTTTACCGCAAACACTATACGGCATATGATTATGTTTTTTACCTCGACGCGCCCGACTATTACGGCTACAGCGAAACTACGGAAATAGGAAACTTTAAATTTATTCTGAATAAAAAAAACGGAGGAAACCAAAATGGCTGAAAAAATCAAAATGACCACACCCCTTGTTGAAATGGACGGCGACGAGATGACCCGCATCATCTGGAAGATGATAAAGGATATTCTCATCAACCCCTACATCGACCTTAACACGGAATACTATGACCTTGGTCTGGTTCACAGAAACGAAACCGACGATCAGGTCACCATTGATTCCGCAAACGCTACCAAAAAGTACGGCGTTGCAGTTAAGTGCGCAACCATTACCCCCAACGCTCAGCGTGTCGAGGAGTACAAATTAAAGGAAATGTGGAAGTCCCCCAACGGTACTATCCGTGCAATTCTGGACGGTACTGTTTTCAGAAAGCCTATCCTTGTAAACGGAATTACTCCCTACATTCCCACATGGACTAAGCCTATCACTATCGCCCGTCACGCTTACGGCGACATCTACAAGAACACCGAGCTGAAAGCTCCTCAGGGCAGCAAGGCGGAAATCGTCATCACCGACAAGGACGGCAAGGAGACCCGCGCGCTTATCCACGATTTCAAAAATTCCGACGGTATCGTTCAGGGCGTTCACAACCTTGACAACTCTATCGGAAGCTTTGCAAGAGCCTGCTTCAACTACGCTCTGGACGCTAAGGAAGACCTTTGGTTCGCTTCAAAGGACACTATTTCCAAGACCTACGACCACCGCTTCAAGGATATTTTTGCGGAAATTTATGAAGCCGAGTACAAGTCCAAATTCGAGGCTGCGGGTATTGAGTATTTCTACACCCTTATCGACGACGTCGTTGCGCGCGTAATTCGCTCCGAGGGCGGATTCATCTGGGCTTGCAAGAACTACGACGGCGACGTTATGTCCGATATGCTTGCGACGGCTTTCGGCTCGCTGGGACTTATGACCTCCGTTCTGGTTTCCCCCGACGGCGTTTACGAGTACGAGGCTGCTCACGGAACGGTAACGCGTCACTACTATAACTACCTGAAAGGCGAAAAGACCTCCACAAACCCCATCGCTACCATCTTTGCATGGTCGGGCGCGCTCCGCAAGAGAGGCGAGCTGGACAACATTCCCGCGCTCTGCGATTATGCCGACAAGCTTGAAAAGGCTTCCGTTCAGACAATGGAGGACGGCATCATGGACAAGAACCTTGCGGCTATGAGCAAACTTCCCGACAAGAAAGTTGTTGACACGGAAACGTTCCTTGTTGAGATCAATAACAGACTTGCAAAGCTTATGGGCTGATCCTGATTTTTAAAGGCTTTACGATTAAAAATCAGGATTTACCGTAAAAGGGTGGTTTAAGATGTCAAAAAAAGGTATTTCTATTTCTGTGATAAAACGGCTCCCGCGGTATTACAGATTTGTGGGGGAGCTTCTGAAGCAGGGCACGGTGAGGATATCCTCAGGCGAGCTTGCGGAAAAGATGTCCCTGACGGCTTCCCAGATACGTCAGGATCTGAACTGCTTCGGCGGCTTCGGACAGCAAGGCTACGGCTACAATTTGCAGGAGCTTCACGAGGAGATCGGAAAGATTCTCGGCGTGGATAAAAGCTACAAGGCGGTGCTTATCGGCGCGGGAAATCTTGGCAGAGCCATTGCCACCCATATGAATTTCAAGGAGTACGGCTGCGATCTGGTTGGAATTTTCGACAGCGATCCCGCAAAGGCAGGAAGCGCTGTGGCGGGACTTAAAGTAATGCCCGTATCTGAAACGGAACGCTTTTTCAAAACTGAAAAGCCGCAGATCGCCATACTGTGCATACCCAAAACAGCCGCTCAGGAGCTTGCGGACAAGCTTGTCTCCCTCGGCATAACGGCTTTCTGGAATTTCAGCCACTATGATATAAAGATAACCCACAAGGACGCTGCGGTCGAAAATGTCCATCTGGGCGACAGCATAATGACCCTTGCATACGCGCTTACTCATGCGGACGATGACAAAGCCGAAGAATAGAAAAAATCTCCCATACGCTGTATGGGAGAAATTTTTTATACTCTGGTGAATGTGCAGTCGCTGTAAATAATATGGTCGCTGTCAATGTAATCCAGTCCGCTATAGCCTCCTCTTTTGCCGTCGGGACTGTATGATATACTGAATGCAATAAATAATCCGCGCGCTGTGGGTATAACCTCATAGTCTGACGGTTCATCACAGTGGTTAGACCTTGAAATATACCATTGGTCATAGTCTGCATTATGAAACAACTCGTTGGTAGTGTTTGCCATTTCGGTTTCAAAGAATTCCCGCGCCTGCTTATCGTTTTCGATGATAAGCTGTATCCTGCCGTCTTTTACCTCGTAATAACAGCTTTCGGTATTGCCGTCAAGGTAGAATTTTCCGTCGTTAAGCTTATGATTCTGATATCGCTCGTAATATTGGTTGTAAACGGGTCCGTCGTTTACAAAAATATCCTCAAACCTGCTCCTGAAATCATTCGGCGCATTATCCGAATAGGACACGTTCTTCAGGTGTGTAAAATCATTAAAATACACTATCGGCAAATCGAACTCCACGGTAAATTCACTGCCGTCAGCCGTACTCATTGTCAGAACGGCGTGCTGCATGAAATAGCTGTGCATATCCAATATATCCTCATGGATATAGGTTATATCACCGTTCTCGCAGCCTATAAAATTGTAATCCGAAAGAAGCTCAATAACCTTTTCAGAATATACGCAGTTTATGACCTCCTCTTTGGATATCCCCCAGTTTTCGTCTGTCTGAGCGGCATAGGAAATCTTTTCATCGGTCATGAAGGACCAGAACATAAAGCTGCGTTCTTTTTTAAAGTTGCTGAAAATATTTTCCGGCTGTGATTTGGGGATAAGCGTCAGCATGGGAAAAGTCACGCTCATATCGCGGTAAAGGCTGTAATAAGAGTCGTAGTCAAGTCCCAACAGTTCGCAGCCGCCCAGCATCATAAGACGCGAACCGTCGTCATTTTCGCCGAAGTCAAAGTATATGTTCTGCATAGGCTCCATGTCCGTACCTCTG
>JAAVHL010000114.1 GCA_014799735.1 Ruminococcus sp.
ACTGTGCTTCGTACCGCACAAAGGAGGGGCGGTCGTGTTCGCCCCTCCTCGAAATGACTGTCGTCATTTCTCACCTCCTGCTCCGTTTCGGAGGCTATGCGCCTGCGGGCGCAAGAGGGGATTTCGCGCTCTGCGGAGCGCGACCAAAGGGCTCTGCCCTTTGGAAACTCGCCACCTTTGAAAAGGTGGACGAAACTTTTCCATGCGGCTTCGCCGTGCGGGAACTTTTAGTTAGTGAGTTAAATCAAAATTTATCTGCTAAAATTGATTTTGGTTTCTTTTCGCTTTGTGTGTTGACTTTTTCTTTGGAATATGCTATAATACTGCTAAATAAAACAATATCTGCCACCGGGCAGGAATGTGAAAAACATTCGCCGTGTATCGTTAGGTCTTTGAAGATACGCGGACGAATGTGTTTTTGTTTGGGGGAAATCAATCATGCTGAAAAAAATCCTTAACTACTTTACCAAATTCGAGATCGCTCTATGGCTTTGCTCAATAACGGCTATCACCGCGTCATTCCTGATCTTCGACAGGACAGGCTGGCTGAAGCTTGCTGCGTCCCTGATAGGCATTACCGCCCTCATCTTCAACGCCAAGGGCAACCCTGTCGGACAGATACTGATAATCATTTTCAGCGTTCTGTACGGGATTATCTCCTACTCATTCGCCTACTACGGCGAAATGATAACCTACATGGGAATGTCCGCGCCGATGGCTTTGCTGGCGTTTATCTCGTGGATACGCAACCCCTACAACGGAAACCGCTCCGAGGTAAAGGTCAACCGCATAAAGCGGGGCGAGGTCGTTTTCATGCTCCTGCTGACTGTCGCGGTAACGGTCGCTTTCTATTTTATACTGGAAAAATTCGGTACGGCAAATATTGTCCCCAGCACTATCTCGGTGACCACAAGCTTTATCGCGGTCTATCTGACCTTCCGCAGAAGCGAGTTCTACGCGCTTGCGTATTCGGCAAACGACCTTATACTCATTATCCTGTGGATAATGGCGGCTATGTCGGACATCTCCTATATGTCGGTAATAATCTGCTTTGCGATATTCCTGATAAACGACCTTTACGGCTTCATAAGCTGGCGGAAAATGAGAAAGCGTCAGACGGCTCCCGACACGCAGGATACATAAAAAGAGGGTACCTTTTTCGGGTACCCTCATATTTTTACACAGCCGCTATAGCCCTTACGCCCAAAAGCTCAATATCCCTGCTCAGACTGTCGGGAGCGGGAGTGAACTCCTCGGAGTAATCGGTGGAAAGATACTTCTTGTTATCGTCCGCAAAAACCGTAGCGACGGCGGAATCGTCCCCGAGACGGTTTCCCGCTATTACCGCGCCCAGAAGATTTGCTCCCGAGGATATCCCCACGCCTATGCCGAACTCGCGGGACAGCCTCTGCGCCATAATAATGGAGTCTATATCGTCCACGGACACAACCTCGTCGCACTCGTCCAGCTTCATTATCGGAGGGATAAACTCGTCGGAAATGCCCTGTATACGGTGATTTCCAACCTTATAGCCCGTAGACAGTGTAGGAGAATTAAGAGGTTCGAGAGGATAAATTTTGCAGTCGGGATTTTCCTGCCTGAGACGTCTGCCAACGCCCATGACCGTTCCGCCCGTGCCTACTCCCGCAACGAAAGCGTCGGCTTTGCGTCCTATGGAAGCAAGCTGGCGGACTATCTCCTCTCCCGTGGAAAGGAAGTGCGCTTCACAGTTGTCCTCGTTGGAAAACTGTCCCGGCAGAAAAACTCCGCCCTTTGCGGCAAGCTCCTCGGTCATTTTTATTGAGCCGAGAAATCCGCCCTCCTCGCGGGAAACAAGCCGTACCTCCGCGCCGAAGCTTTTCATAAGATTGATACGCTCGCGGCTCATCCAGTCGGGCATAAAAATCACGGCCTTGTGTCCCAGGTAGCTGCTCATTGCGGAAAAGGCGATACCGGTGTTTCCGCTGGTAGCCTCGGCGACAATGTCCCCCGCTTTCAGCGTTCCCGCGCTGTAAGCCTTTTTCATTATATGGAAAGCAACTCTGTCCTTGATGCTGCCCGTGAGATTGAGATACTCTGCCTTGGCGTAAACTTTCCGCGGCTTGCCCTTATAGGTCAGCGATATTTCCACCAAAGGGGTACGTCCTATCATATTTTCAATGCAGTCGAATTTTTTCATTATTGCGTCGGTCATAAGCAAATCTCCTTGAACTTTAGGGGGTGTCCCCGCAAAAATACAACTATAGTATTATACTATTCTTACGGAATAAAATCAACACATTTTTTCTGAAAATTATGTAACGTCCGTGACAAGACCGTTTATGGAAATGCTGGGGTCGTCAAGGTCGATAACAAGACACCGCCTGCCGCCGATAACGCTTGTCCGCACCTTGTCGGTAGCGTCGCGGCTGATGTTTATGGTTATCTCCGCGGTCTCCAGTACGGTCTTGTTCTCGATAAGATTTTCCGCGGTAAGACCGTCCGCGTCGCCAACCTTTTCCTTGAAAACGGCGGGAAGAGCGTCCAGCTTTTCGCTGCTTACGCCCGCGTCGAAAAGTATGCCGTGAAGCTTGTTGTCGTCGATAAGGGGCATTTCCGTTTCATTTTTGGAATTGTTCACAATGTCCCGCAAAGCCTCGTTGACCTGAGTGATGACCGTGTAGCTCAGCTCGTCGCCCACCACGTCGGTAAGAACCTGCTGAAAGGTCTCCTTTTCGCTTTGGCAGGTCATGACGAAGTTGCAGCCGAGAACGTCCTCAACCACGGAAATATTGGGCTTCTTGGGAGTTTTGGTATAGTACATTACCCTGTTCACGTCGGGACTTCTGTCGCTGAAAACGGGATAGAAAAAGCCGTCCGTGGGAGCGCGGCTCACTATCAGGTCGGTGTTGGCTTTTTTCACGATAGCGTTTTTCTCCCTGTCGAACATCAGACCGTCGTCCCCCGTGCTTACGGGACATATCGCCGCCGCGATAAAGTTGTATTCTTCAGCCGCGTCGTCGAAGCTTTCGTCGTTTCTGTCCTTTGTCATAATGCTGTAGGAGCAGTACCCGACTATGATCGTGTACGCCATTTCGTACTCCATGTTGTTGATTATTCTTGTCAGCAGCTTGTCGCAGGACACTTCGTCCTCAAGCTTTCCCTTTACAGCAGCGTAAAGGTCGCTTTGTGCGCCGTCCTCGGCGTATTCCTCGTTGGGAAAGCCGTACTCGGTAAGGTTCTTGCCCAGACGTCCGCTGAGAACTTTTTTCAGAGACTCCATCATTACCGCGCCCTCGTCCTCGGGAATAAGGGAATACAGCTTGTTTTCCTTGCAGAGAATATTTTTCTGCGGGTCAACGTATGCGGTCAGAATGTGATTAAGGGTGAAAAATCCGCTGCTGTCGGTAAAATTCTTTTTTATTTCCGCTACCTCTTTTTTGTTCATAGCTTTCGGTCTCCTTTTAGTTTTTTCTGTTTTCTTTCGGTAATCAGATTGCTCCGTCACGCCTGAGTTACGGAGAACAAAAAACTGTACAAAATTCAAAAAAGCTCGCCGCCCTTTCGACGGAGAGACGTGAACCTCGGAGGACTTTTCCCGTCCGAGCCTCACGTCCCCCGCTGCCGAAAGGCAGGCGCGCGAACCATTTACATATGAAATTCCGATCTGTGCCGCACTCAGCTCAAAGCCGCAATAGACTGCTCAATCTTCGCCATTTTCTCCTGCGCCTTTGCAAGCTTAGCCTTTTCAGCCTCAACCTGCTGTGCGGGAGCTTTCGCAACAAATCCCTGATTGTTCAGCTTGTTTGATGAGAAGTCAATGTCCTTTTGAACTGCCGCCTTTTCCTTGTTAAGACGCGCAAGCTCCTTTTCCTTGTCAACAAGCTCGTCCATGGGAATGAAAATTCTTGCGCTGTCCGTAACAACAGTTACAGCGTCGGGCATATCAATTTTTGCCGCGATTTCCACCGAGGAAGCCGAAGCAAGTCTCTCAAAGAACATCTTGCCCTGCTCAAAAATTTCCGCCTCCGCAGTTTCGATATGGAGAGCCGCTTTCTTTGAGGGTGGAACGTTCATCTCTGCGCGGCGGTTTCTTATGCCGCGGATTGCCGCAATAATTTTCTCGAACTGCTTTTCCTCGTCCGCAAAATTCAGCTTCTCGTCATACTGTGGGAACTCGGACAGGATACAAGGTACTTCGCTGTCCGAAACGGCAGACCAGATTTCCTCCGTAACGAACGGCATAAAGGGGTGCAGCAGCTTCAGCATACCCTGCATTACCCAAACCAAAACAGCCTGTGCAGTCTCGGCAGTTTCGCCGCCTGCCGCAATTCTCGGCTTTGTCAATTCGATATACCAGTCGCAGTAAACGTCCCAGATAAAGTCGTAAAGCTTCGCAACTGCAACGCCAAGCTCGAATGCTTCAAGGTTTTCGTTGACCTCTTTTGCAAGGGTATTGAATTTTCCCACTATCCACTTGTCCTCAATGTTAAGGTTTGCGGGAAGTCCGTTCAGCTTGAAATCGTCGGGGAGGTTCATCATTATAAAGCGGGAAGCGTTCCAAAGCTTGTTTGCAAAATTACGGGAAGCCTTGACCTTTTCCTCCATATAACGCATATCGTTTCCGGGGGAGTTGCCCGTTGCAAGCATGAAGCGGAGAGCGTCCGCGCCGTATTTTTCAATTTCCTCCAGCGGGTCGATACCGTTGCCGAGAGATTTGGACATCTTACGTCCCTGTGAGTCGCGAACCAGTCCGTGGATAAGAACTGTGTCAAAGGGAACTCTGCCTGTACACTCAATACCCGAAAACATCATTCTCATAACCCAGAACGGAATTATATCATAACCTGTAACAAGGGTATTAGTGGGGTAGAAGTATTTTAAATCTTCGGTATCCTCGGGCCAGCCCAGCGTGGAGAAAGGCCAAAGCGCAGAACTGAACCATGTGTCCAAGGTGTCAGGGTCTTGACGCATTTCTTTGCCGCACTTAGGACATTTTGCGGAATCTTCTTTTGTAACAACCATTTCACCGCAGTCATCGCAGTAAAATGCGGGAATTTGATGTCCCCACCAAATCTGACGGGATATACACCAGTCGCGAATGTTTTCCAGCCAATGGAAATATATTTTTTCAAATCTTTCCGGTACAAATTTTGTCTCGCCGTTTTTAACCGCGTCAATAGCAGGCTGTGCAAGCGGCTTCATTTTTACGAACCATTGTGTGGAAACCTTTGGCTCAACGGTGGTGTGACATCTCTGACAAGTGCCGACGTTGTGGACGTGTTCCTCAACCTTGATCAAAAAGCCCTCTTTTTCAAGGTCTGCAACGATAGCCTTTCTTGCCTCGTATCTGTTCATGCCCGCATATTTGGGGTAGTCAGCAACGATTTTTGCGTCGTCGGTCATAACGTTGATAACTTCCAAGTTATGACGTTTGCCCACCTCAAAGTCGTTGGGGTCGTGGGCGGGAGTAATTTTTACAACGCCAGTACCGAAATCCATTTCAACGTAATCGTCGGCAACAACGGGAATTTCACGTCCGACCAAAGGCAGGACAAGCATTTTTCCAACAATGTCCTTGTAGCGGTCGTCGTTGGGATTTACCGCAACGGCAGTATCGCCGAGCAGCGTTTCGGGACGTGTTGTTGCAAGCTCAACATAGCCGCTGCCGTCCTTGAACGGATAGCGGATATGCCAGAAATGACCTGCCTGCTCCTCAAAAACGACCTCCGCGTCGGACAGCGCAGTCTCGCAGCTTGGACACCAGTTTATCATACGCTCGCCGCGGTAGATAAGTCCCTTTTCGTAGTATTTTATAAATACATCCTTGACCGCCTTTGAGCAGCCCTCGTCCATGGTGAAACGTTCTCTCGACCAGTCGCAGGACGAGCCTAACTTTTTAAGCTGTTCAACAATTCTTCCGCCGTACTGTTTTTTTTTTTTTCATGCTCGCTCCATGAATTTTTCACGTCCGAGACTTTCCTTTGTCAGACCCTCTTTAGCCATTGCGTCAACGATTTTAACCTCTGTAGCAATGGCGGCGTGGTCTGTACCGGGCAGCCACAATGCGGAGTATCCGCACATACGCTTCCAGCGGATAAGAATATCCTGCAGGGTCTCGTCAAGTGCGTGACCCATGTGGAGCTGTCCCGTGATATTTGGCGGTGGAATTACGATAGTGTACGGTTTTTTCTGCGGATCGCGGGTCGCCTTGAAGCAATCGTTGTCCACCCAGAATTTGTATATTTTATCCTCAACTTCCTTAGGCTCGTAAAGCTTTGGCAGTTCTTTTTTCATTTCAGACAGTCCTTTCAAACAAAATAAATATACAGATAATTATACCATGTTTTTGTGAAATAATCAACATATTTCAAGAAAAAATATGAATATCGGTTTGGGACGGTAAATTTTGATTTAGCGCATTATGTAGCAAGACCTTAGGCGGCGAAGCCGCCGACTAAAGCTGGTCCAGCTGAGCCCAGCTGGCAGAAGTCCAGAGGGCGGAGCCCTTTGGTCGCGCTCCGCAGAGCGCGAAATCCCTTTCGTCCAAAACGGA
>JAAVHL010000115.1 GCA_014799735.1 Ruminococcus sp.
AGGTCTGCGCCGATACCGAATTTCATAAACATCAGCGCAATAAGTCCCGAAATCGTGGTAAGACTGCTGGAGGAAATTTCGGGGATAGCCTTGCTCAAAGCGGCAATGCAGGCTTCTCTTGCGGGGAGAAGCTCGTGCTCCTCGCTGTAGCGGTGAATGAGAATTATTGCATAGTCTATTGCAAGGGCAAGCTGGAGGACAATCGTTACCGAGTCTGAAATAAACGAGATAGTGCCAAGCATGAAGTTTGTTCCCATATTAAGCACGGCGGCAGCGCCGAAGGTCATAACAAGCACGGGTATTTCGGCGTATGCCTTTGAGGTGAACAGCACTACCAGAAGAATAATGACTGCGGCAATAACGATAATGACTTTCATTTCCTCCGCAAGCTGCGCCCCTGGGTCAACGCCTACCGCAGTGGAATAATACACGTCATAGTCAGCCAAAAGCTCCTTTATTTCGTTCATGGCGGTGACGCTTATTTCGTCCGCTTCCTCGCCGTCAAAGGTCACGGAAAACATGGCGTAGGTGGTTTTGTAATGCTCCTCTGTATCGTCAAATTCAACGGAGGTCACGCCATTTATGTTTTCTATCCGCTCCGCAAGCTTTTCGGCGGTATCGTAGGTAACGTTTGCCGCCATAATGTCAGCCGTCCCGTATGTAATGAATTCCTCATCCATAATGGTAAGGCTCTGGCGGGTCTCGGTGTCGTCCGCAAGATATTTTGTAATGTCGTTCTCAACGTTGACCCAGTCCTTGGCAAAGACGCTGAATATCAGCGCAAAAATAAAAAGCAGGAAAAACAAGTTCCTCTTGTCAACAATAAAAGTGGCAAGCTTATACATAAAGCTTCCGTTCTGCTCCTCGTCCTCCGAGGATACGGCAGTAGACATTTTGTCTGTCAAGTTTATTACTCCTTTCATGGAACAGTGTAAAAAATTTTAGTCTTTGTTCCCGCTGACTGTAAATTCAGCGTCTACATATTTGTCAGATTCAGCTTTTATCGCGCAGAACGCTACGCAGAAGTTCATCAGACCGTCTGCAAGCAGCGATATTCCCATAATTACAGTCATTGCGGCAGCCGCTTTAAAGGGACTTACAACAAGAAGTATCCCCGCCGCAAAGGACAGAATGGCAAAAACTGCTATCAGCCACCATTTGCCGAGACCGAACCTTTTTGAATCGACCGCTGTCTGGAGCTTGAAAACTCCGTCCGCAATAATGATAATTCCCACCGCAATATGCGCCGCAGATATGACCTTTACCGGCTTTGCTGCAGCAATTATCCCGATCGTGCAAAGCATTATCCCGAATGCCAGATCGTGCTGAAAGGCCAGACGGTACAGATCGCGGGAGAAATATCCCGACAGCTTTATAATACCGAAGATTATCGCAGCAGCTCCGAGAAGCCTGCAAATTAAGGTAATTGAAATTTCGGGCAGCAGAATAAACGCAGCGCCGAGCGCGGCTGTCATTACAGACGCCGCTATATATCCGATTTTTGCCGTCATAACATATCCGTTGTTTTTTTTCATGGTTCGCGACCTCCTTTTTATCTTAATATATATTGTACAGTACTCGGAAAAAAATATATACAGACAAAAAAATCCCCGTGCTGAAAATTCAGACACAGAGACGGTTTTGTATGATTTTTGTGCATATTCCCGCATTTGCAAAAAAGCAGGGGCTTTGATATTTTATCCGCAGTTTGATCAGCGCTTGGTATTGGCGCTCCGCTCCAGAGCCGTCTGCATACCTCCGCTGAAAAGCTCGCATACCCTTGTCATAGTGTTTCTTATGTCGTACTTCATGCCCGAATTCATCCAGTCCAGTACAAATCCCACAAGCAGGCATTTGAAGTATCTTATAATAATTTCCTTATCCTCGGCTTCGATATCCATATCCTTTGAGACCGCATTTATGTATTCCGTAACCGCATACTGCATAATGCTGTTCAGGTGCTGCTCGTAAAGCTCGCGGCTTGGAGAGCGGTAGAGGTGCATGACCGCATTTTTGTTGTTCAGAGCAAGATCGATCGCAGTGAAAAGGCAGTCTTCAAGAGAGGAGATATTGTTTACTCCGTTTAAGACCCTGTCGGTCTCGTCCCTGATAACCGCCTCGGCAAGAGCGGGCAGATCCTGAAAATAATAATAAAACGAATTGCGGTTTATGCCGCAGTCCTCAACAATATCCTTTACCGTAATTTTGTTGAGCGGACGTTCGTTAAGAAGCTTCATGAACGATTTTATAATAGCGCTTCTGGTAAAAGTCGGCACTTCGTTTCCCTCCAAAAATTTCGTTTAAATAATTATATCACAACAGGGAAGCTTTTTCAAGGGTTGGCCCGTGCTTTATTGTGCTGAAAGCAACCGGCTATGAAACCTGTTCCATAGCCGGTCAGTATGGTTTGCTGTATTTGTCCGTTTAACTATATCCCCCTAACCGTGGGGCTTTTTTATCTGCTTCCGTATTTGTAATGCTGAAAGCTCCGCTCGGGAATTTCAAACCGCCACAAGGTCATCATGCTTTGGGTGCGCTTTGTCCGCACAGCATTGAAAATGAAATCCGCCGTCATTACCGTCATCAGCACTGACCCGAGAACACCGGAAACTGTTGGGTCAAGTCTCGCAAGAGTGTCCATGATACGCTCAAAGAAACAGTCCATGAAAACGGTTATTATCACCGTGAAGCCTATGCTTGTGGGTATGGAGGTGTATCTTGTTATGTGCAGCGGTATTGAGGTGTAGTCCCACAAAATTATATGGCAGGTCTTTTCGATTATTTTTCCGAGAACAATTTCTCCAAGCGATACGCACACAAAGGTTATTGTAAAGTATGCCGCAATTCTTATCCCGACGTTGTTTTTAATTCTGCCGTCAAGAGTGTTGACGTACGTTCGGGGATTTCGCGGTGTACCCAGAAGCAGGTAGAAGCCCATTACGGCAATGCCGTATCCAAGCAGGAAAGGCGCAGCCATATTGCGGTTATCCATATAGCCCTTTCGGGCGGCAAGCCATATATTTTCAAGTGCAAAGCCGAGAAATGAAATTATAGCCGTCATTATAAGCATTGAGCTTATACTGTAATCAACTTCGGTAATTTTCATATTTAAGTTCGCACTCCTTTCATTTCATTTATTATCGAGAATTATAAAGCCTTGTGAGAATTTTGTCAATAGACACTTTTTATACTTTGCACAAATTTTGTCCTATGGCTTGAAAATGCCAAATAGAAAATACAGGGGAGCGTTTGAAAATTGATTTAATGCCTTCCCGCCGAATCAAAATTTGTTACCTTTATCGGCAGACTGCGGGATACCGAAAAAATTTCGGCATCCCTTTATTTGTTGAGAAAAAGTTGAAAAAGCCGTTTATACTTATGATTGTCGGAGGCATTATCTCATGCAGCGGCGCGTCAGCAGTATGCACATTTTTTTCGCGCGGATATCATAAGATTTGTACGGATATTACAATTGACATTTATTTATGCTGATTGTATAATTGTATTAGATGATTAATACAGAAATTTCTAAAAACCCCTTGACAAATTAAATTAAGTATGATATTATATTTGGTATAATATTAAATTATAAACAAAGAAAGGATAACAACTATGAAAGCCAGAAAGATAATTATCCCCGTTTCGATCATTGCGGGCATTGCCGCAATAGGCGCAGCCGTTGTCGCTCTGAGCAACGCGGCTTCGTCGGTATCTTACGCGGAAATCGCCGAGATACAGATGAAAAACCTTGAAAATAAGATCTCGGTAAGCGGCACGGTGGAAAGCTCCGAGAGCCGAAAGGTATATTCCAAGCTTATGTACCCTGTTGAAAAGATAAACGTTTCCGTAGGTGACACCGTAAAAAAGGGCGACGTGCTATGCACGATAAACACGGAGGAGCTTCAGCAGCAGATACTCCAGCAGCAGGCTTCGGTGGAAAGCAGCGGTATGAGCTCCGACTACAATCTTTCCGACGCTGAGGAGAGATATACAGATGCTCTGGAAAAATACAACAACGGTGAGAACGTTACGCTTATAAACGCACAGAAAGCCATAGATCAGGCGGAAAAGGCTCTCGAGGACGCCAAGCGTCAGGAAAAGCTGGGCATAAGCTCGTCGCTTCCGACGAATATACGGTCGGCGGAAGCTAATGTCGAAAGCGCGAAAGCCAATTACGACAACGCTGTAAAGGCTTACGACAAGGCGGTCAAAGAGCTTGAACCCGAAAATTACCCCGTCAACGTAAGGACTGTGGCAGAGTCAATAGACGAATATAAGGGATACCTTAATATAGTACAGAAAAAATTGTACAATGCTGAACTTGAAAACGCTTATGCAAAATACAACACTGCCAAGGGAGATTACAATATAGCCAAAGAATCCGCGTCCAGCGGTCTGACAAGTCAGGCGAGTCTCGAAGAGCTTCAGGAAGCTTACACTATTGCAAAGCAGGAATATGAGACACTTCAAAACAAATATGATGAGGATAACCTCAAAAAGCAGATAGAAAACTACGAAAATCAGCTTGAATCCCTGATCGATGGTCTTGAAGCGGCAAGGGACAATGCGGAAATTTCCGTTGAGAACACAAAGCTTGTATATGACAAGGCTGTCGCCGACCTTGACAATATCAAGGATCAGAACAACAATACCGAGGAAAGCTACGGCATTGCGGTCAAAAACGCCGAGGACGCTCTCGATACCGCAAAGAAGGACTACGACAACGCTGTAAAGCAGGTTGAATCCGAGCTGTCCTCACTGAAAAAGCAGGCGGAACAGCAGCGTACCCTTTCGGGGCTCAACGACCCGCAGGTGATCATTCTCCAGAACCTTAAGGATAAGCTTGAATATGCTGTGATAACTGCTCCCTGCGACGGAGTTATCACCTCCATGCGCGCCGAGGAGGGGCTTATCGCCGAGGGGCCTCTGTTCGTTATCGAAGATCTGGACGACCTTAAAATAAGCTCCTATGTGGGAGAATATGACATATCCTACGTAAGCGAGGGCATGACCGCAACGGTGCGGTGCGACGCTCTCGACGGCACGGAATACGGCGGAAAGGTTATAACCGTTTCACCCACATCAGAACAGTCCGCCGCAAGCAATGGTGTAAACTACAAGATCGAAACAGAGGTTGACGGTGAGGACGGCAAGCTCCGCGTGGGCATGAGCGCCAAAGTAAGCATTATCAGCGACCGCAGAGAGAATGCTCTCACCGTTACATACGACGCTCTCACCGTCGATGAGGACGGAAACGACGCTGTCTACATAGCGGAAAAGGGTGACGACGGCGTTTACCGCGCAAAGCTTATTACCGTTGAAGTTGGTCTGGAGACGGACTATGAGGTCGAGATCATTTCAAGCGAGCTTAAAGCGGGTATGCTCGTACTTACCGACAATGCCCTGCTTTCCGACGGAACTATCGTCATGGTAAATGAAAACACCGATACAACAGCAGAGCAGGTGACGGAATAATGAGTAAAACGATCATAGAAATGAAAGGCATTGTCAAGAGCTTCTATGTGGGCACTCCCAACGAGCTGGAAATTCTCCACGGACTGGATATTTCCGTTCCCGAGGGACAGTTTGTTTCCATTGTAGGAGCGTCGGGTTCTGGTAAGTCCACCCTGATGAACATTGTGGGGGCTCTCGACAGGCAGACTGCGGGATACTACAGTCTCGACGGGATAGACATTACCAGAATAGACGACAACGAGCTTTCGAGCATACGCAATAAAAAGATCGGGTTCGTTTTCCAGACCTTTAACCTTATCGCAAGGACTTCCGCGCTGAAAAATGTGGAGCTTCCCATGCTGTACGCGGGTATACCCTCACGCGAGCGGACAAGGCGCGCAAAGGAGCTTCTCGAACTGGTTGAAATGACGGAAAGAGCAGGACATATGCCAAATGAGCTTTCGGGCGGTCAGAAGCAGAGAGTTGCCATTGCAAGAGCCATGGCAAACGATCCCGCAATAATCCTTGCCGACGAGCCTACGGGTGCGCTGGACTCCAAAACGGGACGTCTTGTTATGGACATCTTCCACAAGCTTCACAAGGAGCAGGGCAAGACCATTGTCCTCATCACCCACAACCCCGAGCTTGCCGAGGAGACGGACAGAGTTATCACCCTTTCCGACGGCTCGATAATAAGCGACAGAATGCTGAAAGGGGGCGCGGCCGAATGAACCTGTTTGAAAATGTAAAGCTTGCGCTGGCTTCGCTGAAGTCCAACAAAATGCGCGCCGTGCTTACGATGCTGGGTATTATTATCGGTATCAGCTCAATTATAATGATAACCACCCTCGGCAACATCATGCAGAAGAGTATTACCGACACTATCAATTCACAGGGCGGTTCAAACCTTGTGGGATTTCAGGTATCATGGAAAAAAGATTATGTCAGGGATTACATAACGGACGGAGACTGGATAACCGAGGAAATGATAAAAAATGTCAGTGAACGCTTTGCGGACGACATAAAGGCTGTTTCAATAACCACAGGCACAGACCGCGGAACAACACGGTTTCGCCGTGAAGACCTTGATCTTGTTATCTATTCGGTAAACCCCGGGTTTATTTACAACAATTCCTATGAAATGGTTGCGGGACGTTACATTACGGATAAGGACGTTGCAAGAAAGCTTAACGTCTGCGTAATAAGCGACAAGCAGGCAGAAAAGCTTTACGGCTCTGTAAAGGGCGCAATAGGTCAGACCCTCAACATAAAAATGCTTAACAGCAGCTATGACTTTACGGTGGTGGGCATTTACGAATACAAAATGACCGCAATGATGAGCGCGATGGTAAACATGACGGGCGAGGACTGGAACAACGAGGTTTATATACCCTATTCCACCATGTCCAAAATTTACAACAACAGCGAGACACTGCTTTATTACTACTATGTCATTGTAAACGACGGCGTTGACCCTACAAGCTTCTGTACAGATGTAGCTAACTATATGAACAACCGCTGGTACAGAGACAATGACAGCATTGAGATAATGTGGCAGACAATGGAATCTCAGATGGAAATGATAAATCAGGTTCTGGGCATAGTTTCCATGGTAATTGCCATAATCGCGGGAGTTTCCCTTGTGGTAGGCGGCATAGGCGTTATGAACATCATGCTTGTTTCCGTTACCGAGCGTACGCGGGAAATAGGCGTCCGCAAGGCTTTGGGAGCGCCCAATTCGGCTATACGCAGCCAGTTTATCATCGAGTCCATAATCATCTGTCTTATAGGCGGATTTATCGGCATTATCGGCGGTATCCTGCTGGGCAATGTTGCGGGAATTATCGTCGGTACGGTAGCTCCTCCCTCGGCGGGAGCAATGGTGCTTGCGGTGTCGTTCTCAATGGCGATAGGCGTATTCTTTGGGTATTATCCCGCAAACCGTGCGGCGAAGCTTGACCCTATCGAAGCGTTGAGGTACGAGTAACGCAAACAGGCGGCGAAGCCGCCGACTAAAGCTGGTCCGGCTGAGCACGGCTGGCGAGGTTTCCAAAGGGCGAGGAGCCCTTTGGTCGCTCCCCGCAGGGAGCGAAATTCCTTTCGTCCAAAACGGTGAAAGGGGTGAGGAATGCGAAAACATTCCGAGGGGGAGCGGACACGACCGCTCCCCCTTTTTGCGGCGCGCGGCAAATCAAATCTCCAAAACGTCACAGTGTGACGTTTTGGACGGAACAAACCCACAATTGCGCTTTGAGACCCCAACAAAGTATTGTCCGTTGAAAACAGTCCACCGGACTGTTTTCAACGTTTACTTTTTTGCATACCGTTA
>JAAVHL010000116.1 GCA_014799735.1 Ruminococcus sp.
AATAACACGGGACAATAAATATTCGGGGGTAATTTTTATGCTTATTATTGTACTGATCGCACTGCTGGCTGCTGGACCTATAATGTCGGTCAGCTTCGGCAAGCGTCAGGAGGAAAACAACCGCAAGCTGATAGCGTTCATTATGGAGAATTACAACGAGCTTGCAGGAGGGTCTATCCTGACCTATGAGGGCGCGCCTATCGGCTATAATTCGCGGCTTACGCGGTTCAGGTACTGCTATTCCTACATAATTATGACAAGCACGCGAAGCTCGGCTGTGTACCTTGCTGACGGTCTGGACGGCGACGAAGCTAAAAACGCCAAGCTTACCTGTCAGCTCATCACCGCGCTGTCGGGCTGGTGGGGCATACCGTGGGGAATTGTGTACTCAATTCAGTTCCTTTTTTCCAACGGAGTAAAGAACGGCACAAACGACGACACCGTTGGCGACATCATGCAGAGGATCAGAAGCGCGGAGGAAGTGCCGAACTCGTAAATCAATACAAAGGCAAAATTAAGGAAAAATACTTGATTGAAGCATAAAAATATGATATAATGTATTTAATTATATTGCAGAGCGCTTTCCGCAACGAACATTTCTGCATAAGTGCAAAGTTCCGAAAAGGATATATTTTATTGGTTTGGAGGATACTATGATTGCTATAGGAAGCGACCACGCGGGCTACGAGCTGAAAAAAGCTGTTGTCGCATGGCTGATAGAAAATAAGATACCCTACATGGAATTCGGCTGCATGGAGGGTGAAAGCTGCGATTATCCGCAGGTTGCCGAGGAGGTTTGCGGCAGAGTTGCAAACGGCGGCGCGGACAAGGCAATACTGATCTGCGGCACGGGTATAGGCATTTCCATAGCCGCAAACAAGATAAAGGGTATCAGAGCCGCGCTCTGCACCGACAGCTATATGGCAAAGTATACCAGACTTCACAACGACGCCAACGTTCTGTGCATGGGCGGCAGGGTCATCGGCGCGGGTGTTGCGGAGGAGATCGTTGACACATTTCTGCACACCGATTTCGAGGGCGGCAGACATCAGCGCAGAGTCGATATGATATCAGCAATTGAGTCTAATAACTGAAAGGAACATGATCATGAATAACGTTACTATTATCGAACACCCCCTTGTACAGCACAAAATATCCCTCCTGCGGGACATCAATACAGGCTCAAAGGAGTTCAGGGAGCTGGTTTCCGAGACGGCTATGCTTATGTGCTACGAGGCTACAAGAGACCTGCCGCTGAAAACCGTTGAGGTGCAGACTCCCCTTGCAATCGCTAAGACCAAGGTCATTTCCGGAAGAAAGCTTGCATTTGTACCCATTCTCAGAGCGGGTCTGGGCATGGTTGACGGCGCGGTGCAGCTCGTCCCCGCGGCGAAAATAGGCCACGTGGGAATATTCCGCGACCCCGAAACCAAAAACGCGGTGCAGTATTACTGCAAGCTGCCCTTTGACATTGCAGAGCGGGACGTTATCATTACCGACATCATGCTTGCCACGGGCGGTACTGCCATCAAAACCATTGAGATACTCAAAAATGCGGGTGCGAAAAACATCAAGATGATGTGCATTATCACCTGTCCCGACGGTATCGAAGCCGTTCACAAGGCGTACCCAGAGGTTGAGATATACTGCGGCGCGGTGGACGAAAAGCTTGACGAAAAGCTTTATATCGTTCCCGGAATGGGCGACGCGGGCGACAGAATTTTCGGTACAAAATAAGCATATATTATACTGATAACCAATTAAAAAGTGTATAAAAAATCAAGCAAAAATATGATTTTTGCACAGATTTTTTATATACACTTTTATTGGTTATTAGGATTTGTAGCGCCGGACGCGTTTCGGCGCTGATTTTTGTAGAATATCAACTAACGAAATAAGGAGCAGTTTTATGTGCGGAATTGTCGGATATGTGGGAAAAGAGCGGTGTACTGATATTCTTGTGGACGCTCTGCGCAAGCTTGAATACAGAGGCTACGACTCGGCGGGAATAGCCCTGTTCGAGGGCGACAGGATAAAAACGGTAAAGGCTAAGGGCAAGATCGACGAGGGTCTTGCGGCAAAGCTTCCAAGCGAGCGGACGTTTTCTGCCACCTGCGGAATAGGTCATACACGGTGGGCGACCCACGGCGAGCCCTCGGACGTTAATTCCCACCCTATCGGAAACGGACGTGTGTCTATTGTCCACAACGGTATTATTGAGAATTACCGCGAACTGAAAGCATTCCTCACATCTAAAGGCTACGGCTTTGAGAGCGAAACGGATACCGAGACCGTCGCAAAGCTTCTTGACTACTACTACGAGGGCGACCCTGTGGAAGCCATTGAAAAGGCTCTGGAGGACATTGAGGGCGCATATGCGCTTGGAATTATTTTCAGAGAGCATAAAAACAAGATTTTCGCGGTGCGCAAGGACAGTCCCCTTATTGTGGGAAAAGGAAAAAATGCAAGCTATATCGCCTCCGACGTTACCGCGATACTTGAACATACTAAGGACTACTACCTGCTGGAGCGGGGCGAGATTGCAATTCTTGACGAATCGGGCGTGCGCTTCACAGACATTCACGGCGAGGATATCGAAAAGGAGCTTCAAACAGCTACGTGGGACGTTACTGCCGCGCAAAAAGGCGGTTACGAGCATTTCATGCTGAAAGAGATACACGAGCAGCCCGAGGCGGTGCGAAACACCGTTTCTCCGCGTGTCAAGGACGGTCTGCCCGACTTCGGCGAATGCGGACTTACTCCCGAAAAAATACGCAGCTATAAAAATATTTTCATAGTGGGCTGCGGCTCGGCAATGCATTCGGGAATGGTGGGCAAGTACCTTATCGAATCGCTGGCAAGAATTCCCGTTATTGTGGATATCGCTTCCGAGTTCCGCTACCGCGACCCACTTGTTTCCGAGGGTGACTTGGTCGTAATTATTTCCCAGTCGGGCGAGACCGCCGATACTCTCGAAGCCTTAAAGCTTTCCAGACGCAAAGGCGCGGACACGCTTGCCGTTGTAAACGTGGTTGGCTCGTCTATCGCACGTGAAGCCAACATGGTCATCTACACCAATGCGGGCCCCGAAATTTCCGTATGCTCCACCAAAGCCTACGCGGTTCAGGTTGCGTTTATGTACCTGTTTGCATTTGCGGTTGCACTTGCAAACGGAAAGATAGACGAAGCCGAGTGTAAACGTCTCACGGCGGGACTGCTTGAAGTCCCCGAAAAAATACAGGCTTGTCTGGACGACGTTTCACAGTATCAGTACGTTGCGTCCCACATTTTCAACGCGGACAGCCTTCTCTACATCGGACGTGGTCTTGACAACGCTTTGAGCATGGAGGGTTCTCTCAAGCTGAAAGAAATTTCCTACATTCACAGCGAGGCCTACGCTGCCGGTGAGCTTAAACACGGTACAATATCCCTTATCGACGACGGTATGCCCGTTATCGTTGCGGCGACCCAAAGCGCGCTTTTTGAGAAAACTCTGTCCAACGTCCGCGAGGTAAAGAGCCGCGGCGCAAAGGTGGTAATAATCTGCCGCGGAACTGCGGATATCGACGAGACCATTGCAGACTACAAGGTAACGCTTCCCGACGCGGAGGACTTGTTCCTGCCATTAGTATCGGTGGTCGCAATGCAGCTTATCGCTTACTACACCGCCGTTCAGAGGGGCTGCGACGTGGATAAGCCGAGGAACCTTGCAAAATCCGTAACTGTGGAATGAAACGGCACGGCGTGATGCGCCATGCAAAAACAAAGGAAAGTGCAAATGGAAAAAGAATTGCTGACGGTGATAGTGCCGTGCTATAACGAACAGGAAGTCCTGCCGTTTTTCCGTAAAGAAATACTTCTGGTCACGGAGAAAATGGCGAAAGCGCACCCCTGTCTCGAATTTGAGTTTCTGTTTATAGACGACGGCTCAAAGGACGGTACGCTTGATATCCTGCGAAAATATTATGCCGAGGACAGCCGCTTCCGATACATTTCGTTCAGCCGGAACTTCGGCAAGGAAGCGGGTATGCTTGCGGGCATGGAGCATTCCAAGGGCGACTACGTTGTGATAATGGACGCGGATTTGCAGCACCCTCCCGCCTTTCTGCCCCAGATGTACGAGTACGTTTCAAGCGGAGAGTACGACTGCGCGTCCACAAAAAGGACGTCCCGAAAGGGCGAACCGAAGCTGCTGTCGTTCTTCTCGAAAAGCTTCTATAAAGTGATAAACAAAATTTCCCAGACCCACATTGAGGAAAGCACCTCGGACTTCCGCTTCATGACCCGTCAGATGGTTGACGCCATACTGTCCATGCAGGAGTACAACCGCTTCTCCAAAGGAATTTTCAGCTGGGTGGGCTTCCGCACAAAATATATCGAATACGAAAACGTGGAGCGCGCCGCAGGCACGACCACATGGAGCTTCTGGAAGCTGCTTCTTTATTCCTTTGAGGGAATAACGGCATTTTCCACCGCACCGCTTTATCTGGCTGTAGTTATGGGAATGGTCTTTTTAGTCCTTGCGATAGCAATGGCGGTAAAAACCCTTATCTGCGGTGAGGAAATGTGGGGCACTCCCCTTATCGTCACACTTGTCTGCCTTATCGGAGGGATACAGCTCTTCTGCATGGGCGTTATGGGACAGTACCTTGCAAAAACCTACATGGAGGTAAAGGACAGACCCAAGTATATAATCGGTGAGACCGAGCAGGGAACGCCCCGCCGCAACAAACCGTAAACGCTGTAATATTCTGCTGCCCCCTCAATGGGGCGGTCAGGTTTGTTTTAAATTTTATTTCAGGAAAGGAAAATAACTATGAACATCTGGCACGACATTTCCCCGAACCGTATTACAAAGGAGAACTTTTTTGCGGTAATCGAAATTCAAAAGGGCAGCAAAATGAAGTACGAGCTTGACAAGAAAACGGGCTTCCTGCTGCTGGACAGAGTTTTGTACACCTCCACACACTACCCCGCGAACTACGGGTTTATCCCCCGCACCTACGCCGAGGACGGCGACCCGCTGGACGTGCTGGTGCTCTGCTCTGAGCCGATATGCTCCCTTGCGCTTGTGAAGTGCTACCCTATCGGCGTTATCTCAATGCTTGACAACGGCGCGCGGGACGACAAGATAATCGCTATCCCGTTCAACGACCCGACCTACAATTCCTACAAGGATATAGACGAGCTTCCCAAGCACGTTTTTGAGGAGATGTCCCACTTCTTTACGGTGTACAAATCGCTGGAGGGAAAGGAAACTGTCATCGACGAAATGAAAGGCAGAGACGAGGCCATCACTATAATCGAGCGGTGTATAGACCGTTACATTGACAGCTTCTGCAAGGGCAAGATAAAAGAATAATATTATATCCGTCTGCGCTTGCAGGCGGATTTTATTTTAGACGGACTTTATTGCTTGCCGTTACATGATAAAAAAATTTTTATCAAGTGCAAAAAAATGCCTTTCCCATTCGTTTTATTAGTGAGACGCGACCGAAAGGAAGTACATTGCAATGACTCAACAGGAAAAATTTCTGCTGGAACAGGACTTCGAAGCCTATTCCGACACTGTTCTGCGAATTGCCGTTCAGAACACCCGAAACTACCATGACGCCGAGGACGTTGTTCAGGAGGTTTTCATGCGGCTTGCCAAAAGCACGGAAGCTTCTGCGGCGGGATTTCGCGACGAAAACCACAAAAAAGCGTGGCTTATCCGAGTGACGATCAACCTCTGCCGTGACCTGAACCGTTTTTCCGCTTTCAGGAAATTCCAGCCGCTGGAAGAATACCCCTGCGTTTCCATGGACGGAAACCTGCACCGCTGCGAGCTGCTGGAACTGATACGAAAGCTCCCCGAAGCGCGCAGGAACGCGATATATCTCTTTTATTACGAGGAAATGTCCATTGAGGAGATCGCCGCCGCGACGGGAAAAAGCGCAGGCACGGTAGGCTCGGACTTGTATCGGGCAAGAAAACAGCTCCGCATAGAGCTTGAGGACTGAAAGGAGCGCTTATGAAGATCAGTGAAATAAAAAAGGCTTACGACACCGTTTCCGCGGACGAAAAGCTGAAGGAAAAGATTTTCTCGCGGCTTGAAACCGAGGAGACCGAAGTCCCTATCCCGTTGGAAACGTCTCGTCTCGAACTTAAAAAGGGAGGCGTATCAAAAAAAGTTATTACCGCGTTATGCGCGGCGGCAGCGGTTTTTGCAGCGTTGCTAACCGGCAGGACAGCCATTACCCGCGATCTACACTTTTACCAAGACCCTCACGCGGTAAACGGAAATGAGGTGACGAGTGCGCCTGAGATCACGGAGATACCACCCGATACCGCGCTTGTAAAGATCAAGGTGGTGGACTGGAACGACGGCACTTTCATTAAAAATCTGCGGGTGGACTATCTGCCGATAATTTATAATGAAAATTCGGATTCACCGCTGAACCGGTACTACTTTGATAAAGAAAATGAGGACAGGGTGGGAACTATTCCCATGACCTACGAAAGATCGACGGAGGTGCTTATACCTTACGGAGACTATCTTTTTCTTGTATCCGACGCGCTGCCTAACGCAGAAATCCGCATTGACTGCTATACTTACGAAAATGAAGAGCATGAAAGTTTTTATATATCTGGCGGCTTTAACGGTTCAGAAACTCCTATAACTATTGATGAAAACACCACGGAAATAGTCCTGACTTCATCTAAAGAACTCGCAGAATATAAAAGCGGCAGTATGTACCCAAAGGTCGGGATAACCCTGCAAGACGCGGACGGCAATCCCCTGCCCGACTATACGGTTATACTAAAGCCTGCCGACGGAAAAATGGCGGAGGGCTACACCGACAAATACGGCGGATACGTTCTTACCCGAACCAACGCTAATGGCGAGGCTTTCTGGCGCGGTCAATACCCTGTAGATGGCGACTATATCGTTATCTCCTACTGTGAGGAGCTTCACCCAATAAGCGAGCCTATCCTCGAACCCTTTGTTTTCGACGGTGACAACACGTTCAGCTACACCTACAGGGAAACGGTGTTCATCACCGACAAAACGTTCACAGAAGCACCCCAAAAATGACAATGAGAAGTGACATGAAAAATAAATTTTGCTTAAATATAAAAAACAAAAGGAGTTAACAATATGAAAAAATCTATCAAAGCTATTGCGGCGGCTTCTGCCGCGCTGGCTATGGCGTTTTCCTGTGTACCCGTGACTTATGCCGCCGAGGACGTTCCCGCTGTTCAGACGGAGGCGGAGCCCGAAGCTAAAAAGACAGGCGTTACGTTTGAAGAAAGCGACCCTGTTGAAGTCCCCTACAAAGGCAACATCTGCTTGATAGCCGACGACGGAACTGTATATTACGAGGGTGCGGATACCGACGCAAGATGCGTGTACTACTTCTCTCTTGACGAAAACGGCAATATGGACAAATCCTACAAATGCAGCGGCTACACGAACGACAAGGGCGAATATATCGGCATTATGAACAGCAGGCTCAAGCAGTGCGGCGAGTATTTTTACCTGATCTATTCCGAGGCTTACGGCTTTTCAATGAGGGAAACTGTAATTATCAAGCTTGACAGCGAGCTTAACGAGGTCGCCAAATACCGCGCCCCAAAAACCCACAACCTTGATACCAACGGTGAAAAGATCGTTTACATGAAACCCGGAAACAGGACAATTTACTCCACCGATATGGACGGAAAAAACAAGCAGGTGCTTTACACATTAGGGCAGGACAATGAGCTGAACGAGTTGGGCACTTTGAACTTCATTGTCGTGCAGGGTGATTATGTGGGTTTTCAGGGACTGTCGGGCGATTCGCTCTCACCGAAAAACGAAAAATATTACTGCGGCATTATCGACCTGAAAACAGGAGAGGTCACGCTTAAAGAGCAGAGAAGCGTTCAGCAGCTTTACGAATCCAACGGCAAGATCATCTGGTACAGCTCGGAAAGCCGCGACATGAGAGACAGCTACAGGATAGATGTACCTGAAGGCGAAGATCCCAACACATACTGTGTTGAATATACGAAAAAGTACACAGAGTATTTTAAAGACGGCGAGTTTTACGTTCTTGATGACGGCGAGTACTCCGTGATAAAAACCCAAAGCCAGAGAGAGTTCTTTGGCATGACTATTGATGACGACGGCAACGTTATCACCTATATTGCCGACGGAAAAGGAAACACCGTTTTTAAAATTTACAGAGACAACAAGCTGCTGGATACATATACCGTAAGCGTTAAAGGCTTCAGCAGATTTGTTGCAAACAACGGCGTTATCACATTCTGCTATTCGGGACGCGGCCCTCAGCCCGGCGACTGGGTATCGTTTGACCCCAATATGAGCTATGAGGAATATGAAGAATTCATGGCGTCAATGCCTAAGATCGAGTACACCATGAAGTCCGCAACAATAAACTATTCCGTAAACGAATAACAGCTCCTAAAAAGGTCGGAAGCGATATGCCTCCGACCTTTTACAATATGTCCGTACCTGTTTTTATCAAACACTATTCTTGACGAAAATAATCCGTTGGTATATAATTAAACAGTACAAATTTTTTGTGTGAGAAATAACAGAAGTGTGCAGAATAAATCATGAACGCGGCAGCGGAACGTGCTACAATATATACAGACAAGGAGGTACGGCAATGGACTGGGTAAAAAGCTTTCAAAATGCGGTGGACTACATCGAGGAGCATATAACCGAGCCGACGGACTATGAACGCATAGCCCGCGAGATGAATGTGTCAAGCTTTTATTTTCAGAAAATATTTTCCATTCTCTGCGGCTTTACCGTGGGAGAATATATCCGTAACCGCAGGCTTACTCTTGCCGGCAGCGAGCTTGTGTCCACGGACGAAAAAATTATCGACATCGCGCTGAAATACGGCTACGACACGCCCGAGGGCTTCACGCGGGCATTTACCCGTTTTCACGGGACTGCTCCGAATGCCGTTCGGAAAAACGGCGCGGCGCTCAGATCCTTTGCAAGACTTTCCGTGTCAATTTCTGTGAAAGGCGGTAGTTCTATGGACTACAAAATTATGAAAAAAGAAGCGTTTACGATCATTGCAAAGCAGCAGCGTTTTGAGAAGCTTGATGACGTTCAGGGCAGAAGCGATATCCCCGCTTTCTGGACGGAGTGTCACAGCGACGGAACGGTAAAGTATCTTGCGGAAAACGGCAAACGGGACGGAGTACTTGGCAGCAGCGTTGTGGGAATGTGCATGGAGGATTCCACAAAGGTAAAGGATTTCCCCTATCTTATCGGCGCTGAGTATGCGGGCGGAGACGTACCCGACGGATACAAGACTGTTGATGTTCCCTCCGCTGAATGGGCTGTTTTCGATATCGGAAGCCTGAGTCCGGAGAATATCCAGCGTGCATGGCACAATATTTTCGCGGAATTTTTCCCCTCGTCACCCTACAAGCCTGCGGGAAACTTTGATCTTGAGGTTTACCCTACGGACAGCTACAAGGGCGAGATATGGATATCCGTTGAAAAGAAGTAACAAAAATACTGCACAAAACGCGGACGTTTCCGACAAAACGTCCGCGCTTTTTTGTGGAGATCCCAAATCGGGTTGAAACAATTTTTCAAATGTGATATAATGCTATTGTTAAACAATGCTGAAAAAATTGGTGATAATTATGAAAACTGACCTGACATCTGGCAATATCACAAAAGTCCTGCTTGGATTTGCACTGCCGATGATCGCGGGAAACCTGCTCCAGCAGATATACAATATTGCCGACACGCTTATCGTCGGACGTTATCTCGGCGAGAACGCTCTTGCCGCGGTTGGAAGCACCTACACGCTCACAACGTTTCTGTACTCTATAATAATCGGTCTCTGTATGGGAAGCGGCGCGCTTGTTTCCTATTACTGCGGAGGGAACGTCCCGCAAAAGCAGAAAAATGCAATAGCCGCTGCTTTTATTCTTATCGGTACGGTTTCACTGGCTGCGGAAATCATCACGCTTTGCTCGGTGAACGGAATAATAGGTCTGCTGAAAACTCCGTCCGAAATTCTGGATATGACCGCGGATTATGTGCGGATAATTCTGTCGGGAATTATTTTTATTTTTCTGTACAATTACTATGCCTATATGCTCCGCGCTTTCGGCAACTCCGTTACGCCGCTGATATTTCTCGGCACGGCTTCGGTGATAAACATTGTGCTGGACATAATTTTTGTTGTGTATCTGAACCTCGGCGTAAAGGGTGCGGCCTATGCAACGCTGATTGCACAGGCCGTTTCGGGAATCGGACTTGCATTATACTCACTTATAAGAGAGCAAAATCTGCGCGTTGGACTTTCGGAAATACACTTTGAAAAAGGCGAGATTTCCGAAACGCTCCGTATGTCGTTTTCTGCGTCGGTGCAGCAGTCGGTAATGAACTTCGGCATACTGATGATACAGGGACTTGTCAACAGCTTCGGCACGACAGTTATGGCGGCGTTTACCGTTGCGGTAAAAATAGATACCCTTGCGTATATGCCCGCGCAGGAATTCGGCAATGCATTTTCCCTTTTCGTGTCGAGAAACTACGGCGCAAAGGAGTACGGCAGAATACGCGAATGTATCAAAAAGTCATTTTTTATCTCGGCAGTATTCTGTATTGCGGTTTCAGCGGCAGTTGTTATATTTTCTGAAAGCCTCATGAAAATTTTCGTGAAAGCCGAGGAGACCGCCATCATACATACGGGCGTGCAGTACCTCATGACCGAGGGAGCTTTTTACGTAGGAATAGGCATACTTTTTCTGCTGTACGGCTTTTATCGGGGTATCAATAGGCCTGAAATGTCCCTTATCCTGACGGTTATTTCTCTCGGGACAAGAGTTGCGCTTGCATATCTTTTATCGGGATATGAAGCTGTGGACGTATTCGGGATATGGGTATCAATTCCCATAGGCTGGTTCCTTGCCGACACTGCGGGACTTGTTTACATGAAAATTCTCAATAAATCGGAAATTAACAAAATTGTATAATATACAGATTGTTAGCACTCTTAAGCCAAGAGTGCTAATTTTTACACTATGTACATATAAATATCATAAAATATACATGGTATACAGTTATACTATAATTAAGGACAGAAAAAATCCGTACCTCATTGAATGAGATACGGATTGCCTGCGGGGGCTCCCCGATGGTGGAGATGACGGGAATCGAACCCGTGTCCGAAAACCTATCCGCACAACTTTCTACGAGCGTAGTTTGTTATTAACATTCCCTTGCATTATCGGAAACAAACAGCCGGTAATACTCAGTAGCCTGCAATACACATTGGGGACGCAGGCACTTCCCCAACGCGTTCACCGCTAATCGACGCCTGATCCGCCGCCGCGGTACTCAGCGGTCAGACGAGCAGCAATTAAGCAGCTGCTAATTCAAAATTATTGTTGTCGTCTAATTTTAAAACGGCGCCTTTTTAAGAGATGGCGCAATCCTCTGCTCGCTTATTATGTTTCAAAGTCCCCGTCGAAACCTTTACATCCCCATATTAAATGTAACATTCCAAAGTCAATGATTACGCTCCTTTACGGCGCGTTCAATGTCCCGCTGTGCTGCCCTTGCAGCCATGTCGTCGCGCTTGTCGTGAAGCTTTTTACCCTTACAGAGACCTACCTGTATCTTGACCCTTGAACCCTTGAAGTACACCGAAATCGGAATAAGCGTCAGTCCCTCCTGTTTGACCTTGCCGAGAAGCTGCATTATCTGCTTCCTGTGCATAAGCAGTCTGCGGACGCGCATGGGATCGCGGTTGAAGATGTTGCCGTGATCGTAAGGAGAAATATGCATACCCTTGATCCACAGCTCGCCGTCGTCAACGGAGCACCAGCTGTCCTTGAGATTGACCCCGCCGCGGCGTATGGACTTCACCTCTGTGCCGACCAGCTCGATACCCGCCTCAAAGCTGTCAAGAATAAAATATTCATGCCTTGCCTTGCGGTTTTCGGCGATGGTTTTGAAAGAAGTCTTATCCATATCAAGCGTCCTTTTCTTTGGGTAATGTCTTATTATACAGCATTTTGCCCGTTTTGTCAAGGGGTAAAAAAGCAAAATTGATAACCGAAAATTCAGGTCTTCGTGCAATGTCGATACAGAACTTTTCCCCGTCTCGGAAACAAAATTATGCTATCATAACTATAGACGGCGGCAAAATTTCCGGTCATCAATTTTCACCAAAACCAAATATTAGCTTTTAAACCGTAAACGCGGCTGCAATGTACTCTTCGATTACTTCGTCCGCCGTGGAGGGCAGGACAAGATTATCCGCCAGTGTAAAAAGAAGCCTTTCAGCAAATTCACGCTCTGAGGATATGTCTTTTACCACAGCTTCCTCCGCGTTCCTGAAAAGCTCCGACCTTACCGTGATCCCGTATCTTTCTCCGACGTCGGATTTTTCGCTGAATAACGTATAAACGACCCGACCTCGCGCTGTCTCGACCTTTGTAATTGCTTTCATTTGAAATTCTCCTGTTCTTTTGTATTTTTCGGCATATATTTCTGTCGCCGATAAGTAAATTATAATAAAATAGTTTTATTTTTGCAACAAAAATCTTTCGACGCAGTTCGACATTTTTCGACAAATTTTTCATTTTTTTGCATTATTTGCATAAAAATATTCCACATTTTTCAAAAAATATCCAAAAAATTTTGATTGGATATTTTATATAATTTTTTAAAAAAGTTTTTAGCACATCTGCTGTGTTAAAATATATTCTCCATTCAGACCGGACAAGAGCATTATTGATTTTCAAGCAAAATGCTCAATACCTTATCCTAATCACCAATAAAAGTGTAGATAAAAAATCTGCACAAAAATCATATAAAAAGTTAAAACTTTTCAAATTTTTGTTTGATTTCTTATACACTTTTTAATTGGTGATTAGTATTAACGCTTTTACAGAAAGGGTGTATAGCTATGAATCCTCAGAAATTTACCAAAAAATCTATTGAAGCCATTAACGAAGCGCAAAGCACCGCTATCGACTACCAGAATATGAACGTTGAGCAGGAGCATCTGCTTCACGCGCTGACGTCTCAGGAAAACGGACTTATCCCCCAGCTTATGACGAGAATGGGCGCGGACTCCGACCAAGTACTGAACTATCTTTCCAAGCTTATCGGGGAGATACCCAAGGTCACGGGAAGCGGCAGAGAAGCAAACACCGTCTACATTTCACAGGACGTTGACAAGTGCCTTAATCAGGCCGAGGACGCCGCAAAAAATATGCGCGACGATTTTGTATCCGTGGAGCATATCATGCTTGCGCTTTTCGACACCGCGAACGACAAGCTCAAAAAGATGTTCAAGGCCTTTGACGTTGACAAGGAAAAATTTCTCGACGTTTTAAAGGACGTGCGCGGAAACCAGCGCGTCACAAGCGATACTCCCGAGGACACCTACGACGTGCTGAAAAAGTACGGTCAGGACTTGGTTGAGCTTGCCCGTCAGAACAAGCTTGACCCTGTTATCGGACGTGACGCGGAGATAAGAAACGTGGTGCGGATACTGTCCCGCAAAACCAAAAACAATCCCGTTATTATCGGCGAACCGGGCGTGGGCAAGACCGCCATTGTCGAGGGACTTGCCCTGCGTATCGTTCGGGGGGACGTTCCCGACAACCTAAAGGACAGAAAGCTCTTCAGCCTTGACATGGGAAGTCTTATTTCGGGCGCGAAATTCCGCGGCGAGTTTGAGGAGCGTCTCAAAGCCGTCCTGAACGAGGTGAAAAAGTCGGACGGACGTATCATTCTGTTCATTGACGAGCTGCACACCATTGTTGGCGCTGGCAAGACCGACGGCGCAATGGACGCGGGAAACCTCTTGAAGCCAATGCTTGCCCGCGGTGAGCTGCACTGTATCGGCGCGACCACCCTTAACGAGTACAGAAAATATATCGAGAAAGACCCTGCTTTGGAGCGGCGTTTCCAGCCTGTTATGGCGGACGAGCCTACGGTGGAGGACACCATTTCTATCCTCCGCGGACTGAAAGAGCGTTACGAGGTTTTCCACGGTGTTAAGATACAGGACTCCGCGCTGATAACGGCGGCGGTGCTGTCCAACAGATATATTTCCGACCGTTTCCTCCCCGACAAGGCTATCGACCTTGTGGACGAGGCCTGCGCCCTTATCCGCACGGAAATGGACTCCATGCCTGCGGAAATGGACGATCTGTCCCGCAAAATAATGCAGCAGGAAATTGCCGAGACCGCTCTCAAAAAGGAGGATGGCAAGCTTGCCGCCGAGGAGCTTGCGGAAATTCAGAGAGAGCTTTCGGAAATGCGCGCCGAGTTCAGCGAAATGAAAGCGCGGTGGGAAAACGAAAAAACCTCCATAACCCGCTTGCAGAAGCTTCGTGAGGACATTGAGCAGACCAATGCGGACATTTCCGCCGCGGAGAGAAATTACGATCTGAACAAGGCGGCAGAACTGAAATACGGAAAGCTTCCCGCACTGAAAAAAGAGCTTGAAGAAGCTGAGGACGCTGCCGAAAAGCAAAAGGAAAAGGCAAACAGCCTGCTCCGCGACAAGGTTACGGACGAGGAAATAGCCCGAATTGTGGGCAGGTGGACAGGCATTCCCGTTTCCAAGCTTATGGAGGGCGAGCGTGAAAAGCTGCTGAATCTGGAAAATATCCTGCACAAGCGTGTTATCGGTCAGGACGAGGCCGTGCAGAAGGTCAGCGAAGCTATACTCCGCTCCCGTGCAGGTATACAAGACCCCAACCGTCCTATCGGATCGTTCCTGTTCATGGGTCCCACGGGTGTTGGTAAGACAGAGCTTGCAAAGGCTCTTGCACAGTCGCTTTTTGACGACGAGCATAATATCGTCCGCATTGATATGACGGAATATATGGAGAAGCACAGCGTCAGCCGCCTTATCGGAGCGCCTCCGGGCTACGTGGGCTACGACGAGGGCGGACAGCTTACCGAGGCCGTGCGCCGCAAGCCCTACGCGGTAGTGCTGTTTGACGAGGTTGAAAAGGCTCACCCCGACGTGTTCAACGTGCTGCTGCAAATCCTTGACGACGGCCGCGTTACCGACTCGCAGGGCAGGACGGTTGATTTCAAGAACACTATTATAATTCTCACCTCAAATCTGGGTTCGGATTATATTTTGGACGGTATCGACGAAAACGGCGTTATTTCCGACGAGGCGAGAGAGCAGGTAAATCGTGTGCTGAAAGGACATTTCCGTCCAGAATTTCTGAACAGACTGGACGAGATAGTGTTCTATAAGCCGCTGACGAAAACGGAAATTTATCCAATTATCGACCTTATGCTTGGCGACCTGCGGAACCGTCTGAAGAGCAAACAGCTTGACGTTGCGGTTACCGACACGGCTAAGGACTATATCGTCAGGGAGGGCTACGACCCAGTGTACGGAGCGCGTCCGCTGAAACGGTTTATCCAGCGTAAACTGGAGACCATGATCGCAAGAAAAATTATAAGCGACAGCGCAGAGCCGTATTCTACATTGAAAGTGGATTTTGACGGAAACGATCTGACTATTACCGAAGAAAAGAAGCAATAACTAAAATGTCCCCTGTCTCTAAGACAGGGGACATTTTCAGGCGGCGAAGCCGCCGACTCAAGCTGGTCGAGCTGAGCCCAGCTCGCAGAAGTCCAGAGGGCGGAGCCCTTTGGTCGCCCTCCGCAGAGGGCGAAATCCCCTTTCGTCCGAAACGGTGAAAGGGGTGAGAAATGCGACAGCATTTCGAGGGGGAGCGGACACGACCGCTCCCCCTTTGTACGATACGCGGAAAAGTAAATCTCCAAAACGTCACAGTGTGACGTTTTGGACAGAACAAACTATGGCCTATGGCTATACTTGG
>JAAVHL010000117.1 GCA_014799735.1 Ruminococcus sp.
AAGATCGGCATTACAGACGTTACCGTTGTTCCCGAGCAGGAGTACCCCAACGGAAACTTTACCACCTGTCCTTTCCCCAACCCCGAGATCAAGGAGGCTCTTGCGCTGGGTCTGAAGCTCTGCGATACCGTTAAGCCCGACCTGCTTCTCGCTACCGACCCCGACGCCGACCGTGTGGGTATTGCAGTTCCCGACGGAAAGGGCGGATACGTTCTCTTTACAGGCAACGAAGTGGGAGCAATGCTCCTTGAATATGTCTGCTCCGAGAGGACAAAGCTTGGCACAATGCCCGAAGACCCCATCGCGGTAAAGACTATTGTTACCACAGATATCACAAAGGCCATCGCCAAGGAGTACGGCGTTAAGATAGTTGAAGTTCTCACAGGCTTCAAGTTTATCGGCGAGCAGATCGGCTTCTTAGAGGCTAAGGGCGAGGAGAACCGCTATGTATTCGGCTTTGAGGAAAGCTACGGCTATCTGGCAGGTTCCTATGTCCGCGACAAGGACGCTGTTGTGGCTTCAATGCTCATCTGCGAAATGGCTGCGTTCTACCGCACAAAGGGCATCTCCCTGCTTCAGGCGAGAGAGAATATGTACAAGAAGTACGGCGTTTACACCCATACTCAGAAGTCCTTTACCTGCGAGGGCGCAAGCGGTATGCAGAAGATGAAGGAGCTTATGACAATGCTCCGCACCGAGACCCCCAAGGAGATCGGCGGACTTTCCGTTATCCGCTTCGACGACTATCTTGACAGCAATTCCACTGACTGCAAAACAGGCGCAAAGACAAAGCTTACCCTGCCCAAGTCGGACGTTCTCACATTTGCTCTTGAGGGCGGCGCTTCGGTAATAATCCGTCCGTCGGGCACAGAGCCTAAGATCAAGGCTTACTACACCACCACGGGAGCGGTCAAGGCTGACTCGGAGGCTCTTGAAGCTAAGATCTCCGCGGACTTCCAGAAAATACTGGGCTTCTAACTGCTGAGAAATACGGCACAAAAAAACAGCGGGATATCGGGCGGACTGCCTTGATATCCCGCTTTTGATTTTACTCTACGACAATTTCGATCTCCTGCTTTTTGGAGCCGCATTTAAGTGTGATAACGGTCTTTCCCTTTTTGACGGCGGTAACAAGTCCGCTGTCGGAAACAGTCGCTACCGATTTTTTTGATGTCGTCCATGAAGCGTTGTCACCGTTTGCTCCGAGCTGAACGGTGTCTCCCTTTTTGAGGTTAAGGGTCATCAGCACGACTTCCTCTACCTCTTCGGAGGGGTATTTGAAAGAAGCTTCAAATTTGCCGCTGCCCTTTTGGAAGCTGCCGCGCTTTATCTGTACATAGTAGGTTTTGTTTGCTTTTACGTCAAAGCTGAAAGTGCCGATATAGCATTCTGTTTTGGAGTCCCAGTAGTGGCTGCCCGCAGTTGTCCAGCCCTGTTTAATGTCCTCATCGTAGCCTACATCGTTGCCGTCCTTGTCATAAACATAAAACTTGAAGTAATTTGTTTTTGCAGTCACTTTTACGGTTGCCGTTCCTTTTTCGGTCGGAGTGATCTTGTAGCTCATAGATTGGTCGTCGCTCAGGGTCTTGCTCACCTTTTTGCCGCTGTCAATGTTTTTGGCGGTATCGAAAATGCTGTCCGCCGAAACCGTAGCAGCCGTCAGCACAAGCATTGCCGTAGCCAGTACCGCCGCCGCTAATTTTTTTAACTTCATAAAAAATCCTCCCGTTTTAAAACAATTTCAGTACTTATAAGTACTAACAACATCATTTTAGCATATAACTATGGTATTGTCAAGTACATAAAAGTACTAAAACGGGAGCTGCTTTTTATGTATTTTCAACGATTAAGAGACCTGCGGGAGGACATGGATATGACCCAGAAGCAGATAAGCGAAATGCTGGGGATACAGCAGACGGTCTACTCGCGGTACGAGCGTGGATTTCAGAATATACCCATAGAGCACCTTATCAGCCTTGCGGACTTTTACGGCACGTCCACCGACTATATCCTCGGCAGGACGCTTGTGAAAAAGCCGTATCCGAAAAAGACGAGATAAAAAGCAAAGCCTCCCGCGGCTTTAAACCGCAGGGGGCTCTTTTCTTTTTATTGGGCGGAGCTTTCTGCCATACGCAGGATTATCCGCCTGAAAATCAGGCACACGGCAACTCCCGCTATTCCTATCACAAAGAACAGCATTGCCGCTCCCGAGCCCTTTTCGCCGCCGAATATTGTTACGGCAAGGCTGTCTGCGGGAAGTCCCGCGATAAGCGGCTCGAACACCTTGTCTACCAGAATTCCCCCAAGGAAAAATCCCACTGGTATGGTGAAAAACTGCAGGGTATTCCTTGCGGAAAAAACTCTGCCCTGCATTTCGGCGGGAATCTCGCTGCGGAAGATAACGTCCATGTTGGCGTTCATAATCGGTATTACTATCCAGCCCAGCACCGCGCCTATGCACCATGTCAGCGGAGTTTTTCCGAACGCAAGCAGAAAATTTTCCGTACTCATGGAAATAAGCAGAGTATTGCAGATGACCTTTAATCTGCTTTTCGGTTCGGGCAGGAACGTTACGATTATACTGCCCGCAAGTGAGGCAAGTCCCACGCAGGTATTCACCGCGCCGAGAGCGGTCTCCCCTCCGTTGGGGTGGGACAGCATCATGGCGGGAAGCGCGGCGTCGTAAATCGAAGCGATAAGATTTATCGCCGCAAGGAAAAGTATCAGCAGCAAAATCTTCCTGTGGGCTTTCAGCCAGACAAGTCCGCTTTTCGCCGCCGCCAATACGGATTCCTGTTCGCCGCTGTTCTCGTCCTTAGCGATTTCGGGTATCCTTATAAACAGCAGAAGCGCAAGAAACGCCGTTCCGAAGGTCAGCAGGTCAATTGCAATGACCGCCTCCAGTCCCCAAAAGGACATTACCGCCGTTGCGATAGACGGCGTGAGGATAGTCACAAGCGAGTTTGAAAATGACCGCATACCGCTGGTTTTCTGGTAGTATTTTTCGGGAGTAAGCAGCGTTGTCGCCACCTCCGAGGCAGGCTGCTGAACGGTGTTCATAAGTCCGCCGAGGGCGTTGATGATGTACAGATGCCACGGTTCAAGATTTCCTGTTTTGAACAGTATCAGCACGGCTAATGTGCTTACGGCGGCAAGACTGTCGCACACAAGCATTGTAGCCTTTTTGTTCCACCTGTCGCTTAACGCTCCCGCGAAAATGCTCATCAGCACATAGGGCGCGTAGGAGCATACCGAAAGCATTGCCGTCGCAAGGGCAGAGCCGCTGCTCCGGTACAGAACTATTACCAGCGCAAAGCCTGTCATTGCGCTTCCCAGTGTGGAAAGTGACTGTGTAAGCCAGAGAATAAAAAATGATTTAAGTGATTTAAGTTCGTTCAGTTTCATAATGACCTTGCTCCTTTTTGGTATTTTTTGTAACCGAAAGCAAGGTCTGCTCCGCGTCTTAAAGATTTTAAACGCGGTCACGGACGGATATCAGTCCTCTGTGCGGTTCGTCCGTTCAGACCTTGCACAGAGTGCTGGCAATGCAGAGTATCATTTTTAACACCTCTTTCCTTTAAAAATATGCCTCGTTCAAAACGTCACACTGTGACGTTTTGAAGATTTAACTTGTCGCATACAGTAACAAGGGGGAGCGGTCGTGTCCGCTCCCCCTCGGAATGACTTTCGTCATTCCTCACCCCTTTCACCGTTTTGAACGATATGCGCCTGCGGGCGCGGGGAAAGGAGTTTCGCGCTCTGCGGAGCGCGACCAGGGGCTCTGCCCCGTGGACCTCGCCACCTTTGAAAAGGTGGACGAAACTTTTCCATGGCGGCTTCGCCGCCTATTGCATTTATCTTTCTATTTGCTGTTCCCTGTCGGGACCTACGCCTATCATAGCTATTTTGCACTCGCACAGTTCCTCAAGACGCTTGATGTAGCTCTTGCATATTTCGGGAAGCTCCTCGAAGCTGCGGCATTTTGAAATGTCGTCCTTGAAGCCCTCGTGCTCCTCGTAAACAGGCTCGCAGCCGTCAAGCTCCTCCAGCGTGGCGGGGAAATCCTTTACCACAGTACCGTCGGGCTTTTTGTAAGCAACGCATATTTTCAGCGTGTCCAGACCCGCAAGGGTGTCAAGCTTATTCACCACAAGACAGTTAAGACCGTTTACACGAACCGCATGGCGGACGATAACCGCGTCAAACCAGCCTGTTCTGCGGGGTCTGCCTGTGGTAGTGCCGAACTCTCCGCCGTTGTTGCGGATATAGTCGCCGGTCTCGTCGTCAAGCTCGGTGGGGAAAGGCCCCTTGCCCACTCTGGTGGTGTAGGCCTTTGCAACGCCGTAAACCTTGTCTATAACCGTAGGACCTACGCCTGTGCCTATGCATACTCCCGCAGAAATGGGGTGGGAGCTTGTAACATAGGGATACGTTCCGAAGTCGATATCAAGAAGAGTAGCCTGCGCTCCCTCAAAAAGTATCTCCTTGCCCGCCTTGTGAGCCTCATAGGTCAGCACGGAAACGTCGTCAACGTATTTGGCAAGACGCTTTCCGTACTCGGTGTACTCCTTGATAACAGCTTCAATGTCAACAGCTTCGCCGCCGAAAACGTTGGTTATGATGCTGTTTTTGAGTTTTCCCGCAGAGCGCGCCTTTTCCGCGAAAACTTCGGGGTGAACAAGGTCGTATACGCGGATACCGCTTCTTTCGTACTTATCCATATAGCAGGGACCGATACCCCGCTTGGTGGTGCCTATATCCTGATTGCCCCTGAACTGCTCGGAAAGACCGTCCAGAACGATATGCCACGGCATGATGACGTGGGCACGGGGGTCGATCTTGAAATTATCGAAGGTCACGCCCCTTGCGGAAAGTCCGTCTATTTCCTCCAGCACTACCTTGGGGTCGAGGACAACGCCCGCTCCTATCATGCAGAGAGTGTCTTTATAGAGAATACCCGACGGTATAAGGTGAAGCTTGTAAGTCTCGCCGCCGCTTGCAACGGTGTGACCCGCGTTGTTTCCGCCCTGAGAGCGTACAACCACGTCGGCACGGGAAGCAAGAATGTCGATTACCTTGCCCTTGCCCTCGTCGCCCCACTGAGTACCGATAACAATATTTGCAGCCATAAAAAAAGCCCCTTTCAAAATCAAAGCTAAAAACGCCGTTTACTATTATAGCAGAAAAAAAATTCCGTGTCAATACTGACGAGGAGCAATGTTTGAAACATAAATTTTGATTTAGCGCACTATCTAACAAACCTTTAGGCGGCGAAGCCGCCGACTAAAGCTGGTCGAGCTGAGCCCAGCTCGCAGAAGTCCAGAGGGCGGAGCCCTTTGGTCGCCGCCCGCAGGCGGCGAAATCCCTTTCCCGCGCCCGCAGGCGCATATCGTCCAAAACGGTGAAAGGGGTGAGAAATGCG
>JAAVHL010000035.1 GCA_014799735.1 Ruminococcus sp.
CTTTCACCGTTTCGAACGAAATGGGATTTCGCCGCCTGCGGGCGGCGACCAAAGGCTCCGCCTCTGGACTTCGCGAGCTGGGCTCAGCTCGACCAGCTGATGTCGGCGGCTTCGCCGCCTAAAGTTCTTTTTAGTTAGTGCGTAAAATCAAAATTTATCCTCCAAAATTGATTTTCATGAAAATTTTCGCTTACCTCTTGACAAATCTGTACAAGAGTGGTATACTGTACTTTATTACACAACAGCTTTAAAGCTTAAAATCAATAAATTATGCTGTCATAGAAAGGTGATCAAAATGATTTTAGTACTCAAACAAAACCCCGAAAGGGAAAAGGTCGACTCCCTTATAAGAATGCTGGGGGAAAAAGGTCTGTCTACAAACGTAAGCGAGGGCGCAAGCCACACTATTATAGGACTTATCGGCGATACCTCACATCTCCCCGTTGACCTTATCTCCGCGCTGGATATCGTGGAAAGCGTTACCCGCGTGTCCGAGCCGTTTAAGGCTGCAAACCGCAAAATGCACCCCGACAACACTATTGTGGACGTTGGCGGTGTCAAGATCGGCGAGGGATACTTTCAAGTGATCGCAGGCCCCTGCTCTGTGGAAAGCGAGGAACAGGTCATCGAGGTCGCAAACGACGTTAAGGCAAGCGGCGCGACGCTTCTCCGCGGAGGCGCGTTCAAGCCCAGAACTTCCCCATACGCCTTTCAGGGACTTCACGCGGACGGCCTGAAGCTTCTTCTCGAAGCCAAAAAGGAAACAGGTCTGCCCATAGTTACCGAGATCATGAACGTAAACCACGTTGAGCTTTTTTCCGACGTTGACCTGATTCAAGTCGGCGCAAGAAATATGCAAAACTTCGACCTGCTCAAAGAGCTTGGCAAGCTCCGCAAGCCCATACTTCTGAAGCGGGGTCTTGCAAACACTCTCGAGGAATTTCTCATGTCCGCGGAGTACATCATGGCGGGCGGAAACAATCAGGTAATCCTCTGCGAGCGCGGTATTCGCACGTTCGAGACAAAGACAAGAAACACTCTCGATCTTTCCGCAGTACCCATGCTGAAAAAGCTTTCCCATCTGCCCGTTATCATCGACCCCAGCCACGCTACGGGTATATCGTGGATGGTCGAGCCTCTTGCGAAAGCGGCAGTCGCGGTGGGCGCGGACGGTCTGATGATAGAGGTACACAACAATCCCGCAAAGGCTCTCTGCGACGGAGCCCAGTCCCTGAACCCCGAACAGTTTGACACGCTTATGAAAGACATCAAGCGCAGAGTTGAGTTTGAGGGAAAAATAATGAACTAAGACAGAAATGCGTTTCTGAAATGAAAACGGCTTGTCCCGCGGGACAGGCCGTTTTTTGTCTTTATTTGTTTCTTTAGGATAAATTTTATGAATTTTCAAATAACTTTTTTCGCAAAACCACTTTTATTTTAATTAAGATTATGTTATAATCGAAATATATATTGCGTATCAGAAAGGAATTTTTACTATGAAAAAGCTTATGCTCGGAAATGCCGCGTTTGCAAGAGGTCTTTACGAGGCGGGCGTTACGGTGGTTTCAAGCTACCCCGGCACACCCTCCACGGAAATTACCGAATATGCGGCGGAATATGATGAAATTTACGCCGAATGGGCTCCCAACGAAAAGGTCGCTATGGAAGTCGCTCTCGGCGCGTCTATTGCAGGTTCACGTTCTTTCTGCGGAATGAAGCACGTTGGTCTCAACGTTGCCGCCGACCCGCTCTACACCGCGTCCTACACAGGCGTTAACGGAGGCATGGTAATTGCCGTTGCCGACGACCCCGGTATGCATTCCTCTCAGAACGAGCAGGATTCCAGACATCACGCCATTGCTTCAAAGGTGCTTATGGTAGAACCCTCCGACTCGGCAGAATGCAAGGATTTTGTCAAGACCTCCTTTGAGCTTTCCGAGGAATACGACGTGCCCGTTATCGTCCGTATGTGTACGAGAGTTGCACACTCCCAGTCGGCTGTGGAAATATGCGACAGGGTAGTACCCCCTCAGAAGAAGTACACGAAAAATCCTCAGAAGTACGTTATGATGCCCGCATTTGCACGCGGCAGACACGTCTTTGTTGAGGAGCGCACCAAAAAGCTGACCGAGTACGCCGAGAAGTCCCCCCTTAATAAGGTAATAGACAACGGCGGGGAAATCGGTATCATCACAAGCGGAATTTCCTACCAGTACGCCCGCGAGGCAATGGGGGACAAGGCTTCCTACCTGAAGCTGGGAATTGTAAATCCTCTGCCCGTTGAGCTTATAAAGAATTTCTGTTCCAAGTACAAAAAGGTGTACGTTATCGAGGAGCTTGACGACGTTATCGAGACCCACTGCAAAAAGCTGGGACTTGACGTTATCGGCAAGGAACTGTTCGGCTACATAGGAGAATTTTCACAGGCTATAGTTGCGGAGAAGCTTTTGGGCGTCAAGACCGAGACGGTTTCCTTTGACGGAAACGTGCCTGTGCGTCCTCCCGTTATGTGCGCGGGATGTCCCCACAGAGGACTTTTCTACTGCCTGTCCAAAAACAAGATCACGGTTTCGGGTGATATCGGCTGCTACACCCTCGGAGCAAGCGCGCCGCTTTCGGCTATGGATACCACTATCTGCATGGGCGCGTCCATATCCGCTCTCCACGGCTTCAACAAGGCTCGCGGCGAAGAGGCGGAGAAGTCCACAGTTGCGGTAATAGGCGACTCCACCTTTATGCACAGCGGCATGACGGGACTGGTAAACATTGCATATAACTCCACCAATTCCACGGTAATAATCCTTGACAACTCCATTACGGGAATGACGGGTCACCAACAGAACCCTACCACGGGAAAAAATCTCAAGGGCGACCCCGCCGCTGCGGTAAATCTGGAGGAGCTTTGCAAGGCAATCGGAATAAAGCGCGTCCGCGTTGTAGACCCCTACAATCTTGCGGAAACCGAAGCCGCCATCAAGGAAGAGCTTGCCGTTCCCGAAGCTTCGGTAATAATCTCCCGCCGTCCCTGCGCGCTGCTTAAATATGTTAAGCACAAGCCCGCTCTTAAGGTTGTAAACGACAAGTGCAAGGGCTGTAAAATGTGCCTGAAGCTTGGCTGTCCCGCAATTTCGGTAAGAGACGGAAAGGCTGTTATCGACCATACACAGTGCGTGGGCTGCGGTATCTGCACCGAGGTCTGCAAGTTTAGCGCGATAGAGGGTTAAGGGGTGACATCATGCCAAGGGGTGCATTTGACGAGGAGCATACTCCACCGCCCAACAGCGAAGCCGCAGACGAGGAAAATTCAAGCGCGTTCATTGTTGCAAAGGCTGTTGTCGGCGCGCTTATCGGTTCTATTCCCGCTTGTATACTGTGGATAAGTCTCGGCAGGATCGGCTATATCGCTTCGGTGTGCGGATTTTTCATGATATTCGGGGAGATGTATCTGTGCAGTGTCTTTACCAAAAACGAAAAGGACATGAACATTGAAACGGCAATTGTCGTCTGTATCGCGGTCACGATCGCTATGGTGTACCTCTGCGAAAGAGCGGTCTGGTCCTACGATCTGTACTATGCTCTTGCCCCCGAATGTCCGTCTATGGGGTACTGCTTTGTTCACTTTGAGAAGCTTATCACAGGCACGGAAATAAGCGCGGATTTTGATTCGGCGCTTTTCAGGAGCTATATCTTCGCCGCGATCGGAGCTGCCACAAGCTCTTTCAGAGCACTGAAGTTTCAGCAGTAAAGTAACCAATTCGATTGGAGGAATTTATGACACTTCCGTCAATATTAATTGTTGCGGCAGGAGGAGCAGTCGGGGCGGTGCTGCGGTATCTCATAAGCCTGATACCGTTTAATGGAAATTTTCCGATAGCAACACTTGTCACAAACATTCTCGGCGCGCTTGTCATCGGCTTTATATCGGGATTTGCCGCGTCAGGTACGGCTGACAAAAACGCTGTGCTGTTTCTTAAAACAGGAGTGTGCGGCGGCTTTACAACGTTTTCAACGTTTTCGCTGGAATGCTTTCAGCTATTTGAAAGCGGGAAAACACTTACAGGTTCGGTCTATGTTATAGTGAGCCTTTCGGGCTGTCTGCTCGGAGTATGGGCGGGAACAGCTTTAGGCAAGGCGGTCTTTAGCAAATAAATTTTGCCATGCCCGTCAAGGGCGGTCACATCTGCAATAAAAAAATCGGAGGAATTTTTATGAATACAAGATCAATTATGATAGTAGGCGTGGGAGGACAGGGTTCTCTGCTCGCTTCAAGGCTTCTGGGCAACGTTCTGCTTGCTCAGGGACACGACGTTAAGGTGTCCGAGGTACACGGAATGTCCCAGCGGGGCGGCTCGGTGGTCACCTATGTAAAGTACGGCGACGAGGTTTTCTCTCCCGTTATAGAAAAGGGCGAGGCTGACGTTATAATTTCCTTTGAGCAGCTTGAAGCGGCAAGGTGGCTTCCCTACCTGAAAAAGGGCGGGAAGCTTATCACCTCCACCCAGAAGCTTGACCCCATGCCGGTCATCACGGGAGCGGCTGAGTATCCCGGCGATATTATCGAAAAGCTGAATAATGCTGGCGTTGAGGTTACAGCCGTGGACGCCCTTGCTCTTGCGGAGCAGGCGGGTATCGCAAAGGCTTCAAACGTTGCGCTTATGGGTGTTGTTGCGGCTAAGACAGGCTTTGACGACAAGCTTTGGCAGGACGCTCTGGAGCAGTGCGTTCCCCAGAAATTTTTAGAGCTTAACAAAAAGGCGTTCGAGCTTGGAAAGGCAAGCGCATGACAGACCCGACAAATCCATTTGAGACGGAATACGCAAGGGAGCTTATTTCGGAGATCGCTTCTGACATATCTTCGGACTCGGTTTTCCGGACAAACGAAGCCGCTTTTGAATGTGTGCTTTACAACGACGAGGACAACGAGGACGGCGGTTATGAGGAAGAGGTCTGCTATGAAGTATGGGCGGCGGCTTGTCTTTACGACGCAATGCTAAACGGCACGGATTATTCCGCCTTTTGCAGAGGCTATGAGGACAGTCTTTCCGTCGCAGTGAAGCGGCTGGAAAAGGATACCGCAAAGAAAAAATTCCTGAGCAAAAAGCCTGTTTACGATATTTCAGAGCTTCTTCAGAACGCGGTGGACGCTCTCGACGTTGTCATGGGCATGAGCGCCGATTCGGAGCTTGCCGAAAGAATGAAGCGGTGTGGAGTTACCGACAGGTTTGAAAGAACAATCATTGATTTGCAGAACCGTCTTTCCGCGCATATTGAGGAGTGACTGAAAATATTATGAAAAAGCTGTTGAGTTTCATTATCTGTGCCGCAGTCACAGCTTTAGTTTCGGGCTGTTCCGTGAGTACAGAGGAATCGGGAGATACTTCCGCATTGCCGTATAGCTCGTCCGATATCTTAGAGACCGCTTCGGCGGAAAATACGATGTCGGATACGGAGGAGTACTCCGAGACCGAGGAAGCCGTTACCGAGAAAACGGAGACCGAAGCTTCCGTCGGGGAAATAAGCTCACAGCAAGAGGAAAGCGGTTCTGCGTCCGAGGAAAATTCGGCAGATGAAACTTCGCCCGAAATATCCGAATTTTCAATGAGCCTTGACGGTTTAAACGATTATACAAGAAGCAGAATTGTCCTTGCCCGCAAGCAGATAAAATCCATGCTTGACCGCACGGGAACAGACGAGATACCAGAAATAAATTTACGCGGCGGCGGCTGGCTTCCCAAAGTTGCTGTGGAGAGCTGGCAGGTCGTTGACGAAAGGTACGAAAACTACCGCTACGAGGTCACGGTCAGACTGGAGGTCTCGGAAAGCGAGAGCGAGTTTATAACCGTGGGTACGGACGACTATCTGATACTGTATCAGCCCCATGAGGACAGAAAATTCCTGCCGCTCCGCAAGGTCGGCGAGTTTGACGAGAAAAAGCTCCTGCCGTGCTGGGAGGATAAAAGATATCTTGACTTCTGCGGCAACTTTTCCTGCTTTTTCAGTGAGCTTTTTGAGGGTGACGTTGTGACGGATTTTTCCGAACCCGATATGTCGTCTGCAAGCTGGTGGACGCTGTGCAACGCGTCTCAGGCGGCGCGCTGGTACTACCCCGGCTTAGACTTTGTTATGACCTATGACGAATTTGACGAAGCCATGCAGAGCCTTTACGGATTTTCTGCGGACGCGCTCGGTATCAAGGAGTCAAATATTTACAACGCCGAAAACGATACGATAAATGTTCCCGAAAAGGGTACGTCGTGGCTTTACGGATATCTTGCCGACGAAAGCTTTGACGAGGAAACGGGCATACGAACGGCGACAATGGAATACTACGAGGACGCGTTTTATCTCGTTCCCTCGCAGACGTACCGCTATACCGTCCGCGAAAACGAAAACGGCAGCTATACAATGCTGAAGTTTGAGCGGCTCTTTACCTCGGACAGGGGCATTCTCAGCGATACTGTTTAACGCGCATTATCGGCTTTAAACGCCGAAAACAATAAATACTAAACGGAGGTTGTTAAAGTGGAAAACTACTGGAACAAGGAAATCGAGTGTATGTCCCGCGAGGACATGAAGAAGCTTCAGGACGAACGTCTTGTGAAGCAGGTAAAGCACGTTTGGGACAACGTGCCTTACTACCGCAAAAAAATGGAGGAAAAGGGAGTTACTCCCGACGACATCAAGTCCACGGACGATCTGCACAAGCTGCCTTTTCTTACCAAGGCTGACCTGCGTGACGCTTACCCCTACGGACTGCTTGCAAAGCCTTTGGCTGACTGCGTAAGAATACAGTCCACAAGCGGAACTACGGGAAAGCGCGTTGTGGCTTTCTACACCCAGCACGACGTTGATCTCTGGGAGGACTGCTGCGCAAGAGCGGTAGTTGCCGCAGGCGGCACAAACGAGGACGTTTGCCAGGTCTGCTACGGATACGGTCTGTTCACGGGAGGCCCCGGACTTAACGGCGGCTCTCACAAGGTAGGCTGTCTGACCCTGCCTATGTCCTCGGGAAACACCGAAAGGCAGATACAGTTCATGCTTGATCTTGGCTCCACTATCCTTTGCTGTACCCCCTCCTACGCCGCCTATATCGGCGAGACCCTCCACGAAATGGGCTACACCACCGACGACATCAAGCTCAAAGCAGGTATCTTCGGAGCTGAACCATGGACTGAGGAAATGCGCCGCGAGATCGAAAAGTCCCTCGGCATAAAGGCTTACGATATCTACGGACTTACCGAGACAAGCGGCCCGGGCGTATCATTTGAATGCTCCGAGCAGACAGGTATGCACATCAACGAGGATCACTTCATCGCCGAAATTATCGACCCCGACACAGGCGAGGTGCTCCCCGAGGGCTCAAAGGGCGAGCTTGTTTTCACCAGCATTACAAAGGAAGCTTTCCCGCTGCTCCGCTACAGAACCCGTGATATCTGCGTGCTGACGAGAAAAAAATGCTCCTGCGGCAGAACCTTGGTAAAGATGACCAAGCCCATGGGCAGAAGCGACGATATGCTTATCATCAGAGGCGTAAACGTGTTCCCGTCCCAGATTGAGACCGTTCTCATCGAGCAGGGCTATGCGCCTAACTATCAGATCGAGGTTGACAGAGTGAACAACACCGATACTCTGGACGTAAACGTTGAGATGTCCGCGGAGCAGTTCTCCGACACCGTAAAGGATATCCAGCAGAAGGAGAAAGAGCTTGTGGACGCTATCAAGACCATTCTGGGCATCACTCCCAAGGTTCATCTTGTATCCCCCAAAACCATTGCCAGAAGCGAGGGCAAGGCTGTCCGCGTTATCGACAAGCGCAAGCTGCACGACTAATTTTCTTTAAGGGAGGAAACAGTATGTTTATTAAGCAGTTATCTATTTTTGTGGAAAATAAACCCGGAAAACTCAGCGCGGTAACAAAGCTTCTCAGCGACAATGATATTGATATCCGCGCGCTTTCCATTGCGGACACAAAGGATTTCGGTATCCTCAGACTTATCGTGAACAACCCCGACAAGGCGTGCGAAGCGCTGAAAAACGCGGACTGCACAGTCTCGATGACAAACGTTATCGCTATCGGCGCGAAGGATAAGCCCGGCGGACTTACGGGCATAATGGAGTGCCTGTACGCGTCCAACATCTCGGTGGAGTATATGTACGCGTTCATCACCAAAAAGGCGGGCGAGGCTTACGTTATTATCCGTGTGGACAACAACGACAAGGCTTTGGAAGCCCTGAAAGAAAGCGGCTTTGCGGTACTTACCGCCGCAGAGATCTACGATATGTAGTTCTGCTTTGAATTCAAAAATAAAAAATCGCGGGAAGAAGATTTCCCGCGATTTTTATTTTTTGTTTATTTTGTTTCATAGCCAACAGGCAGGTACACGCTTACAAAGCCGTCGTCCCTGAACGGAGAGGCCGTATAAGTGTACTTGCTGCCGCCGAAAGAAACCTCCTCCGAGAAGCTTTCGGAGCATTCTCTGCGTACCTCTTCAAGCGGCGCTCCGTATGGACTTACCGCGCTTATCTTTTCGCGGCTGTCGCTGATTATGCTGCCGCCGCTGATAACGGCCTTTCCCTTTGCCGAACCAACGGAAACCTCCGCTGAAGCGGCAATATGCATTTTGAAAGCGCCTCCCGCAACGGTAACATTTCCCGAACCGAAGCAGTCGCCCACGCCTGTCGCGCTGTTTCCCTCGGAGAAGATATTGTACTCGCCCGAATTGATCTTAACATCAACGCTTCCGTTCACAGCACCTATGGCAACGCTGTTCTTAGATCGTGCAGACAGATCATAGCTTCCGCCGTTGAATACCATAGAGCCGCTGCCGTTTTCGAGAGCACCTATGCAGCAGCAGTTGTCTCCCGAACTGGAAACTGCGATGACAGAATTGCTTTCGAGATTTACCTTTCCGCTCTTTGAACCGATAGAGACAACGTTCTGTCCCTGCGAGTCTATGTCGATATTGCAGTCTTTCAGTTTAATATCAACGCTTCCGGTGAACGCACCGATACCTATAACGTTCGTGCCTTTAAGCTCCGCGGTGACAAGTCCTCCCGCAATAGTTACCGCGGAATTGTCTCCGCCGAAGCCGCCGCCTATGGCAGCAACGTTTCCCGACTGAGAGGTTATGTTCAGACTGCCGCTGATATCGACGGTTATCGAACCGAAGTCCTGCAAATGGTCGCCGCCTATAATAACGCCGCTTGTGTTGTTGATGTCCACATTAAGCTGACCTCCGCCCGTTATGAGCAGGCTGCTTGAAGCGGGGACCCGTATACCCTCGTATGACAGGTAATTCTTTCCGCACACGCAAAGCGTAACGTCGCAGTTTTTTCCGAGCGTTATCGCGGGTGCTTCAAGTCCGAAAACGTTCACGCCGATTATATTTATTGTACCCTTATAGTCGTCGGGACAGCTTATTCTCATGCTTACCGAATGGGAGGTATTTCCCGTAAGGAAAACATTTTCCGATTCGATAATGATGTCCGTATAGCCCTCAACCGCAAGAGCGGCAAGATCCTGCGGATCTTCGGAACTGAGAACGTATGATTTTTTCGTATAGCCCACGTTTTTTAGATTTATGCCAAGGATCTCCTCCTTTATTTCGGACGGGATCTCCGACAGCAGCGCGGGATTAGGCTTGCTTGTGTAGTAGCCCTGTATAAGGTCAATGCCAAAGGTAATGAGCACTTCAAGCTCTTCCTTGGTCTCCACGCCCTCGGCAAGAGCCTTTATATTGTGATTGTGTGCAAAGTCGATCATATTGGAAACAAGGTGCTGCTTCTGCACATCATCATTTATGTTCATAATAAGCGAACGGTCTATCTTGATGAGCTCGGGCTTCATTGAAATAAGCGTGGATTCGTTTGCATAGCCCGTTCCGTAGTCGTCCATAGCCACGAGAGCGCCCTTGCTGCCGTATCTTTCGCGTATAAGCTCCAGACTTTTCGGAGTGATCTGCATTCCCTCGGTGATCTCTATTACCAGATTTCCGAACACCTCGCCGTAAGCGCCGTAAATATCGTCATACTCCTCATCGGAGATAAGGCAGTTGGGGATAGTGTTCACGAACAGCTTTTTGCTGCCGAAAAGCTCACGGTTATCAAACAGATATGAGATCGTCTTTGAAAGGGTCAGATATTCCACAGCAGGAGAAAGCCCCTGCTCGCCCGCGAGCTCCACCACCTCGAGGGGAGAAAGCTTTATGCCGTCTATTTCCTGCGGTCTCATAAGGGCTTCGTAAGCGTATATGGCCCCTGTACGGGCATCGACTATAGGCTGGAAATAATAGCTGACAAGGCTTTCGGTGATGATCTTTTTGAACACCTGTATCTTTTTGAAATCGTATGCGCGGAGAACGTAATTCGCTCTGTCGAATTCAACAGGAGCCTGAGCCGCAGAGGATTTCGCCTCGAACGCCGCATAGTCCACCGCGGACATCATTGTACCCGCGTCGTTTTCCTCTTCGCCGAAAACGGCGTATCCGCAGTATACCTGTATATACTCGCTTCCGTCCGCTTCGGAAAGTATCTCTTTAAGCCCCGTAAACAGCTTATCCGCGTATTTTCGGCAGCCCTCCTCGTAGGTGTCCGTAATAAGTATGCAGAACTCGTTCGTAGCGTTTCTGCCCGCAAAAATATTGTGGGGATTTTCAAACTTTTTGATAAAAGCCGCTGATTTTGCGATCACACTGTCCGCGGCGGCAGCGCCCTTAAATGAGGAAAGCTTATCGACGCCGCTTATCAGAAGATTTATCAGACCCACATTTCCCGTCCGCGAGCCGGAAACGGAATGTACCTTTGAAATAAATGCGTCGCGGCAGAGCAAGCCTGTTTCACCGTCATAATATTTAAGGCTTTTTATGATATTGCGGCAGGAGATAAGCTCCGAAATGTCGGAGATCATAGTGTACTCGTAATCCGCGTTTTCATATGTGTTTACTTTTATCCAGCTTTCGGGACGGGCAGCCGTGTAAATGTCCGCGCCCGACGACGCTGACGGATAGGATATCATTTCCAGCACGAGCTTCTTGTAATCGGTATCGTCCATAACCGCAGAAGGCACATCAATACCAGTGATCGCCGTAAATTTTCCCAAAATATAAGCGACCTCGTTTTTCTTGTCGTATCTTATTTCCGCGTATCCGTCGGCTTTTTCAATAAGCTCTTCGGTGCTTTCTATACGCTTAAGCATTGCCTTGAAAACGATACCCGCGCTGACGGCGGAGCCTGCCACCGAGACTGCGGCAACTGTAAGAAAAACGCTTCTGAGCGACGGCAGAAAAGCTATCGCCGCCAAAGAAACAAACGTAAGGGTCATACATATGAATGCGATTCGTACAAATAGAAGACGCTGTTTTTTTTCGTCTTTCATTATGAATATCGCTCCCCTCGAAATAAGTATATTTTATTAATTATACATTATTTTTCTAAAAATATCAACATTAATTTTAGAAATTTATACATCTTGCACAAAAACATCATTAAAATATAGTAAAAGAGTCAGCCCTTTTTCAGCTCGGAGATAACATTTATAAAGCTTTCCACGTCGTTGAAGTCCTTGTTTACCGAGGCGAAGCGCACGTATGCCACCTGATCTATCTTTTTAAGCTCCCGCAGGACGATATCGCCGATCTCCGCGGAAGTGATCTGGGTCTGCATGGTGTTTGCGTAATAGCTTTCCACGGTATCCACGATCCTGTTAAGATCCTCGGCCGACACGGGACGCTTTTTCACCGCAGTCGAAAGACCCTTTATCAGCTTGTTCCTGTCGAAAAGCTCGATCGAGTCGTCCTTTTTCAGAACCAGCAGCACGGGCATTTCCACGGATTCGTATGTAGTAAATCTTTTTCCGCAGCTTGTACACTCGCGTCTGCGGCGTTTTTTCCCGTCAACGGGACGGGAGTCCACGACCTTTGTATCTTCAAAACCGCAAAACGGACATTTCATAAAGGACGCTCCTCTCAGCTTAATAAATGTTTAATAATTATAACATATTAGATATGATTTTGTCAAGATTTTTGGGTAAAAATAGGGTTTTTAAGCAAATTTTGATTTAGCGTGCTACGCACTATCTAAAAAATCTTTAGGCGGCGAAGCCGCCGACATCAGCTGGTCGAGCTGAGC
>JAAVHL010000036.1 GCA_014799735.1 Ruminococcus sp.
AACAGTAGCTCGGGATTTTTTTCTCCCTTGCCTGCGGGACGTCCCCAATATTTATAAACAATATCCAGTCCAAACCATTTGCGCAGGTCGTCGGCGTCGTCCGCCGTAAGTTTTCTAAGAAAAAGCCTCTCCGTTTCAAGCGTTGGTATCCACAAGCATTCTTTTATCATAAAGTTTTCCTCCGAAATTTATTACTCACCGTAACTCCTTATAATACGGACAAATATCCTCATAATGCCCGTCTTTCATTCGGAAGCCCTTGGGGATAGTCCCCAGCTGCTTAAATCCAAGACGCTCGTAAAGATTTCTTGCGTGGGTGTTGGTTGCCACCACCGCATTGAACTGTAGCACCTTGAACCCGCACCGTTTTCCCTGAACAAGACAGTCCTCCACAAGCTTTCTGCCAATATGATAGCCGCGGAATCCCTTTTTCACCGCATAGCTTGCGTTGCAGATATGACCGCACCGTCCCACATTGTTGGGGTGGAGAATGTACAGACCCATTACCTCCTGCCTGTCAATGTCGAACGCAACTCCGCAATAGCTCTGCTCCCTGAAAAAGTTTGCGCCAGTGACCTCGTTCAGAAGCTCCTCCTGCGGGAAAGCTATGCCCTCCTCAACGACCTCGTTCCAAATTTCAATCATTTCGGGCAGATATTTTCCTATGTAGTTTCTTATTTCGATTTGCATAATTTTTCCTCCAAATATTTTTTTATTTCCTCCGAAGTCAGCATTCTGACTTCGGTATTTTGGTACTCTCTGTACTCCCCCACCTCAAACAGCGGGAGCATTTTTTCGCAGGACTTGTCCGTATTCTTTTTCAGAAAAGCATTCATGTCGGAAATATCCGCGAAAATCTTGTAGGACTTCCTGCCGCCTTTGCCTGTTATCTCGTATATCCCGCAGGATTTTTTCATTGTAAAGTCCGCCGTCCGCAGATAAAGAATTGCAGTTTCAAGAGACTTGAACGGGAAATTCCACCTCTGCAAGCCACGGACTTTATCCCTCTCAATGCAGATACACCTGCCGCAAGTCCCGCATATGTACTGGGTGTGATTTTTAAGGCAGTCCTCCGCTTTTAACAGCGGGGTTACCCTGCTTTTTTCCGAATAACATTCGGGACACATTTTCATTTTATCCTTTTCCCTCCGAAAGCGTGTATTCCTACATAGGTCTTAAATTTTTATTAAGCCTGTCCACTATCCATGCAAGACGCTTTTCACGTCCCGCGTCTGTCTTTGCGTCAAAATACGCCCGCGTATAGGTTTTCTTCACCGATAAGGGCATAGCTTGAAAATTTGTGAAAGCAGGCTCGTATTTTTCCAAAAGCTCGGATAAAATGGCAATATGCTCCTCCGTAAGCGCCATAAGGTCGGGAGCGTCCCATTGACCGTTCTTTTTGGCTTCCTCTATTTTCTTTCTGCCGTGGTCGGTCATAAGACCCCGTTCTTCAAGGCTTTGAACCAGCTTCTTGTTTTTATCCGACCATTTGCTTTTCTCTCTGCGGGCGGAAAAATATTTCTTATAAGTTTTATCGTCAAGACTTTGCATCTGTCCGTCTATCCAACCAAAGCAGAGAGCTTCTTCAAGGGCTTCCGCCGCTTTTATTGTTTTCGGACCTCCCGCTTTGCCGAACAAAAGCCATACGCCCTCGCTTGTCAGGCAATTATCGTTAAGCCATTTCCTGAATTCTTCTCTGTTGGCAAACTTTATTGTATCGCTCATTATGTACGCTCCTTTGGTTTTATTTTGCACGTTTTTATTTTATTGTCAGAAGATAAATCAGAATTTATAGTTTTATTCCCCATTCAGATGTAATAGTATACTTACAACTAAAATGCAACTTTGAAATTGCGTCTGCGGCAGTTATTGTGCCATTGTATTTAAAAGCAACAATATTCAAATTTTCATCGTCAATATGCTCAATATTAAAATCCCATGCCCCATTATTATCAAGCGTTTTTACATAGGATAAAGTTATTTCATGCAAATCGCTTTTTTCAGCGGCATATATTTTTAGTTTTGCATTTTTATAATTATTTGGATTTTTGACGTGACGCTTATCTTTTAATTCTTTATCATTCATATCATAAAAATTCCTTTAATAAATTCCGATTTAGCTGCTTTACAACAACCTCAATAACTGCTCCATATTCTCCCTGTGCGGAATAATAATTTCTATATCCACTTCGGGGTGAGCCTTTACATACGCCGTAAGCATATCCATTAAATTATCCTTAGACTTCATATAATCGTCAATGATAACCTCATCACTGAATCCGAGCCGTTTCAGAATGACCGCCGACACCACGCCTGTGCGGTCTTTTCCCGCCGTACAGAAATACATTACGTTGGACTTTGCGTTCATGACAGTATCAATGATTTTTTCCATTTGCCCGTCCAACATCTGCCGATAAACCGTATACAGATGTTCACGGGATTTCGGAGTACCGCCTCCGCCCGTAACGGGAAGATGAAAATAGCTGAAACCGTCCCGATTTTTAAGACCGCAGGGCTTTGCCGCGACCTCCTCGTCGGAACGCAGGTCAACTATCGTGGTTATATTATTATCCAACAGCCACAGTATTTCCGTATCGGTCAGGTTTTCGGGAAAATCACTTCTGAAATATCGGTTTGTACCTGTGGGCAGGACACGTGTGTTTCTTGTGGATTGCAGTAAAGAACCCATACAAACGGTCTCCTTTCAAATTACTGTTTACATATTTGTTTGCACCATTTTTTCCATAACATCTCGTATATTTGATCAAATCTTTTTATAATTTTCTCACTCACTTCAATCTTTTTATCACCAAATTGAGTACCTCTCTCACCCATAAAGTCCACACAGAAGAGCAAAGAATAAAAACAAAAAGCTTTCATTTCAGAAGCATTACAGCCTCTTTCGTTCAGGAGATACTCCACATAATCCGTTTCATACTCCATATCCAGCAGAGCCACATATGTTAATGCTATAAATGTAAGATCATCTCCGATTCCGATCCAGTCAATATCGATAATTCCCGATATTCTGCCGTGATGGATAAGCAGATTTTTGGTGCTTATATCGTCAAGATATGCAACAGGCTTTACATCGGCAAAATACTCCTCCAAAAAAGCTTTTTGTTCCTTTAGCTGTTTGACCTTTTGACTGTCAAAATATCCGTTCTGCACAATCAGTTTATCTGCTCTTTCAAGCATATCGTCAATAAAATGCACCCACGACCATTCGTCATTGTTATTCTCCAAAGGCAGACGAGAAACTTTCCTTTGTATCTTTATGACTTCCTTTGCAATTTCCCTTTTCTCCGCTTCTGTTAAATCGCGGTACACAAGACCGATATCTTTTCCCTCAATGTAATTCAGAATTAGATAACTGTATTTTTGATATTGTCCGCAAAACAAAACCTTTGGAACAGGAATATCAAGCGCAGATAATTTTTTCAGCCAATAGATCGTATCATCATATGCATTGTTATCCTCGCTGCACCTGATAATATATTTAATATCATCGCACTTAACAATATAAACGTAATTTCCTATCCCGATTGCACAGCGTTCCGTTTCCTGCGGCATTTTGTTAATACAGGAAAAAAATATTGCTGAAATTATATCACTGTTCATATATTTCTCCAAACATATTATGATTTATATATTTGCTTACAGCAACGGCTTAACGTTTTCATTTTTATTCTGAAAAATAAATTGAAATTTGTCAATATCTGTTTCCGTATTTCAATTTCGCTTCATCCGTGTATTTCTGAACAAACTCAGCTTTTGCCATGGTATAGCCGTCCCTGTCATGCTCGAATTTCTTCCACAGCATTAACTTCATTTTTTCGTATTCGTGAGCAACATCGGGATATTCAATGATATAATCACGGAAATACAATTCGTCATTATCTCCAATATACCTCAAATGCAGATGAAATACTTTTTCGGCAAACCCATTTTCCGTATATCCCTTGTTAAAGGAAATTCTGTCCGCATTTTGGCTCATGCAAATGTAGCCGTTTTCTGTCAGCAAATCTTTAACAGCCGCCAAGTCGCATTCCTTTGGAATTTCTACAAGAATATCAATAATCGGCTTTGCCCATATGGAGCTTACCGCCGTACTGCCTATATGACTTATTCTTACAGCTTGAGGAATGATTTTCTCCAAAAAAATTTTTTCATCGGCATACCAACTTTCCCAGCAGTCCCGATGTTCCGTTAAAAATATAGGAAAAAGCTGCCAAAGCTCTTCCAAACTCATTTCAGATAATTTTTTACCCATTATCATACACCTCAAAATTTCTAATATGTCTCCATTTGCCCGCATAGCATATTATAAAACCCAAATCGCTCATAAAACGGCTTCAAGCCTTTTTCATAAACCACTGAAATCATGTAGATACGCTTTTCCTTCAGATATTCAATCATTTTATCCATAAGTGCTGTGCCAATCCCTTTGCCTTGGTAATCCGGACAAACCATTAAATCCTGAATATAAGCATCTGTTACCCCATTTGATACACTATCAATATATCCAATCAGTTTATCATCTTCATAAACTGCAATATGGTAATAAGATGTCATCAATGGGTTTGTATACTCTCTTTCCATTCTGTTCCAGCCCACAGATTCACGCAAATCAGCTAATGCTTTTACAGACACTTTTTCGTTGAATTTGTATATCATTATGTTTTTCCTCCTCATTGTTACCCGCCCCTTGATAGGGGCTTGACAAATTATAGAGTTTCCGTATCTTACCATATGGCAGAACACGCCCGCGGGGGCTTCCACGCTTACAAAAGCGACTTAACGCTCTCGCTTATCTTCCTCGCAACATACGGATTATTCATAGTGTAGAGATGTATGCCGTCCACGCCGCTTGAAATAAGGTCAACGATTTGGTCAACGGCGTAGGCAATTCCCGCGTCGCGGAGAGCCTCGGGATTATTTTCATATTTCTGCATCATTTTGGAAAATTTTGCAGGCAGACTTGCCCCGCACATGGAGACCATACGCTCTATCTGCTTTTTATTTGTAACAGGCATGATACCCGCCTCCACGGGGACGGTCACGCCCGCAATGGCAAGCATTTCACGGTACTTGTGGAAAGCGGCGTTGTCAAAGAAAAGCTGGGACATAAGGTGCTCCGCCCCCGCTTCTATTTTGATTTTCAGATTGTTGATGTCCTCGGAGAAGCTTTTCGCTTCAAGGTGACATTCGGGATAGCAAGCCCCCGAAACGTGGAAATCACCGTTTTCCTTAATAAATCGGGTCAGGTCGCTTGCGTACTCAAAATCGTGGAGACGGGGTATTTCGGGGTTCACGTCCCCACGCAGGGCAAGAATATTTTCAATGCCGCGCTCCTTGAACTGACCGAGGATAGTCGCAACGCTTTCCCTTGTGCTGTAAACGCAGGTAAGGTGCGCCGCCGAGGGTATGCCCAGCTCGTTCTGAATGTAGGCGGCAATGTCGCAGGTCTTGGTGTCCGAGGCGTTTCCCCCCGCGCCGTAAGTCACGCTTATAAAATCTGGGGAAAGATCTTTCAACTCCTCAAGAGTGCTGTATATAGTTTCAATTGAACTTGTCTTTTTCGGCGGAAAAACCTCAAAGGACAGGACAGTCCTGCCGCCTTTAAAAAGTGATGATAGTTTCATAATTTTATCCTCCTATTTTCTGTAGGGGCGGATTCCATATCCGCCCGTTAATTTCCAATAATTTGTGCGGCGGGCGGATATAGAATCCGCCCCTACAAATTTTCTAAATTTTTGCGTAAATCGTCAATTTCCCTTTGCAGTTTTAAAATTTCCGACATAACATTTTGCTCGGTTTTTATGCGTATCTCCTCGGCAAGCTTTTTTTCTGCCAAATAAAGGTACTTATCCATAACGGCAATAATCTCCGCGTCGGTCATGTCGGAGGTTATTTCGGCGTTGTCCAGTTTCATAAGAGCCGCCGCACGGTATTTCAGCGACTCTATCTCGTCAATTATTTCCGCCGTTCTGGACGGAATTTTTGCCCGTTCCTTTTTCTTCCCGTCCATAGACATCTCCCTTTTTCAAAATCGGCAGCAGGAAATCTATTATTTCCGCCATTGCGCCGCAGCAATCCTCAGAAAAAAGCTTCTCAAACCAGTTTTCAAAAGGTACTGTCTGCAATTCTCCCCTTTTGCGGTACGCCGTACCCGCAGGCGGCATTGGCTTGTTGTTGACCGCCCAAACCGCTTCAAGGACTTTCCACGAATTTATATGGGCAAGATATCTGCTTTTCAATCCGCCAGCCGCTTCAAGCTTTATCTTTGCCGTCATAAGCCAGTGGTACAAGCCGTCCCTGACCTTTTGCGGAGTGCGGTAATTCTCATATTTTTGCTTTGCAAGAGCCATTATTTCGGATAAACGCCCGTCGCGGTCGAAGGCGATTTCCGCGTCAAGATAGTGATAAACTTCCATAGGTTCGGCGTTGAGCTTTTCTACAGCATACTCATATGTACGAAAGGAAATCTCCACAAGAATACCGTCGGTAAAATGGGTTTCAAAGCAATGCCTGTCGCACAGCGCAATAATATCAACGTCCGAATTTTCAGAAGCGCAGCCGCAAGCAACAGAGCCGGTAAGCAGTACCCCGCTTACGGCTCTGTCGCTGGTAAGATTTTCAAGCTCACGTTTAAATATGTCACGCTGTTTTGTGACGTTTTCAAAATTATTCATCATTTCTGCTCGTCCTGAACGGCGCAAGAGGAATACCGTTCTTGCTGAAAACAGTTACCTCGCCGTAATTCGTCCAGTTATAACGCAGATAAACAGGCTCGGCAACCTCGGCAGAATGTACAAAAATCTTGTCACCGCGAATTTCGGCTTCTGCGGACTGATACTTCCTGTTCTTGCCTGCGACCTCAAATCCGACGATCTTTTCGCCCTTTACATCAAAGCCGTCAGAAGCATGGTCGAAGCTGACAAGCATACCGCCGTCGGTGTACTCGTGGGACTTGTATATCGCGCCGTAAGCCTCGTCCGCGGAAATTTTTCCGTAAACATGGTACATCGCCTGCAAAGCAAGACGTTCGCCCACAGGCTCTTTGTCGATAGGGTGAATGTTGTTGAACTCGCCCCTGTCGAGAATTACCGCAATGCCCGTGTTTGCCGTAGTCTGGTGTACCCTCATCTGCGCCTCGCGTATCTTGCACCAGTGCTTGAAGTCCTCGTCGCCCTCGTTCATAAACATAGGGAGCTGAACAAACATGAACGGCAAGGTGTCGTCCTCCCAATCGCCGCGCCACTGCTCGATAAGGGCCTTGAAAAGCTTGTAGTAGGTGTCAGGCTTATGGTCGTCGCTTTCGCCCTGATAATAGGTAAATCCTGCCAGCGTGTAGGGGCAGATACGTGAGATCATAGTCTCATAAAGCCCGCCGGGACGGAACTGAGATCTGGGTCCCATTGGCTCGGGCCAGCGACAGGGACCCGCATATTCCTGCGCGCCCTCCCAAGTTGGGTCGGGAGTATTGGCGTAATATTCGTTTATCTTGGGCTGCCACTCGTTGTGCCACTCCTCGTATTCCGCAAGCTCCTTTAAGTAACCCTCCATAGTTTTTTCTTCCATAGCCTTGTCGTACTCGTCAACATAACTTTTAGTGTCAGCGTCCTGCTCCAGAGCCTTTCTGCTTATCCAGTTTGAAGCAGAAGTTCCGCCCCAGTTGCAGCCGATAACGCCCACGGTAACTCCAAGCTCGGCGGCAAGGCGGCGTGCAAAATAGTATCCCACCGCGGAATAATTCGCCGCAGTGTCGGGAGCGGCAATGCTCCAGCAGCTGTTGCGCTCGGCAAAGTTGAAATAATCGTCTATGTAGGCGATTTTCTGCGTGTAGTAGAACCGCACGTTCACGTCCTTGATATTTTTCAGTACTTCCTTGCCGTTAAGGGCGTTCTGAAGTTCCAGCTCCATGTTGGACTGACCGCCGGCAAGCCATACTTCGCCTATCATAACGTCGTGGAGTACTATCTCCCCGCCGCTGTTGTCGGTAACCTTAAGCTCGTAAGGGCCGCCCGCCTCCATAGGGGGGAGAACGGCTTTCCATTTGCCGCTTTCGGCGCGGGCTGTAACGGATTTACCGCAAAGCTCAACGGTAACGTCTGTGGCGGTGTAAGCGCAGCCCCAGATGTTGATATTTTTGTTTCTCTGCAAAACCATGTGGTCGGTGAAAACAGCAGCAAGATTAAAGCAAGCCATGATAAAAACCTCCGTATCTGAAATTATGCGCACATATTGTATTCGGCGCGCATTGTTGGTAATATATACATTTTACCACAAACCCCGTTCAAAATCAATACGGCAGGAAAACAAAGGGAAAATATTTTGCGAAATGACAAAAAGGTGGTGCAGAAACGTCCCATTTCAAAATGTTGAAGAATTATAAATTTTGATTTAGCGCACTATCGTGCGGGTTCTTCGGCGGCAAAGCCGCCGACTCAAAAAAGTTCGCCAGCCTTTCAAGGCTGCGAGTTTCCAAAGGGCAGAGCCCTTTGGTCGCCGTCCGCAGACGGCGAAATCCCCTCCCCGCGCCCGCAGGCGCATTGCCCCCGAAACGGAGCAGGAGGTGAGAAATGACGACAGTCATTTCGAGGAGGGGCGAACACGACCGCCCCTCCTTGTTACAGTATACAGCACAGT
>JAAVHL010000118.1 GCA_014799735.1 Ruminococcus sp.
AGACGGATACCTGTGAATGCCATTGCAATACCATACTTATTGCAGGTCTCGATAACGTTGTCGTCACGGATAGAGCCGCCCGGCTGTGCAATGTACTCCACGCCGCTCTTGTGGGCGCGCTCGATATTGTCTCCGAACGGGAAAAATGCGTCCGAACCTAGACTAACGTCGGTATTTTTAGCAAGCCATTCTTTCTTTTCCTCGCGGGTCAGGACTGCGGGCTTCTCGGTGAATACCTTTTCCCACTCTCCGTCACGGAGAACGTCCTCATATTCCTCGCCGATGTAAACGTCGATAGCATTGTCACGGTCGGCGCGTCTCACGTCGTCCTTAAAGGGCAGAGCCATTACCTTGGGACACTGTCTGAGCCACCAATTGTCTGCTTTCTGTCCCGCAAGGTGGGTACAATGTATACGGGACTGCTGACCTGCTCCGATACCGATAGCCTGACCGTCCTTTACGTAGCAAACGCTGTTTGACTGTGTGTACTTCAATGTGATAAGGGAAATGATAAGGTCGCGCTTTTTGTCCTCTGGAATATTTTTATTGTCGGTAACGATATTTTCAAGCAGACCGTTTCCGATGTCAAGCTCGTTTCTGCCCTGCTCAAAGGTCACGCCGTAAACTTGCTTTCTCTCGATTTCGGCAGGGGTGTAGTTCTCGTCGATTTTGATTATGTTGTAAGTACCTTTTCTCTTGGATTTGAGAATTTCCAGAGCCTCCGGCTCGTAGCCGGGAGCAATAACGCCGTCCGAAACCTCGCGCTGTATCATCTTTGCGGTGGGGACGTCGCACACGTCCGAAAGCGCGATAAAGTCGCCGTATGAGGACATTCTGTCCGCCCCCCTTGCTCTTGCGTAAGCGCAGGCAAGAGGTGAAAGCTCGCCCAGATCGTCCACCCAGTAGATTTTTTTCAGGGTGTCGGAAAGGGGAAGTCCCACAGCCGCGCCCGCGGGGGAAACGTGCTTAAAGGAAGTCGCCGCGCAAAGTCCCGTAGCCTTTTTCAGTTCCTTTACAAGCTGCCAGCCGTTGAAAGCGTCCAGCAGGTTGATGTAGCCCGGCTTGCCGTTCAGCACCTCGATAGGCAGGTCTGCGCCGCCCTCCATAAAAATTCTGGACGGCTTCTGGTTAGGGTTGCAGCCGTATTTTAATTGCATTTCGTTCATGATTTTTTACCTCCGAATTTTAATTAGAAATTTTTGCAGGGGACGGATTTCCCGCCCCTACGGTTATTTACTGATTTTTATTGACAATGCGGGACTCATACTTACCAGTCTCAATATCAATATACCGAACGAACAGCGAAACCTTATTGTCGGCGTTGAGATTGTCCCAAATAAGCTTTGTCAGGTCGTCGATAGCCATACAGGGAATTTCCACATTTTTCGGCTCGCCCTCAAAGCTTGGGAGAGGATTTCCTCCGCCGCTGTAGGTGTGAATAAACTTACCCTTGCCCGCGATAGGATTGCTGTAGGCATAGGTGTATCGCTGACAAGAAGAACCATCGCCGTCCGCGCTTTTGAGTATGGACATTGCAAAATTCATATCGCCGTCGTCGAGGTGGACAATACCCGAAATTCTCGGCGTGTAGTTGGGAGCGTCGTCCTCAAATTCGCGGGTACGCAGGGACTGCTCAAAGGTCTGCTGCTTGTCCATAAGGTCGTAAATAGTGTCGGTCTGGTCGCCGTTTGTAACGATAGTCTTGCTTCCCATAACGCGGACAGGCGCGTAAATGATAAGATGTGGGTCGGTCATTTTAGACGGGTCAAACGCCTGTGTGCGGATACCCTCGCCGTCCTCAACGAAAACGCGGTTGCGGCTGTTTTCGCTTCTACCCATGATAAAGTAAGCGATAACCGCCTTTTTGCCGCATGACGATTTCCCGATAAGAATTCCCCTGCCGTGGTACTCCATGCTGTTAAGTTCCTCTGCAATTGTTTTTGTGATCATAATTTTTCCTCCTAAAAATAAAGAATGCTTATTAATATTTTCCTAAAAAGCAGTCGCTTTTATACTGTACGTCAACTATGCCGTTCTGCTGGTATTTCTCGAAAAGCCTCTGCATTTCTGCGAACAGTTTTTCATAAGCAGGCTCGTCCTTTTGCGGAGCGTAAGACCTCGACATCTCACAGCCGACGCACAGCTCCATATCCATTTTCATGCTTTGTAAAAAGCTTACCCGCTCAAACTCTGTAAAATACTTTTCGGGAGCAAATTTACCGTCGTTGTTTATATTACTCTTTACCGAATCGCACTGTCCCACAATATTCGTAAAAATTTCGTTGCGTTCTTTCCACATATCGCACTCGATCCGAGTATTCCAGATAATGGCAAGCTGTCCTTTCGGGGTAAAGATACGCTGACATTCCGCCTTGAATTTTTTCTTGTCAAACCAATGGAAAGCCGTTGCCGCCGTCACAAGGTCGATACTTCCCGACGCAATACCCGTATTCTCTGCAGAGGCGTTCACAATTTCAATATTCGGACAATTTGCCCGAAGCTTTTCCAGCATATCGGCGTTAGGCTCGACAGCTGTAATTTTCCAAGGCTTTGCGGACAAGCACTTTGTGAAAATACCAGTCCCCGCGCCTATGTCCGCAACGGTCTCGGCATGAGTTTTTTCGTAAAGCCAATCAATAATTTCCGCAGGATATGTGGGACGGTATTTGTCGTACACGTCCGCCTTGCCCGTAAATTTTTCTTCGTTCACTAAAATACCTCCTTTACTTCAAAGCCGACTTCCATTCGCCGTTTTCTTTGTAATAAAATAACTCGCTTATATCGTCGTCGCAGAACATTTTGAAATATTCCTCCATAGTGTCCGCAAGCTTCAAGCCGAGGAAATCGCTTTTGTTTACCCAGTAGCACTCTCCCTCCTCGGAGGAACGAAGCTCACCCGAAAACTTGTCCGTCTTGTATGTAAGCACCATGTACCGTGAACCGTCGTCTCTCGTCCAGTCCTTGATACCGCACAGCCGCGGCGAACGGATAGTAAGCCCTGTTTCCTCAAACACTTCACGTATCACGGCGTCGGTAAAGGACTCTCCCTTTTCAACGTGACCTCCGGGGAAAGTCACGCCACCCCAGACGTCGCCTATCTTATCCTGCACGAGGATTTTGTCCCCGTCGCAGATCATGCACATATTTGTCAGTGTAACGGTTTCTGTACGCATTTCTAAAACAGCCTTTCTGTTCGGTACGCAGGAAAAATTTTCCGCACCTCTGTGATTTGCTCAATACCCATAATTATACCATATATTTTCCCTGTTGTCACTAACTTTTAAAATATTTTTAGGGGCTCAGCGGCGGTGCCGAAACAGAAACTGGACAAAAACAAATTGTCCAAAATGCACAGAATATATATGCCGTATGTGTCAAGATGTACAAAAATAAATTGTTTTGACCGAAATCTATTTCAGCCCGAAAATTTATGTGATAAAATAAAATCAAGCCAAACCAAGTCATTTAAGATTTGGTTTGGCAAGCTTACGTTAAAAAGTATATTTCCTAAAAGGTGGTATTTTTATGAGCAAAGCTGATTTGCCGAATAATGAGAGTAACGGCAAAATTGAGTATAGGTTTTACAGTACGCTCCCCGAGGAAGCCAAGCTGATACGGACAGAGGTCTTTATGGAGGAGCAGGGCTTCAAAAACGAATTTGACGAGGACGACTCCCGCTGCGTCCACGCCGTAATATTATCGGACGGAAAGCCTGCCGCCACGGGACGAATGTTTCCGCCCGAAAACGGCGTTTGCGTTATCGGCAGGATCGCGGCAAGGAAAATTTTCCGCGGGAAAAATCTCGGTGCCAAGACCGTACTGCTCCTCGAAGAAAAAGCGCGGGAGCTTGGCGCGGAAAAGATAGCTCTCTCCGCCCAGTGCAGGGTGCAGGGGTTCTACGAAAAGCTGGGCTACACCGCAAGCGGGGAGGTCTACAGCGACGAGTACTGTCCCCATATACATATGGAAAAGCTTCTGTAATGCACGGTTAATTCGGCTCGGAGACGATCTTTCCCCTCAGAGTGGGTTCGAGAAAGCTTTTTATCCTGTACTCGGCGGCGTCCGTTTCAAGAAGCGTCTCGATAGTTTTCCGCGCGATCTTTCCGGCAGACGGCATTATCATATCCGCCGCCTCGTCGATCGCGCCGTAAAGCTGGGGACTTTCCCGTATTTTCAGCGTAACTCCGTCGGGCTCGAAAATGAATTTCAGCGCCTTTGTACAGGAGGTCTCCACAAAGCAAAGCGTGACCTTCAGAACTGGAAAGTCGTCCTCGTCGGCAGTAAGACTTCCGTTTACGCCCACAAGATAGCTGCCGCCGCTGTCCTCGAAATCAAAATAAACGGGCTTGTCGGAAAAGCTGACAGGCACGCGCGCAGTCTTGCCGTCTCCCTCAAAGCGGATAACCAATCCGCCTGTTCGGGAGGCGGTTTTTCCTATGCCGTAAACCGTTTTTGCCGCCTGTGCACCGTCCTTTCCGCGGGAGCTGATAAACCGCTTTCCCGACGAGAGAGCTTCGCCTCTGAGATGTCCCGCCGCCATTATCGGCGAGCCGCTTACTTCAAATACGGCTCTTTCTATGCCGCCCGCAAAGCTTCCGCTCATTATCTGTATCAGCACGGGCAGAAGTCCCGCCCTGTTCTTTTCAAATTCTATCTCCGCACCGTCAAGGTACTGTACCGCTTCCATGACCGCCTCCGCGGCCTTTCCTCCCGAAAGGCTTTTCCTCAGGCGGGCAAGGATACTCCTGCCGCTTTCCAAAGGAAGCGGTTTTCCGAAGCTTGCGCCCGCAAGAGCGTTCCGCAGAGCGGCGGCGTTTCCGTACCGAAAATCCTTGATAGGCTCACGGCTGAAATTTTTGCCGTTCTCGATAAAGTCGGTAATAATATTCATGGCTCTGCACGGTGGAAAAAGGTTGGAGCTTCCCGCGGTCATGGCGATAACTATGCCGCGTTCGGGAAAAACGAAAACGTTCTGTCCGAGCATTCCGCTGAAAACGAAGCCGTCCCTGTGCTTCGTAAGCCACGTCTGGTAGCCGTACCCCTCGTAGCAGGCGCTGTTAGACTTCGATATCTGCGGCGAAACGGATTTTTTTATCCAGTCCTCGGGGACAAGGCTTACGCCGTTCCATACGCCTCCGTCAAGATAAAGCTGTCCAAGCTTGGCGTAATCGTAAACGCTCATGTAAAGTCCCCAGCCGCCTTTTTCTATGCCGTCGGGGGATTTTTCCCAGTAAAGGTCGGTTATGCCCATGGGCGTGAAAAGCCGTCTGCCAAGATATTCCGTCAGGGACAGACCCGTCCGCCTGCAAACCGCCGCGGACAGCATATAGCTGTTGAGACTGTTGTATCTGAAATCGCTGCCAGGCTTGAACAGAACCTCCGACGACAGGAAATTTTTTATCCATTCGTTTCCCATGACCGCCCCCGCTTCGTTGAATTTTACTCCGCTCGACATGGTGAGCAGGTGCTTTACGGTAATGTCGTCCATGTATTTGTGTACGCTGTCGGGCAGCTCGTCTTTAAAAATTTCCGTAATTTTTTCTTCCTCGGACAGATATTTTTCCTTTACCGCAATGCCGACAGCCATAGCCGTGACGCTCTTGCACAGCGAATGGGAAACGTGAAGATAACGAGAGGAAAAAGGCTTCCAGTCAGCCTTTGCGATAAGCCTGCCGTCCTTCAGGACAACGATCGAATGGGGACATATCCCGCTGCCCTCCGAAAGCGCGGAGAACATTTTCAGCAGTCCCTCGGAGCGCACTCCCGTCTGCTCGGGGATAAGCTCCTCGAATTTTCCCTCGTTGTCCGTGGGCTTGAATTTTGGCTTCGGCGGCGTAAGCTCCGAAATTTCCCCGCCGTTCACCATTTTGTAAAGTACGTTCAGCACGTTCAGCTGTGCTTTCAGATCCATGCTCAGAACCTCCTGTCAGCGTGTTTTTTGCCGCGCTGTTAAAAGTTTATGCGCCGGGAGGCTTTAAAATACACAGGAGAGTTTCTATTCTTTTCTTGGTTTACAAGTAAAGTACATAAACTGATTTTTTCCGTGCGCTCCGCCAAATTACGGTCAGACATATGTAAAAAGTAAGTCCCCTTTTGTCGAGAGACAGGCATATTCTGCCAAATGTCTCCGTCCGACAAAAGGGGAGCTTTTCATCTGCCGCAAGGAATTTTTTATCCTGCGCGGCATATACTATTTTTTATCCGTCAGGCCGGTTAGGACTTGATACCCTGCTTGTAAGCGTCGATCATCTTCTTGACCATCTGACCGCCTACGGAGCCCGCTTCTCTTGAAGTAAGGTCGCCGTTGTAGCCGTTCTTGAGGTTAACGCCTACCTCGTTTGCAGCTTCCATCTTGAAGCGCTCCATTGTTTCCTTGCCCTGAACAGTATTTACATTCTTCATAATGTTTAAACTCCTTACATAATTATTGATTTTGCATTTCTGCGATTTTTTCAAAACCGCGTTTTGGGGTTTGCCTTAGTATTATAAGCGGGCAAAAATCTATTATGTGAGGTAATTATATGAACGGTTTCCATAAAAAAGTTTTCTGTTAGCACTCAGATACAGCTTGAATCACGCACATTTTTGCGTTATAATTAAACAAATACAGTGAAAGGTCGTATACTGATGATAAATAAATCTTCCGTCCTGCTGACCGCTTTTCGCGGGACATCGAGCGAAAAGCTTGTTGCCCGTTTTGATGACGAGTATCGGAAAATTATTCTCAAAAATGATAAAAACGCAAGCGTTGAGCAGCTTGTTAACGCTCTGGAAAACAATAAGATCAGTTACATATTCAGCTTCGGGCAGAAGCCTGTTATAATGGATAAAATTTACATTGAGCTTGCGGGCAGAACGTGCGATACCATATATAAAACAGCCTTTGATACCGACGCACTTGCCGCGGTTTTAAGCCGCAATGACTTTTCGGTACGCGTATCGTCCAATGCGGGAACGTCGTTCTGCAACCATATTTACGCCTGCGGACTAAAGTATATTTCGGAAAATCATTACGACGCAAAAATGGTGTTTATCCATGTGCCGTTTGAGAAAAATATTTCCGATTTTGAGGATTATTCCCGCAGGCTTATAGGTGCGCTGAACGACTTTTGCACGTAAAATCAAGCTTCGATAATTTTCAGCGCGCACCTTACTCCGTCCACAGCCGCGGACATTATCCCGCCTGCGTAGCCCGCGCCCTCTCCGCAGGGGTACAAGCCTTTCAGCGACACCGATTCCATGCTCTCGCCGCGGGTTATCCTTACGGGCGAGGACGTTCTCGTTTCGGGAGCTGTCAGCACTGCGCCGCTGTCTCCGAAGCATTTCATTTTCCGCGAAAAATTTTGCAGTCCCACCCTCATCATGTCCGTGATATATTGGGGGAAAAGCTCGTTAAAATTGCATTCGGTAACGCCTAAAGCGTATGTGGGACTTACCGACGCGCCTTTAAGAGAACCTCCGCCCGCAAGAAAGCTTCCCGCCGTTGCCGCGGGAGCGGAATATTTCCCACCCGACAAAGCAAGGCTGTACGCTTTTTTCTCAATGCTTCTGGCGAATTTCACGCCGTCCAGCGGCGATTTGCCGAAATCGTCGGGGGACACCGACACCACCAGCGCAGAATTGGCGTTTTTGCCGTCCCGTGCAAACTCGCTCATTCCGTTTGTTACCACGGTTTCCGCTTCGCTTGCGGCGGGGACGACCGTTCCTCCGGGACACATACAAAAGGTATAGACAGCCCGTCCGCCTGTCCGATAGGAAAGCTGATACTCTCCCTGCGGAAGCTTGGGGTTGTCCCACTGCTTTCCGTAAAGAGAACGGTTTACCGCCTCCTGACTGTGTTCTATCCTTGCGCCCACGGAAAAGGGCTTGGGTTCGATAAAGATATTTTTGGAAAAAATTGTTTCAAACGTATCCCTTGCGCTGTGTCCGATTGCGAGAATAAGCGCGTCGCAGGGTATTTCCTCGCTGCCGTTCAGGGTCACGGACTTAATTTGTCCGTTTTCAGCTGAAAAATCCGTTAGAGCCGCATGGAAACGCACCTGTCCTCCCAGAGAGATGATTTTCTCACGCAGGTTTTTCAGCACCCCGCGAAGCTTGTCCGTACCGATATGTGGCTTCGCTTTGTAGAGAATTTCCTCGGGCGCGCCATGCTCGGCAAATTTTTCCAGCACATATCTGCAAAGAGGGTCATTGATACGGGTGGTAAGCTTTCCGTCGGAAAAAGTCCCCGCGCCGCCCTCGCCGAACTGGACGTTTGTCTCCTCGTCCAGACCGCTTCCGCTTTGGAATTTCCGCACCGCGCAGACCCGTTCGTCAACGTCCCCTCCGCGCTCTGCGACGATTGGCTCGAAGCCGTGCTCCGCAAGCGTAAGGGCGGCGAATATTCCCGCGGGGCCGAAGCCTGCGATAACCACGCGTTTCTTCCTGCTCGCCGGGATTTCCGCGGGCAGATATTTTTCCTCCGAAGCGTACGCGCAAAAGGATTTTTTTTCGCATAAGCGTTTTTCCCGCGCTTCGTCCCCAAGCTCGACCCATACCGAGGAAACAAGGCTTATGCGGCTGTTGTCGCGGGCATCGAGAGAGGTCTTTCTGACCTCGCACCTCAAAACAGAGGCGGGAACAAGTCCCGCCTTTTTTAATGCCGCCGCAGTTATTTCCTCCCGTTCAGCCGTTACGGGAGTTTTTATCTGAGAAATTATTACCGCCAAAGCGTCAGTCCTCCTTAGCCATGACCTGAACCGTCACTCTCGGAGACAGCGCGCCGTCCTCCGTACCAATGCACCACACGTCATCGAACGCGGGAATACTGAACGTAACAGGCATCGGCAGATAACTTGCGCCCTCCTCGATATTCAAACCGTTAAGCATATCCACACGCGCTATAATGTCGATATAGGTAAGCTGCTCCATGGATTCCTCCGAGCCTATAAATATAGGCATTACTCCCGAAGTGGCGATCCTGAAATCGTATCCGCTCGGAACGTTTACAAGCTGCATAGACGGGTTTGTTATGTGTATAGTCCGTTTTACCAGTCCATCGGAGGGACACTTAACAGTAACTGTGCCTATCTCGTTTTTGTCAAGGTATCCCTCGGGCAGGAAGCTGTCAACATCAAATGTGAACTCCTTGCCGATATCCACCTCGCGCATATCTATAACAGCGATATCCAGTATCTCTGTCTCTGTATCGTTCATAAGCTCGTTCGGAACGGCCACCTCTATCTCGTCCACCGACAGTTCAAGCTTTTCCATGAACGCGGCCGTATTGAAGCCGTCGGGCGCGTTTGTTATGCGGACATTCAGCTTAACCGTTTTCTTTCCGTACACGGGAACATGAACGGTAAAGTCTGTTTTGTCAAAGGAAAGTCTTTCCTTGTCCTTGTCGGTCACAACAGCGTTGCCGCGGTAAAGCTTTACCGCGTTTGTTATAAAGTCCTCGGTCTTTGTGAGAGACGTATCCTCGCTCACCACCACGGAAGCCCTTGTTACGTTTTTGAGTATCTCCGCAGGACCTGTTACCGTAACGATATTCGGAACTACGTCCACGTTGTCCTCACCGTCAATAAAGTATCCGTCCGCCGCGGATATTCCCGAAAGCTCGGGGGTAAGCTCTATTTCCTTAGAAATGATCTCGTCAAAATCCACCGTAACGGAGGCGGGTTCTATACTTTCCACCTCGAATTTTTTTCCCGACGAGCATACTATCTCAATCGGCAGATTGTACTCTGTAGCGTACATAACATTTTCCGCAGAAGCTACTGCGACAAGTTCATCCGCCGTAAGATTTCCCACCTGTTCGCGCTTGCCTTCAACGACAATATTTACCGTTTCGGCTGATATTGACATAGCCTGAAGCTTGTGTGAATCTGCGTACGTGCCCTCAAGGGCTATCTGAACGGGAATGCTGTAAACCGGCTTTTTCATCGTCGGATACGCGCTTACCGAAATAACGAACCATATTACTATCGCCGCCGCAAGAGATGTGATCTTTACCACAACGTCCTTTTCAAAAAGCCTTGAAAAGAATATGCTGATTTTTTTTACTATATTTCCCAGTATATCCAGTGCGCTCATATTTACGGTCTCCTTTCCGCGGCGAATTATATTTTATCGGTAAATTTCTTTTTTTTGAACGTTCCGAAGATCGAGGATCTGCCGTCTCCGTCCTCGTCCGATTTGCCGCGTCCGGGAGGCTTCTGCTTAAGATTTCTTTCGGGGAGAAGCCTTGTCCTCAGCAGCTTTTTAAGGCTGTCTCTGGTATAGCCTCTTGTCAGGTCTCCGTTTTCGGCAACCGAAATAGTACCGGTCTCCTCGGAAACGACTATTATCAGCGCGTCGGAATTTTCGCTCATTCCGATAGCTGCGCGGTGTCTCGAGCCGAGAGCCTTGTTGATGGTCTCCTCCTTCTGGGGTTTGGGGAGGAAGCACGCCGCCGCAAGTATCATGCCGTCACGCATTATCACCGCGCCGTCGTGGAGCGGTGTTTTGGGGTAGAAGATATTTCCGAAAAGCTCCTTTGAGGGAGCGGCGTTAAGTATCGTACCCGTGTCTATCTGTTCGCCCAGCTTGGAGTCCTGCTCGATAACGATGAGTGCGCCTGTTGTGGTGGAGGACAAGTCCTCGCAGGCATCGCATATAGCCTCGACAGCGGTGTTCCACTTGGCGGCGAGCATATCGTCCGAATCGGCAGTCAGCGAAGAAAATACCGAAAGTCTGGAAACCTTTGTATGACCCATTTTTTCAAGAGAACGGCGCAGTTCCGGCTGGAAAAGGACTACCAGAGCGAGCAGTCCGGCGCTGAAAACATTTCTAAGTATATACGCCATAGCGTTCATTCCCACCGCATTCATAACGGCATAAGCGATAAGTATAAGTATAAGACCTCTGATAAGACCGCCTGCGCGGGTCTCCTTTACAAGTGTGAAGCCTTTATATATAAGCACCGTAAGCACGGCTATGTCAACAATATCCCAGAACTCGATGGGAAGAATACTGTTTATGAGAGCACCCATTGAATAAATGTATTCCATTGGCTGAACCGTTCCTTTCAAAGAAAATACAATATTATTGTAGCACTTTTTTCCGTTTTTTTCAATACCTTTGCAAAAAAAACATACGGACAATTTTCGGCGGTAAATTTTGATTTTGCGCACCATGTAACAAATCTTAGGCGGCGAAGCCGCCGACATCAGCTGGTCGAGCTGAGCCCAGCTCGCAGAAGTCCAGAGGGCGGAGCCCTTTGGTCGCCCTCCGCAGAGGGCGAAATCTCATTTCGTCCGAAACGGTGAAAGGGGTGAGAAATGCGACAGCATTTCGAGGGGGAGCGGACA
>JAAVHL010000119.1 GCA_014799735.1 Ruminococcus sp.
ACTGTGCTGTATACTGTAACAAGGAGGGGCGGTCGTGTTCGCCCCTCCTCGAAATGACTGTCGTCATTTCTCACCTCCTGCTCCGTTTCGGGGGCAATGCGCCTGCGGGCGCGGGGAGGAGATTTCGCCGCCTGCGGGCGGCGACCAAAGGGCTCCGCCCTCTGGACTTCTGCGAGCTGGGCTCAGCTCGACCAGCTGATGTCGGCGGCTACGCCGCCTAAGTGTTGCCACATAGTGCGTAGTGCGCTAAATCAAAATTTATACTTTTTCTACATTTTGAAAGCGGAACGCTCTTGCCAAGCGTTCCGCTTTTTTACTTGTTTTTGTTTTTGAAGCTGCTGCGTATTTTCCTGAACTTTATTTTGTGGCGGACGAGCCGTAAGAAGTCCCCGCCGAAAAACAGCAGGAAATTAAGCATGGAAAAAAGAATTATCAGCTTGACGCTCCATGAGCCGAGTATGAAGCAATAGATAAGATACGCCGCGTCCACCCATGCGAGCCATTTCATTTTCACGGGAATGAAAAAGAACAGCAGGAGCTGCATATTGGGATTGATCGCCGCCATTGCCAGAAACAACGTAAGATTGAGGTACTGTACTGTGGCATAGCCTGTGATAAATCCACCGATGATCGAAAAAATCACGCCGGAGAAATAATATACGTTGAAGCGGAAGCCGCCCCAGTAATTTTCAAGGCTTGATCCGAAAAGCCAGTACAAATACAGCCAAAAGACCATTGAGATCGGATTTCCGCTTTCGGGAATGAAGATAAAGGATATTATCCGCCATATCTGTCCGTGCATGATAGCGGCTTTGCTAAACGTGAGAAAATACAGCAGCGGGATCTCGGAAAAAAGATACTGAAACGCAAACACTATTCCCGTACCTATAACGATGTAGAGCATCAGGTTGCTGATATAATACCGTCCGAATTTTCGTTCAAGCTTATCAAGTAAATTCAATTCAGATACCTCATTTCATAAATTTGGAAGCTAAAACAATTATACCACCTATCTGCAAAAAAATCAACAGGCTATTGCAAAAACAGGAAAAATAGGTTATAATACTATTACAGTATATTTTGGAGGAATGTTAAAATGAGCGTAAAAATCACAAAGGATATGATAATCGGCGACGTTCTCGACCTTGACGCGGAGACCTCTCCGTTCTTTCTGGAAATGGGTATGCACTGTCTGGGCTGTCCCTCGGCAAGGGGCGAAAGCATTGCCGACGCCTGCGCCGTACACGGAGTAAATCCCGACGAGCTTGTTGCAAAGCTTAACAAGCACTTCGAGAACAAGTGATTACTAAAGGCGTAAGGTTTTTACTTTACGCCTTTAATGTTTTTTGTGTATCTTTCGGGACGCACTGTGTCCGCGGCTTATGCGGTCATTCCACCAAAAAATTGATACATATGAGCAGTAATTCATATAACATTGTGAGGACATTATGCTTGATAAAAGATTACGGCTTTGCGCCGATATGGTAACGGGAAAACGGGTCTGCGACGTGGGTACGGATCACGCCTACCTTGCGGCGGAGCTTCTCTCCGAGGGCAGGTGCGAGACCGCCGTTGCCGCAGACATAAACGAAAAGCCTCTTGCCGCGGCAAGGCTCACCCTTGAAAAGGCGGGAATCCTTGACAGGGCGGAGCTTATCCTGTCGGACGGGCTGGAAAATATCCCCGAAAGCGGGATAACCGATATCGTTATCGCGGGAATGGGCGGAGAGCTTATTGCCGATATTCTTTCCCGATGCGGTTGGCTTGACGGAAAAAATATGATTTTGCAGCCCATGAGCCGAGCGGATTTCCTGATAAGATGGCTCTGCGAAAACGGCTTTGAGATACTTAAACAATGCGCCGCTGTGGACGGAAAATTCCGCTACACGGTGATAAACGCGGTAAAGAACGGAGCGGCGTCATACACTCCGCCGCCGATATTCGAGCTTTTGGGAAAGCTTGACCTGAGCGACCCTGCCGCAAGGCTTTACGCCGAGGGACAGGCCGAACGGCTCCTGCGGGAGGGACGGGCTTCCCGCCGCACGGAAAAGACCGCTCTTGCCGCAGAAATTTTTACAAGGATTGGAAGAGATACTATGTATTGTGTAAAAGACCTGATGATATTAATGGATAAAATCGCGCCGATGAAAAATCTCCACAAGGGGGACAATTCGGGGCTTTTAGTGGGGAACGAAAGCGCGTCCGTAACAAAAGTACTGTTCGCTCTGGACATTACCTGCGACGTCGTCCGCGAGGCAGCGAAAATAGGCGCGGAGGCAATAATTGCCCACCACCCTGTGATATTCCACCCGCTCTACAGCTTGGACGACAGCAACCCCGCCTGTCTTGCCCTGAAGCACGGCATAGCCTGCATTTGCTTCCATTCGCCCCTGGATATGGCGGACGGCGGCATAAACGACATTATTTTCGATATGCTCAATTCCGCCCTTGGGCTGAAAAAGCAGAGCGTCCTTGAGCCTGTCCACCCCGACGGACGGGGCTACGGCTGGGTCTGCACTTCGGGAAGTGAGCTTTATCCCGACGAATTCGGAAAAATGCTTAAAGACGTTTTCGGCTGCACCATAGTCCGCTATACGGACAGCGGCAGTATCATAAAAAAGATAGCGTTCTGTTCGGGAGGGGCGGGCAGCGATCTTCCCGCCGCGATTGCCGCGGGCGCGGACGCTTACATCACGGGTGACGTTAAGCACGACCAATGGATAACCGCACGCAACGCAGGCATTGCCCTGTACGACTGCGGACATTTCCACACGGAGGACATTGCTGTTCCGTACCTGATAAGCCGTTTCAAGGAGGAGTACCCTCAGCTTGAAGCGGTTCGGGCAAGAGCCGACCGCGACCCCGTTGACTACATTCTTTAAGGAGCTTTATCATGCTTATTTGTCCAAAGTGCGGCGGGAGACTTGCGCGGAACGGAAAATCCTTTCTGTGTCCGGAGCGGCACTGCTTTGATATCGCCAAAAGCGGCTATGTGAACCTGCTGACCTCCGACCGAATGAACTCCGCTCTGCCGGGAGACAACAAGCTTATGGTGCAGTCGCGGAAAAATTTTCTTGACAAGGGTTACTACGAAATACTTGCGGAAGCCCTGTGCAGGACGGTTTCCGCCCATGCTTCCGAGGGGTGCAGAATACTTGACGCAGGCTGCGGGGAGGGCTACTACACAGACAAAATAGCGCAGTCTATTGCAGACATGAACGCGGAAATTATCGGGATAGACATTTCCAAAACCGCCGCCGACTACGCCGCTAAACGGACGAAATCGGCGCAGTTCGCGGTTGCAAGCGTGTTTCATATGCCAATTGAAAGCGAAAGCTGCGATATTGTCACAAGTCTTTTCGCGCCCTACTGCGGGGAGGAATTTCAGCGGGTGCTGAAGCGGGGCGGTATCTTCATAATGGCGATACCCGCGGAGCGTCACCTGTGGCAGCTTAAATGCGCGGTCTACGACGAGCCGTACCCCAACGCGGTAAAGGACTACGGGCTTGACGGCTTTGAGTTTCTGGGCGCGGAAAAGGTTTTGGGGGAAATCTTCCTGCCGTCCGGCGAGGATATAGCCGCGCTTTTCTCCATGACGCCCTACTTCTACAAGACGGGCGCGGAGGGTCACGAACGTCTGGAAAGGCTTGAAAGTCTTACTACGGAGATAGGGTTTGAGGTGCTTACTTACAAAAAATTATGATTGGGGCTGACAATATGCAGAAGATCAAAATGTCGTTCAAAAAGGTGCTTCCGTTTGTACTTGTTTTTTATCTTGCCTTAATGACGGCAAACAACATTGCGGAACGGCTGTTAAATTTGGTTATTAGAAACGCTGCCGGTTCTGCCTGGACAGGTCTAACATTATTTTTCAAAGCAGTTATATCTATAGCTGTTTCGCCGTTCTATACGGGATTTTACAAGTTCTGTTTTGAACGCACAGACGGCAGAAAGCCTCACATACTTTCGGTTTTTGACTTTTACCGAAGCGCAGGAAAAATATTAATATCCTTTGTTACGGTCAGGCTTGGCGCTATAGTTTCGAGGGTATTTTTTATACTTATGGCTCTTGCTTTTTGGAACACGTCCTTTGAGATAGGTGATGTTGCAGGAATCTTAATACACAGTATTATTACTTGGATAATTTTAATATTTTTCATAAGTATGCCGTATTTGTACGCAAAAAATAATAATATCGGGATAGGTACGGCTTTGAAGCTGTCTTTTAAGCTGGGCTTGAAGTATATGATAATTTTTATTGCTGTCAATGCCGTGACAGTGTTTCCCGAAATATTGTATACCGTGTCCGCATTTACCGTTCAGCCTGACAAAATGGCGTTTACGGGTCTTATTGCGCTTATGGGCGCGGGCAGAGGTCTTGGGCGGACTTTGATGTACTTTATTGTGAACGTATTTTCTGTATGGGCCGAATTTACCGCCGTCTATTGTATTTTTGAAAGGGAGAGAGACAATATGCTGAAAGATTTTTTCAATAAATTTAAAAAGGACATTGATACCTCCGACGAAAGCACCGAGGACGCACCCTTTATCGAGCCCTACGATTTCTGCATAGAAGCGGACGAACGTTTCAGCGACGAAAAAATAATCGAAACGGAAAATATCCGCGGGGTGGACATTCTTGCCGCTCTGGAGGAAATGGACCTTGCTTTTGACGTGGTGAACCATTTCGGTATCCGCAGAAAGCTGAAAAAAATGTTTGACGACCTTTCGTTTGAGATAAGCGAGTTCGTCACCTACGAGGGCGGACGGAGCATTGAAAATTTCTTTACCGAGGAAATAGACGAGCGGGAGTTTGAGGTGTCCGTAGAAATTTCAAAGGCTTCCGACTATGAGCCGTTTAAACTTATTTTGCGTGTGGACATTTCAGAGGAGGAATAATTATGGCGTTGGACGGCGCATTTTTGTACATGGTAAAAAAAGGGCTTGAACCTCTTATCGGCGGCAGGGTTGACAAGATCAGCCAACCGTCACGGGAGGAGATAGTTATGACCCTGCGCACAAGAGGCGGAAACGAAAAGCTTCTGTTCTCCGCGGCGGCAGGGTCGGCACGGGTGCATATCACAAAAAAATCTATCGAGAACCCGAAAGTCCCGCCTATGTTCTGTATGCTGCTCCGCAAGCATCTCGGAAACGGCAGGCTTCTTGACATAAGGCAGGACGGTCTGGAGCGTATTCTGTACTTCGATTTCGAGGCGATGAACGAGCTTGGCGACATGGTGAAGATCACCCTTGCGGCGGAAATCATGGGACGCTGCTCAAACGTGGTGATAATCAACGCCGAGGGCAAAATTATCGACAGCATAAAGCGGGTGGACTTTGAAATGTCCCGCGAAAGACCAGTGCTGCCGAACATGACATATTCCTGCCCGCCAAGAGACGACAGGCTTGATTTCAGGACTTGCAGCGAGTCGGACATTGCCCGCGCCGCAGAGCCGCTTCCCGACGGCGATCTTGCAAAGACGCTGCTGAAAATTTTCGAGGGAATTTCTCCCATAGTTGCCCGCGAATGGGTCTGGTACGCGGCTCAGGGCAGGGACGCGGTAAAAAGCGACCTTAACGGCGATATACTTGAACGTCTTGCGTTTGCGGTAGAGCAGTCCGCGCGGGAGTGCCGCGAGGGACGCTGCACGTTCACCGCGGTAAAGGACGGAAACGGTTTGCTGAAAGATTTCTCGTTCATGCCAATATGTCAGTACAGCGGTTTGATGACCACGGAGGAGCTGCCCTCCGCCTGCGACCTGCTGGATTATTTCTACGCCGAGCGGGACAGCGCGGCGCGGCTCAGACAGCGGGCACAGGATCTCTACAAGCTTTTGCAGAACACCTCCGAGCGCATAGCCCGCCGTCTTGCAAATCAGCGGGAGGAACTGAAGGTCTCCGCCGACAGGGAAAAATTCAAGCTTATGGGCGACCTGATATCCGCAAATCTGTACCGCGTGGAAAAGGGCATGGGCAGCGTTACGGTGGAAAATTTCTACGACGAGAGCTGTCCCCAAATTGAAATAAAGCTGGACAAGCGGCTTACGCCGTCGCAGAATATGCAGCGTTACTACGGAGAGTACCGCAAGGCGGATACCGCGGAAAAAATACTCACCGAGCAGATAAAAAAGGGCGAGGAGGAGCTTGCCTATATCGACAGCGTTTTCGACGCGCTGACAAGAACAAAGGGCGAGGACGAGGTAAACGAGCTTCGGCTGGAGCTTGCGGAGCAGGGCTATATCCGCGCCGCAAAGCTGAAAGGCAAGCCGCCCAAAGCTCACCCGCCGCTGGAGTTCAAGTCTCCCGACGGCTTTACGGTGCTTGTTGGCAGGAATAACAAGCAGAACGATATGCTCACCACAAAGCTTGCGGACAAAACCGACATATGGCTCCACACCAAGGATATAACGGGTTCCCACGTGATAATCCGCGCGGAGGGAAAGGAAATCCCAGACAGTACGGTCATGTGGGCGGCACGGCTTGCGGCGTTTCACAGCAAGGCAAAAAATTCCTCACAGGTGCCCGTGGATTACGTTCCTGTGAGGTTTGTGAAAAAGCCGTCGGGGTCAAAGCCGGGAATGGTTATCTTTACCAATAACCGCACCCTTTACGTTACTCCGCTTGACCCCGACGCGGATAAATAACATTTCCAGACGTCTTCGACGGAAAGGTTGTTGTCGCCCGACGCGTTTTTATAGTTTCGGATAATTTCCGCCATTGTTATTGATTTAAGACTTTTCGTCAAGGTCTCCGCAACCTCGTCATAAGACGTTTTAAGAACCGAGCCGATAATTTTTCCGACGGGACAAAGCTGCGAGGGACTTGAATGTATCCCGAAAAGCTTTTCGAGAAAATCGGGCTCGACGGCGGAGCATATGCGGTACAGGGAAATTTCCTCTGTGGGACAGCATAAGACCGCGCCGCCCGTTCCCGACTTGACGGAAATGATGCCGTCCTTTTTAAGCGCGCTCATTATCCCGCGTATCGTCACGGGATTTACTCCCGACGACACAGACAGCATTTCGCTTGTGATACGGATATCATTTCCGAACTCGTGTATACAGATCAGACAATGCACCGCTATGGAGCATTTGTTGCTTATATGCATAATGATAATGTTTTTCCCGCGAGAAAAACAACCTCCTCCTCTCTTGATATTTGCAGCTTTCAAGCGGTTCTCCGTGACCGCGCAAACAGTTTGAAGATAAATAAAAATTACAAGGAGCTGATTTTATGGGACTTAACGAAACACCCTCCTCAAACCGCGTTCATATAGGAATTTTCGGAAAGCGGAACGCAGGAAAATCCAGCGTTATGAACGCCCTCACCAACCAGAGCATTGCTATCGTTTCCGACGTTCTCGGCACTACCACCGACCCAGTGCTTAAAGCTATGGAGCTTCTCCCCATAGGCCCCGTGATAATGATAGACACCCCCGGCATCGACGACGAGGGCGAGCTTGGCGCGCTTCGCGTCAGGAAAAGCTACCAGATGCTGAACAAGACCGACATTGCCGTTGCGGTAATAGACGGCGCTGAGGAAAGCGCTGAGGACATTGCCCTTATAGAAAGGATACGGAAAAAGAATATCCCCTGTGCGGTCTTTCACAACAAGTCGGATACTCTGCCCGAAAATTTCCCGCGGAAAGAGGGACATTACTACGGCAGCGCGCTGACCCGCGACGGGATAGACCAGCTTAAGGAAGCTATAGTCAAGCTGGCGCAGATTTCCGAGCCCGACAAGAAGATCGTGGGCGACCTGCTCAATCCGACGGATATTGCGGTGCTTGTAGTGCCTATCGACGCTGCCGCGCCAAAGGGCAGGCTTATCCTGCCCCAGCAGCAGACTATCCGCGACATTCTCGAAGCGGGAGGGATTTCCGTTGTCGTAAAGGAGACAGAGCTTGCCGAAACGCTGAAAAAGCTTGGCACTAAGCCTAAGCTTGTCATCACCGACAGTCAGGCTTTCGGAAAGGTCTCCGCGGAAACTCCCGAAGATATCCTGCTCACGTCCTTTTCGATTTTGTTCGCACGCTACAAGGGTACTCTTGAAACCGCCGTCAGGGGCGCAAAGGCTCTTGACAGCCTAAAGGACGGAGACAAAATCCTCATTTCCGAGGGCTGCACGCACCACCGCCAATGCGGGGACATAGGCACGGTGAAGCTTCCGAACTGGGTGAAAAAGCACACCGGAAAGGACGTCGCCTTTGAGTTCACCTCGGGAACGGAATTTCCCGACGATCTGAGCGGATACGCGGCGGTGATACACTGCGGAGGCTGTATGCTGAACGAGCGCGAAATGAAGTACCGCTATGCCTGCGCCGAGGAGCAGGGCGTTCCCATAACAAACTACGGCATTGCCATAGCCCATATGCACGGCATTCTCAAACGCAGCGTAGAGCCTTTTGAGGAAATCAGCAAGATACTTTGATACGTTAAATATTACCCATACCGCCTTATGGTGACGGTATGGGTAATATTGTTATTCAATTGCTGTTACGTCGTAGCCCTCGTCTTCAATGGCTGCTTTGATCTCGCTGTCGGACTTGTCTGTCTCGCACGTAGCGTAACCGCCCTCAAGGTCAACGGAAACGCTTGACGCTCCCAGATTTTCCAGAGCCTCCTTGACATGAGCAACGCAGTGCTCGCAGGACATACCCTCGATCATAATTTTTTTCATTGAAAAACCCTCCTGTTAAAATTTTAGAATTTAAAAATAGAGAACCTATACTCTATTTATTGCCCTATTCGTTTAACCAATCTTTACCGTTTTAAGACGGAGCGCGTTGGACACTACCGATACCGAGCTTAAGCTCATTGCCGCCGCGGCTATCATCGGGTTGAGGAGCGGGCCGCCGAAAATGTGCAGGATACCCATTGCAACGGGAATACCGAGAGTGTTGTAGCCGAACGCCCAGAACAGGTTCTGACGGATATTCCTTATGGTAGCCTTTGAAAGACGTATCGCCTTGCTTACGTCACGCAGGTCGTCCTTGATAAGGACGATATCCGCGCATTCGATAGCAACGTCCGTACCCTGTCCCACAGCGATACCAACGTCCGCCTGTGTCAGAGCAACCGCGTCGTTTATGCCGTCTCCCGCCATAGCGACCACTTCGCCGTCCTGCTGAAGCTTTTTGATATGCTCCGCTTTTTCCTCGGGCAGTACCTCGGCGATAAAGCTGTCGATGTTAAGCTCTCCCGCAACGGCGCGGGCGGTACGGGCGTTGTCTCCCGTCAGCATAACGGTTTTAATTCCCATTTTCTGAAGCTCCGCAATGGCTTCGAGACTTCCTTTTTTTATGGTATCCGCCGCGGCTATCACGCCTATGAACACACCGTCATAAGCGGCGTACATTGGCGTTCTGCCCATATCGGCGCAGTGCTCTGCCTTTTGGCTGTAGTCCTCGGGGACGGCTATGGAATTTTCCTCCATAAGACGGATATTTCCGACTAAAAGCTTTTTGCCGTCAACGGTAACGGAAATTCCCCGTCCGTCAAGATTTGTAAAATCCGCGGTGTCTGAAAGAGCGATACCCTTTTCCTCGGCGCAGGTCACTATCGCTTCGCTGAGAGGGTGTCCCGAAGCGGCTTCACCCGAGGCGGTAAGACGTATAAGCTCTTCCTCGGCTATGCCGTGGGGAAAAATATCTGTAACGGAGGGCTTGCCCTCGGTGAGAGTACCAGTTTTG
>JAAVHL010000037.1 GCA_014799735.1 Ruminococcus sp.
CGAATCAGCCCTCGGCAACCTTAGCCTGAAGCTCATCGTTTACTTCGCCTACCAGCATGATGATGGTGTCGGCGATGGACTCTCTTGTAGAAGCCCAGTCTGTGCCGTGGAATGCAGCTCTTATACCAACCTCTGCGCCGCCGTCGGTGGTGTAGGAAGCGATATCGGTAGAGCAGCCGGCAGCAAGATCGATAACAGGGTACTGTCTTGCAAGATCATTGATCTCTGCAAGTCTGTCAACCAGATCTTCGGACCACTGAGCGTCTTCCATTCTCTTCTGACGGGATATAGCCTTTGCGTTCTCATCGCTGCCTGCAACAACAGTACACTCAGCGAAAATTGCAACGCCCTCGGGATTGGACGCGCCCTTACAGAGAACATAACCCTCCAGCGTTGCGGGCTGGTAAGGATGATCGGAATCCGCAGGAGACGGTACGGGAACAAGTCCGAGATTTTCGGCAGGTATCTGAGTAGTCCATGTGGACGGATCGCCCTCAGCTTCCCAAGAACCGCCGATCCAGAACAGCTCTCTGCCCTCGCCCATCATAGCGGGCTGGATAGACCAGTTAAACTGCTCAAGAGGAAGAACAAGTCCGCTGTTGTAGAGGTCGTACTGGAAGTTCATAGCCTTTTCCATAGTCGCATCGTTCAGGTTGCAGACAAGCTGACCGTCAACGGACTGAACTGTAGGAACGCCTGCCGAATAAAGCAGAGCAGCTTCGTTGTACCAGTTGTCAAGACCCCACTGATCGTTTTCCTCGTCAACGAAGTCCTGGAGCATCTTCTTAAAGCTGTCCCAGTTCCATTCGCCGGACTTGTAAAGATCCCAAGGATCGTCAAGACCGTTTGCTTCGATCGTAGCGGTATTGTAGTATACCATGTAGTTTGCGATAACATTGGTAACGAACATAAAGTGCTTGTCGCCGAACTTGTAGCTGTCCATAGCTGTTTTGGTGTTCTGCCAGATAGCGTCGTTGATGTCGATGTACTCGTCAACCGACTGGAACATTCCGCTTACGATACCCTTAGGCAGGTTGCCCGTATCGGAAGCGTAGAAGTCGATTCCCTCGCCGCCGAGAACGTATGTGGAAAGATCGTTGTAACGGTTATCCCATGTGGTCTGATACCACTTGATAGAGCCGCCGTACTTTCTCTCGAACAGTTCAAGCTCAACCTTTTTGGACGCTCCGTTTGTGTTCGGGTTGATGTCATAGTGAGCAAACCATTTGATCTCCTTGTTTGCAAGCTCCACGTCCTGAAGCTGGGACAGTGCATTGCTGAGAGAGTCAGCCTGTTCTTCACTGAGTTCGGCTTCTTTGATAGCCGTTGTGAGTGCAGCTGTGGTCTCCGCTGTAGTGGTAGTAGCGGTAGCTTCAGCACCCTGTTCGCCGTCGTTGGCAGTTCCTGCATCGTCATTCGAGCAGGCTGCAAACGCACTTGTCATAGTAAGCGCAAGAAGTCCTGCAAGAATCTTCTTTGTATTCTTCATATATAACCTCCTCCTGAAGCTCACATCGCATAGACGTGACTTCAACTATAATAATTATACCAGAAAAAACGAAATTTTTCAAGAGACATTTTACAGATATACTTTCGCTTGTCTTGTGCATTTTAGCTAAAAAAAGCTTACGAAAACCTTTAAGTTACCGAACATTCTCTAACAGTTCCCCATATATGGCAATTGACTTCCGTTATCTGGAAGGCAATTGTAATAAAATGTAAAATTACTGCTTTACAAAATGAACCACCTTGGAAGCAAAATCGCCGTCCAGCTTTACGAAAACGCCCGCGTTCATCAGCGCGCAGCCTGTAAGCACCTCTCCCGTCTCCATATTTTTATAGAGAGACTTCGGGTCGAGACCTTTCAGTTTAATGCGTCTGTTGCGGTAGTTGGGTCTGCCCAGAACCTGAATAAACGTGAACACCGCCTCGGACTTGTCCTTTGCAACGAATATCCAGGCGTCCCATGTGTTGTCCTCAAAAACGTTTCCTATGCGGTACTGGTCGCCCGTGCGTATAATGGGATTGTACTTGTTGAACTGTTCGATCTGACCCGGGATAGCGTCCCTGTCCTGCTGGGGTATCCTTGTAACGTCAAGCTCGTAGCCGAACGTACCCACCATTGCAACGTTTCCTCTTGTTGCAAACGGCGTGGAGCGTCCCACCGTGTGGTTGGGGCAGTCGGAAACGTGGGCTCCCATTGCGGAAGCGGGGTAGCATATTGACGTGCCGTGCTGTATCTTCAGACGCTCGATAGCGTCCGTGTCGTCGGAACACCAGATCTGCGGCGAGTAGTAGAGCATACCCGGGTCAAACCGCGCGCCGCCGCCCGAACAGTTCTCCAAAAGAATATATGGGTAATCGGTGGTAAGCCTGTTCATAAGGTCGTAAACGCCCAGAACATATCTGTGCCAAAGCTCCCTCTGACGGTTTTTCGGCAGGGAGGTCGAACCTACCTCGGTAAGCTGACGGTTCATGTCCCACTTGATGTACTCGATATTCGCGCTGTCAAGGACAGCTTTCATCATGCCGTAAACATAGTCGCGGACTTCCTTGTTGGAGTAGTCCAGAACGTACTGCTCGCGGGACATGGTAAGCTCACGTCCCCGAACCTGAATAGCCCATTCGGGGTGCTTCTTGTAAAGCTCGCTGTCGGGGGAAATCATCTCAGGCTCGAACCATATGCCGAACTTCATGCCAAGCTTGTTTACCTCGTCAACAAGATATTTCAGACCGCCGTTAAGCTTCTTTTCGTAGACGAACCAGTCGCCGAGAGAGGAATTGTCCGAGTCTCTGTGACCGAACCAGCCGTCGTCCATAACAAGCATTTCAATGCCAAGCTTGGAGGCTTCCTTTGCAATGCCGATAAGCTTGTCGGTATCGAAGTTAAAGTAGGTAGCTTCCCAGTTATTGATAAGTATGGGACGGCGTTTATCCTTGTACTCGCCGCGGATAAGGTGCTGACGGTACAGGTCGTGGAAGGTGCGGGACATTTTTCCAATGCCCTCGTCCGAATAAACCATAACGACCTCGGGAGCGACAAATTCTTCGCCCGCTTCAAGCAGCCAGTTAAAGTCAAAGTGGTTGATGCCCATTACCGCGCGGGTGTACTTGTGCTGTGTGACCTCAGCCTGCGCGAAAAAGTTTCCGCTGTAAACAAAGTTGAAGCCGTAAGCCTCGCCGCAGTCCTCGTCGGCGTTGTGGGAAACAAGAGCCATAAAGGGGTTGTTCTGGTGTGAGGACTCGCCCTTTACCGAGTCGATACCCTGCTTGCCGTGGTGAAGTCTTGAACGCTCGATGACCCGCTCTCTCGCCCAGCTTCCGTTAAGGGTGATGAAGTCGTAGCCGTCGTTGTCGAAGTCCACGCACATGGAAAGAACGCGCTTCACGTTAAGGGGAGCTTTACCCGTATTTTTCAAGCGAACGCTGCGAGTGATAACGTCCAAGTCATTGAACACCGTGTACACCAGTACCGCTTCAAGACCCGTGTGCTTGTCTATGCAGGTAATTTCAAGAGTTTCAGCTTCGTTTTCGTTTGCAAAGGTGGCGGGAAGTCCATCCAGAGCGGGCTTGCCCTTATAGACCTTGTGGGACTGATACAGCAGTTCTGTGGTGGTCATGCCCTCGTCGTCCATAACCATAAGGCAAGGCTCGCGATAATCGCCCGTGCCGTGGCAGGGATACTCGAAAGCGGCGGAGTCCATGAACGTACCCTTGTCCCGCATATTGGTTTTGGGAACCCACGGATTTTCCTCCAGACGGAGCAGATATGTAAGGTCGTCCCCGCATATCTTCTTTCCGAAATAGCCGTGAATAAGGTAACCCTCGTCGGTAACTCCGAAAATGTAGCTTGTGTCCTTACCGTCAAGCTGAAACATTTTGACGTCAACGTCAAATGGGGTGTCGCCATTCCATGACTTCTTCATGTACTTATTGTGATATTCCTGAATTTTAATACCCATTGTAAATATTCCTTTCTATAAAAAATTTATTTTAAATATTCCTTTAGAAGCTTTAAAGCGTGGTATTCCCTTTGATTCCACGCACGCTCGCAGTTCTTTTTGTACGCCTCGTCCAATGTGTACCATACGGGCTTAAAACCGTGGGCTTTTTCATTTTCGGAATAATCGCACTCCGACTGCTTGTCATAAATCCCGCAAAAATAATATCTGTTAATCTGGTGCCAGATTTTATTTTCGTAAAGCGCAAGACGTTTTTCCTCTATTTCGCCGAATTCCCTTACAGTTTCGGGCACGACCGAGAAGCCTGTTTCCTCCAAGGTTTCTCTTATAAGAGTTTCAATATCGTCCTCGCCGTCCTCCATGCCGCCTCCCGGAAATTTCAGCTCTCCGTTGTCACTTTCTATCATCAGCAGCTTGCCGTCCCTGAAAATAATGCTGCGGACGGCTACGCGGTATATTTCTTCAAGGCTTTCATCGTAATTTTTTTCGTCCAAGACCAGCAGTTTTTTCATGTTTTCAACCTCCGTGTACCGTCATATCAGCGTTAAACAAGTTGAATCCCTGAAATAAAACTGCACACGTCCTTGACTTTGGGCAGTGTAGCCAAGCTCTGCGCTTCTCTTTTCAGTGTTGTACTCCACAACGGCAGTCTGCTTTCCCACTGCGCCAGACGGTCTTTCCGTCTGCAATATGTATGCGGGCATAACGGAATTTTCTGTAGTTTCATAAATTTTTTGCAGGGAAATAACTTTCAGCTCCCTGCCGTTAAGAGTTACAGTAATATCTTCCGTCTCCAGTTCGGGGGATATATCTGTCACCGTACTGCTTTGACCGTTTATCTCGACCTCATACTCTGATTTCTTTCCCAAAATCATAGGTCTGAACCAGAAAAACAAAGTCTGTCCGCCGCCGTTATTGCACCATACCGACAGAGAGTAAACCTCGCCGTTGCCGATTTTAAAATTAATTTCCTCGTCCCCGTCGATGAGCATATGCCAGCACCAGCTTTCAAGGCTTGTCTTGCCGTAGCTTTCGTCATCTATAAAGAACGAGTTGTAACAGCCTTTGGGAACGACCGCCGAGTATTCGCCGTTTTTGTCGCTCCATACGCCTATTGATATATCCTTGTCAAAGCCGACCCTTTGCATTTGCACCAATGCCGGAAAAGGCTTGCCGCCAAAATCTGTGATTTTTCCGTACAGCCTTGCGTACTCGCATTTTACCGTTTCGGCGTAACGCTTTCCGCCTGTTTCAATTTCAACGCTTATTTTGTCGGGAAGTCCCGATATATTTTCAGCCAAAGCTTTAAGAGTGAACGTGCTGTCCGTACATCTTGCTTCATACGTTTCGTATGCTTCATTTCCGCTTTTTATTGTAAATTCATCGTTGTAAAGCTGTTTCCCGTCCAATTCCGCCGTAACTTTCACAGCAAATGGATACGCTATTTTGTCAACCTCCGAATAAACTCCGAAGCAGGTCTTGGGAACAAATACCTCGGGCTGTAAAATTTCGGAATCGTCCTGTTTGTTTTCAAACCACCATGCGTCGATTTTCATAGAATTTCACGCTCCTTGAAAGTCATGGAAGCATTAATTTTTCTCTCCCGACCGCCTGTTTAAAATCTTTTTGACCGTGCTCATTACCGCCCCGAAGTTAAGCACGGTCACAAGCAGGAAAATAAGTACCAGCCACAGATATGTAAGCTTAGGCTCGGTTATGGCAATGTAAGCCATGACTCCCACCATAACGGTGTTGATTATCGTCCTGATATGGTAAGCCTTGAACTCGATAAGTCTTGTAACGTCAAAGATACGTATACCGAAGCAAGCCGCGTAGGATACCGCCGTTGCCACCGCCGCGCCGTATGCTCCGTATTCGGGTATCAGCAGGAAGTTGAGTATCAGATTTGTCACCGCCGCTATAACGCTTGTCAGCATTGAATTCATGGACTTTTTCGTTACATTGTATACGCTTGACGTAAACTGGCAAAGACACTGAAATATCATAGCCATTACCAGTATCGGCGTGTAGTGGTACGAGAAAATAAAGTTCTTTTCGGGATCGTTGTCCACGAGAAGATAGGTCAGCGGCTTCACAAGCATGATAACCCCCGCCGCGGCTATCATAAGCAGGGAGCTGTACGCTCCGTAAATTTTGGTATAGAACTTCGACAGACCGCTGTCGTTCCTGTTCTCGATAGCGGACATCTGCCATGCCTGATAGAACAGCGTTGTAAACATCATCAGCAGGGACGGTATCTTATAGGCAACGCTGTAGACGCCGTTCACTCCGCCGCCGCAAAGGCTCTTGACAAACCATCTGTCCGAAGCGGAGGTTATCCACCACATAACATACGCGGGGATAAGGGGCGCGGAATATTTTATCATATCCGTGAAAAGCTTCTTGTTAAAGTAGGTGATGTCAAGGTATTTGTGCAGACCCGCCATAACGGTAAGTCCCGTAAAGGAAAGCGCGTCGGACAGGATTATTGACAGCACGTACCCCGTTACTCCCATTTTGAAGCAGACAAGAAAGATAACGTTGAATATCACTATCGTAAGCGCGGAGACTATGCCGTCCAAAGCAAACAGCTTCACATACCCCTTTGCCCTTACAAAATTGGAGGCTATCTGCCTGAAGCAGGAACAGTAACAGCATACATATAGTATAAAACTGTACTGATTATACGTATCGAATAGATTGAAGAGCGGCATAGCAAGCGTAAGCACGCCAAGTCCCATAAGAGTGGAGCAGAGAGCGACGGTGTATACCTGCCGTCCGTCGATTTTTTTCTCCATGCCGAAACGGATTATCGCGTCCGCCATGCTGAGGGTAACGATGGGGTACAGAACGTTTACCGTCTGGATAAGCAGGTCAGCCATGCCGTACTGTTCGTCGGTCATGCAGCCCGTGTAGAGCCGCATTAATATAAAGCTCAGGAATTTCGCCCCGAAGTTTCCGATAGCGAATATCAGGGTATTTCCCGCTAATTTCTGATATTTATTCATGTTAAAAATTACTCCGTGTAATTTTATTTGCAGTAACTACTGTTAGTTATACATCAATATATCTTTTGCTGTCTCTGTTGAGTATTTCCAGGGCAACGCGGACGAGAGCCACTCCTCCGAAAGCCACGGCAGCAAGCCACAGGGCGCGCCAGAAAGTTTTCACGAAATCACCGCCTAATTCCAAAATTTGCCGCAAAAGGCATAAACTATACACAACTATTATATCACATATTTTGCAGAAATGGAATAGAGTTTTAAAAAAAATAACAGAAATCAATTTTTGCTGTAAATTTTGATTTAACGAACTATGTAACAATCCTTTAGGCGGCGAAGCCGCCGACTAAAGCTGGTCGAGCTGAGCCCAGCTCGCGAAGTCCAGAGGCGGAGCCTTTGGTCGCCCTCCGCAGAGGGCGAAATCTCCTTCCCCGCGCCCGCAGGCGCATATCGTTCAAAACGGTGAAAGGGGTGAGGAATGACGACAGTCATTCCGAGGGGGAGCGGACACGACCGCTCCCCCTTTGTGCGGTGCGCGACAAA
>JAAVHL010000038.1 GCA_014799735.1 Ruminococcus sp.
AAAGAGGGAGCTCGAGGGGGAAAACCATAAGGGAGAGGGAGGGGGCGTGCGTGCGCCCCTTAAATTTCCATGAGCCCCCTCCCTCTCTCTTGTGGTTGTCCCCCTCGTCCGGTTCCAAGCAAAGTAATGATTAATTCCCACTTTGGATATCCTCAGATTTTGCCGTTTACCTATTGACATTAACAAAAATATACTATATAATAAAACTTTAGGATAAACATTTTACACGGAAAGGATTGGATTCAAATGGCTGTAAAAAAGGTTAGAATGTCCGCGGAGGGCTACAAAAAGCTTGAGGCAGAACTGGAATATCTCATTACCGTAAGACGCGCCGAGGTCGCCCAGAAGCTTAAAGAGGCAAGAGCGTTCGGAGACCTTTCCGAAAACGCCGAGTACGACGAGGCTAAAAACGAACAGGGTATCCTTGAAGCCAAAATTCAGGAAATGGAGCTTACCATTGCAAATGCCATCGTTGTGGACGAGTCCGAGCTGTCCAACGACGAGGTTGGCGTTGGTTCTGTTGTCACCCTCAAAGACCTTGAAATGGACGAGGAAATGACCCTCCAAATAGTAGGCTCTACCGAAGCCGATCCCGAAAACAACAAAATTTCCGAGGAAGCTCCCATCGGTATCGCCGCTCTGAAGAAAAAAGTCGGAGACATTATCGAGGTAGAAGCTCCCGTAGGTATCATCAGAATGGAAATTCTTGGCATAGGTAAGTAATCAGAGTATTCAAAAGAAAGGATCGAAAAAAATGTCCGAGGAAAATCAGGTTATCGCTCCCGAAGAAGAACAGACCGAACAGGATATTCACGTCCTGAAGAAGATAAGAATAGATAAGCTTGACGAGCTTAAAGCGGCGGGAAAAGACCCCTTTGAGATCACAAAGTATGACGTGACGATCTTGAACGCGGAGCTGAGAAAGGCTTACGAGGAGTCCGAGGCAAAAGCCAAGGCGGAAGCGGGCGAGGACGAGGAAAAGCTCAAAGCCGCTCTGGAGGCTTCCCGAATCAACGTTAAGATCGCGGGACGTATCATGTCATGGCGCGATATGGGCAAGGCGAACTTTATCGACGTCCGCGACAGCAGCGACCGTATGCAGGTTTATGTCCGCATGAACGACATCGGCGCGGACGAATTTGCCGAGTTCAAAAAGTGGGATATCGGCGATATTGTCGGCGTGGAGGGCTTTGTTTTCCGTACACGCAAGGGCGAGATTTCCGTCCACGCTCAGAAGATAGAACTGCTTTCCAAGTCACTTCTGCCCCTGCCCGAAAAGTGGCACGGCTTAAAGGATCAGGATATGCGCTACCGTCAGCGTTACGTTGACCTTATCGTAAATCCCGACGTAAAGGAGACCTTCAGAAAGCGTTCCGCCGTGATATCGTCCATAAGACGTTTCCTTGACAACAAGGGCTTTATGGAGGTAGAGACCCCCCTGCTTGTATCAAATGCGGGAGGAGCTGCCGCAAGACCCTTTGAAACTCACTACAATGCTCTTAACGAAGACGTAAAGCTGCGTATCTCTTTGGAACTTTACTTGAAAAGACTTATTGTAGGCGGCTTTGACAAGGTGTACGAAATAGGCAGAGTTTTCAGAAACGAGGGCGTTGACGCAAGACACAACCCCGAATTTACCCTTATGGAGCTTTATCAGGCGTACACCGACTATAACGGCATGATGGATCTCACGGAAGAAATGTTCCGCCATGTGGCAAATGAAGTATGCGGAAAAACAGCAGTGCCTTACGGCGAGCACGTGATCGACCTTGGAAAGCCCTTTGAGAGAATTACCATGACCGAAGCTGTAAAGAAATACAGCGGTGTTGATTTCTCGCAGATAAAGAGTGATGAGGAAGCTAAAAAGATCGCCGACGAAAAGCATATCGCTTACGAAAAGAGACATAAAAAGGGCGACATTTTAAATCTCTTCTTTGAAGAATTTGTAGAGGAACATCTTGTACAGCCCACCTTTGTCACCGAGCACCCCATTGAGATATCGCCCCTTACCAAAATGAAGCCCGGCGATCCCGAGCACGTTGAACGCTTTGAGCTGTTCATTACAGGCAGAGAGATGTGCAACGCGTACTCGGAGCTTAACGACCCTATAGATCAGAGACAAAGATTTGAAGTACAGGAAGAATTGCTGAAGCAAGGCGACGAAGAAGCCAATCATATAGACGAGGATTTCCTCCGCGCCCTTGAAATAGGAATGCCCCCCACAGGCGGCATAGGCTACGGCATAGACAGGCTTGTTATGCTTCTTACGGACAGCGCGTCTATCAGGGACGTTCTGCTGTTCCCCACAATGAAATCTTTAGCCGAATGATAAATAAATTATGCGGGGTTGTGGGAATTCCATAAACCCGCATTTGCTTTATTTACACAGGTAAAAACAGGAGGTGTTTGCTAATGCGTATAAGCAACCTGATACAAAAATGGAGCAGTCTTGTTCCCACAGCGAAAATGGTTATAGTTACGGACGATGTACAAAAGAACATTGCTCTTGCCATACGGGACGAGGGCGTGTATGACGTTCAAGTCGAATACTATTCCCAAACGGACGAGTTTGCCGATAAAATGAAATCGCTTTCACATTTAAAGGAAAGCGACCTGCTTTTGGTAATGTTATCCGCCGATATTTTCGTAAAAGGCGGTGCAAACAGGTTCTTTTCTCCTTTCGAAAAACCCGAGGGAATTAGGGCAAAGTATATTTTTGTAAGACTTGATATTTCGCAGAAATCACTTGTACAGGGACTTTCCACCGAGAAGAAAGCGGTATATGACAAGATAGACCAAATGAACCGTATTCGTCCCGAAGAAATTGTCCGTGTGACAAACAAGAGCGGCACGGATATGTCTTTCCGTATCAAGCCATTTACTACCTGTTCTCATGAAATAACAGAGGACGGCGGAATGGCATTTCTGCCACCCTCGGAGACTTCCTCGGAAGTTATAACAGAAACCGCAAACGGCAAAATTGTAATTGATATAACTGTTGGTCAATTGTATCATTTTGGGCAGCTGGTAGGTTATTTCGGACTTGTGACGTCTCCCATAACGCTTGTAGTCGAGAACGGGATTATTACAGATATCACAGGCGACGGCATGGCTTCGGAATTTAAGGAAAAACTGTTCGGACTTCCTGCCGATTGCCGAAAGATAGTAGAACTGGGACAGGGGCTTTCGGACATGGAGCCGACTGGATTGATAGGCGTAGACGAAAGCATTATTGATTCCTGTCATTTCGGCTTCGGAGACGGTGGAAACTGCGGTACCCATTTGGACGTGGTCATTTCAAGGCCCGCTATTGAACAAGCTGCAATCGGGTGAAGCTTACCCGTTACACCATTGCTTCCGTAAAGCCGCAGTATAGACCCCGAAAAAGTTGCACGCATAAGACGTGCAGCTTTTTTTATTTGTGCAGAACTGTTTCGGATTTCCTTGACGGCAGAGGATTTTTCCCGTAGAATTAAATCAGGAGAAGGGAGCCGAAGTGTATGACGCTTCGGTTTTTATTACAGGGAATTGATACTATGGCAAAAGTACAGCAGCAGTTTTTGACCCCGAACAAGTACAGCAGACCGCAGATACCGCTGACAAAGGTGACGAAAATAGCTGTCCACTATGTGGGCGGAGCGGGAAGCACGGCGCAGAATACCCGCGATTATTTTGAGTCCCTGAAAGACCAGATACCCGACAGTACGGGGAAATGGTGGGTCAACAAGGACGGCTCCTACAGGACGTTCAAGGGCGAAAAGGTGGGTATCCGCTATGTTTCGTCGCATTTTGTGGTGGGACTGAACGGCGAGATCATCCAGTGTATTCCGCTGGAGGAATGGTCCTACTGCACAAATCAGGCGAACGGCTACAGCATTTCCATCGAGACCTGTCACCCTCTTGCGGACGGCAAATTCAACCCCGCAACCGAGCGCAGCCTTATCGAGCTTACCGCGGAACTGTGCAGGAAATTCGGCCTTACCGAAAAGGACGTTATCCGCCACTACGACGTGACGGGAAAGCTTTGTCCCCTTTACTATGTAAATCACCCCGAGGCTTGGGACAGCTTCCGCGCCGAAGTGAAAAAGCTTCTGGAGACTGATACGGAGGTTGAGCCTCCGAAAGAGGAAAGCAGAAGCTTTCTTGTAAAGGTTCTTGACAGCGCACTGAATATCCGCAGATATCCCTCCCTGACCGCTCCCATTGACGGCGTTATTACCGACGGCGGAGTGTATACCATTGTCGCCACCGAGACAGGCGGAAGCATTCTCTGGGGAAAGCTTAAAAGCGGCGCGGGCTGGATATCCCTCGGAAGCAAGTACGTCAAGAGGGTGGTGTGAAAATGAACGGTCTGAAGGATATCGCAAAGGAGATAATGGCGGCGGTATGTTCTGTGTTCGGATTTGTTTTCGGCGATTGGGACGGTCTTATGGCGGCTCTGATAATCCTCATCATTATGGACTACGTTTCGGGAGTTATCGCGGCAATTGCCGAGAAAAAGCTGTCCAGCGCAGTTGGGGCAAAAGGTATTGCAAAAAAGGTTTTCATGCTCCTTATCGTGGCTATGGCAAACGTTGCAGACATTAACATCATCGGCGAGGGACACGTGCTGAAAAGCGTTACGGCAATGTTTTACGCCGCAAACGAGTGCATTTCGCTTCTCGAAAACGCGGGACGGCTTGGCGTGCCCGTACCGAAAAAGCTGCTTGACGTTCTGGAGCAGCTCAAAAAGGAGAACTGACAAAAAACGGTTCGGGAACATTTTCGTTTCCCGAACCGTTTTTTATTTAAGTTATTGATATCTTTTGCTGTTTCGTCTGCCCGCCGTGTTGTGGTTTCCGTGACGCTGACGCTTGAAGTCCCGCTTGCGGTCACCGCGGTAATCCCTGCGGTCTTTGTCCTTGCTGTCCCTGTTGTCTTTGCCCTCATAAAGCTTTATCTTTATCTTCTGACCGTTTATCTTTGTACCTGTCATGGAATCAATGATATGCTCCTTGTCTGCTTCGGGGACTTCTACGGTGGTAAAGCGGTCGTAAATATCTATCTTGCCGAAGCTTTTTCCCGCCATTCCCGTAGCGTCCACAAGCGCGCCCAGAACGAAATTCGGCGCAATCTTGTTTGCTCTGCCCACGGAAATTTCCACCTTGACGCTGCCCGATTTTCCCGAGCCCTTTTCACCTCGGTTAGGTCTGAACACGGGCTTTATAAACTCCGGGACATTTTTAGTCTCTGCGGAAATTTTCATTCCCAGCAAAGCGGCGGCAAGCTGTTCCGCGGAAAAGCCCTCAGCTTCGAGAGCGGCGACCTGTTCGGCGTACCGTTCGTATTTGCCCGACATAACGCAGTTCTTGACCGCTTCGGTAACGGCGTTCGCCTTTGCAGCCATTACCTCGTCGCGGGAGGGAAGCTCCCTGCGCTCGATGTGCGCCTTTGTGTAGCGGGCAATATCCATAAGCTCGGAGACCTGTCTCCTGCCGCTTGCAATGGTATAGGCAACGCCGCTTTTTCCCGCTCTGCCCGTTCTGCCTATGCGGTGAATGTAGTACTCGCAGTCCTGCGGAATATCATAGTTGAACACCGCGTCAACGTCGTCCACGTCGATACCGCGGGCGGCAACGTCGGTTGCAATAAGTATGTTCAGTCTGCCGCTTTTGAAAGCGTTAAGGGTCTGGGTACGGCTCGCCTGCTTCATGTCGCCGTGAAGTCCCGCCGCGCGGAAGCCCTTTGACACAAGCTGCTCGGAAAGCTCGTCCACCATTTTTTTGGTGTTGCAGAATATCATTGACAGCTTTGGCTCGTAGGCAAGCAGAAGCATTTGAAGCGCGTCGGTTTTTCGTCCCATGGGTACGTCAAAGTAGAACTGCTCCACGCTGTCTACCGTGCGGGACTTTTGCTCCACGCCTACGACAACGGGGTCGCGCTGATATTTTTCGGTTATCGCCATGATAGGCTCGGGCATTGTGGCGCTGAATAAAACGGTCTGGCGTTCCTCGGGGACAAATCCTAAAATGGTCTCTATATCCTCGCGGAAGCCCATGTTGAGCATTTCGTCCGCCTCGTCGAGAATGACCGTCCGCACGTTATCAAGCTTCAGGGTGTGACGGTTTATGTGATCCATAACACGTCCGGGAGTACCCACAACAATGTTCGCACCCCGTCTGAGACTGACTATCTGGCGGTCGATGTCCGCGCCGCCGTAGACCGCGCAGGTCCTGACCCACGGCATGAAGTCCGAGAATTTGTCAAGCTCGTCGCACGCCTGCATTGCAAGCTCGCGGGTGGGGCAGAGGATAAGTATTCTGACGGAATTTCCGTCGCCCTTTTGTATTGACGACACCGCGGGAATGCCGAAAGCTGCGGTTTTTCCCGTGCCCGTGTGGGAGCGTCCTATAACGTCCCTGCCCTCCATGAGCAGGGGAATAGTTTTAGCCTGAATTTCGGTGGCTTCCTCGTAGCCGATTTTTTCCACCGCTTTTAAGATCTCGTCCGAGAGACCCAGATCGCTGAATAACATAGTAAGAGTCCTTTCAAGTATGGGTTTGATGAATTTGCAGAATCTTTTTGAAAATAGATTATAATTATACCATACATGAGCGAATTTTGTCAACCATTTATTGTAAGCGCATTTGTGTACAAATATTAACATGGGAGGACAATCGGGCGGCGAAACCGTCTAAGGATTTGCAGCATAATGCGCCTCAGCTATTCTTCCTCACTCTCGCCGCTTATGCCGTTCCCCGAGCTTCCGATCTCCTCTATCTGCTCCAGAATCGCATAAACCGCCTCGTCCAGACGCGAAGTGGGACGCTCTATCCGCTCCAGCGCTTCATTGTCAAGAACAATAACGCGTCCGCTTTTTATTGCCGAAAGCCCCGACGTTTCCTCGGGAAGCTCATAAATGCTTATGGAATCGGGCAGGATTATCCACTGGGGGTCGAGAGCCAGCAGCTCCTCCGCGGTCATGGAGATGTCGTCTCCGCCTCCCGCGGCGTTTTCACCGAAGCAGGAAAAGAAGTTCCCCGCAAAGGTTGAGTCCGAAGCTGCCGCAAGCTCGGGAGACATTATGTACACAAAGCTGTCCATAGAGCCTTTAGCGTCGTTTACAGCCTTTTTCAGCGGTTCGAGAGCGTCCTCTGCGGCAGCCGCGCAGTTAAGCTTTCCACCAAAAACGGCGGCTATGTCCTCATAGCAGCGGTACAGATCCTCAACCGATTCGGGAGGGGAAATTATCCACACCCGCGTTCCCGCCGCTTCAATGGCGGTGATGTCCTTTTTTGCAATGGGACTAAGCGAAATAAGCAGCTCAGGTGAGGCTTCGATAACAGCGTCCACGTCGGGATTTGCCGCAGAGCCGAGTACAGCCCTGTCGGAAACACTTTCGGGATAAACGCAGTACTCGCTTCTGCCCGTAAGCCTGTCCGAAAAGCCAAGCTCGCATATTATCTCCGTTACCGCGGGAGAAAGAGACCCCACAGTCTGCGGAGCTTCCTCAAAGGTAAGCGCTCCCGCTTCTACGGGATACGGCTTTTCGCTGACCACCGTTGCCATCACGGGAGCGGGAACGTCCTCGTCTATCTCGGTGCAGCCGCACATCATTGCAAGCGACACCGCCGTTGCCGCCGCAAGAACGGCCGAGCGGGAAAAGCGGTTAATTTTTCTAAATCTATACAAAACAGATTCCTCCGTTAATGATCTCTTTAAAAGTATAGCACATTACGCGCAAAAAAACAATAGCCTGAGGGTAATCACACGGCGATCTCAGAAAAAATCCCGCGCCGTACAAACGTAGTGCGTTCATACGGCGCAGGCGGGGGAAAGAAAATCCGGATAGGACTTAAATATCAAAGAGCTTTAACAGCTTCGGCAAGAGCCTTTTCCGCCTCGGCTGCGTCCCATGCAAGGATAAAGTACGCGTAATCTCCCTCCGTGCCCACAATCGAAGCGTTTGCAAGATCGACGTCGTTGGGATAGAACGCGTCCTGCTCTATGGCTTTTTGTTTGCGGGCTTCAAGGTCGGAGACGGCAGCATCGGTGTCGCTTGTTTCGATAATGATAAGCTCCGTCATGGTCGCACTCATGGGACACTGGAGAACTATCATATTTCGGTAATTTTTATTTTCCGCGTCAAGCAGGAAAAAGTCGGACAGCATTTGCGGGTCGGTGACTTCCATAAGAACGGGCCATTCGCCCACCGACGTTGCCGCGTCCGCAAGAGACTGCAAGGGGTTCTCGGAATCGGTAACGCCCTCCACCGTACCGCTTTCAACCTCGGCTTCTTCGGTATCGGCTTCGGTCTCAGTCTCTGTTTCACTGACGTCCGCCGCTGCCGAGGTGCTTTCCGCAGATGTTGAAGCGTTATCCGCGCTTCCGCTGTCACCGCCGCAGGCAGCAAGCATTGCACACATTGCAATAGCAGCCGCTGCCGCAATAATTTTTTTCATGTTTTTCAAATTCATGATATCATAAAATTCCTTTCGTTTATTATGGCGTTCACTCATTGGGTGAAAACACGTCCTGAAACTGCCGTTCATAGTGTGCCGAGTTTTTCTCCGAAAATTCGGTACTGCATAATTTTGCCGCCGCAGCTGTCGAACAACATTATTATAGCATAATAAACAAAAAATTCAAGTCCTTTTTATAACTTTTAACCGCTGATTAACAATTTGTAATCGGGCTGTAATACTTGCCGCGCCAACGGTTATTCCGTTTGTACCGTTTGCTCGGGAGCGGTCTCGGACACAGCTGTTTCGCTTCCGGCAGGTTCTCCCGTCATAATGCGGAAATTTTCAAATTCTCCGCTGATATGCGACGCGGGTATCTCGATCTTCACAGGCGCAAGTGTGTTGGGGTCAAAGGTGATGGAGTAATCCCCTCCCGCAAAGGTACCCGAAAAAACCTTTCCGTCCGCAGTGTCGGAGCAGTACAGCTCTCCCGCGGCGGCGGCGCTGTCCACAGCCTTGAAAAGACGCGCGAACACCGCTTCGTCGTTGATATCCTCCATAGGGATATTCAGCGAAAGGTCTCCCAGCGTAGCCTTTACGCCCTCGTCGCCGTAAGCGATCTCAAGTCCCGCCAGAGTTTCGGGAGACTCTGCTCTCATCGCCCATATTCCCGTTCCGTACCTTTTCATACTTCCGTTCATTTCAAGTTCTCCCGCCTGAATTTTTATATCCGTTTCAAATGGGACGTTCAGGTCGGGAGTTTTTGTAAGTATCCCGCTGTTTCCTCCGCAAGCCGAAAAAGCCAGCATTGCGGTCAGCGATGCCGCCGCGGCAAAAACCGCGCCGCGTCTGAAATAAGGCACAAAAATCCCTCCATTCAAAGAACAGAGGGAAAATTGCCGTTTTGAACAAGTACCGCAGTACATAAAGCCGCTGTATCTTTCCGTAAAGCATTTGCCCTATCTGTTCCGTTTTTTGAACACAAAAGGCAGACGCTCGATAACGTCCGATGGCAGCATACCCGTCTCGGAAAGCTCTTCCGCCGCAATGTCGGCAGCCTCGCCGTGGATAAGCACTCCAAGCGCGGCCGAATCCACAGCGGAAAGTCCCTGCGCCCTGAACGCGGCGATAATGCCCGCCAGCACGTCTCCGCTTCCTCCGCGGCTGAGACCGGGGTTTCCCGCGGGAATGATATAAGCCCTGCCCTCGCCCGCAACAAAGTTGGGAACTCCCTTAGCCACGACCACCGCGCCGCTGTCCCTTGAAATGTTCACCGCCGCGGTAAGTCTGTCCGAAGCGGCTTCGGACACGGTTATTCCCGAAAGCCTTGCAAGCTCTCCCGTGTGGGGCGTAACGATGACCTCTGCTTTTGCGTTTCTGATTATATCTATGTTGTCCGCAATGCAGTTTATGCCATCTGCGTCAAGAATGATCGGACACGCAGCTTCTTTTACAAGCTTTTGCACCAGAGCTTTTGTATCCTTGGTGGCGGAAAGTCCGCAGCCGATAAGGAGAGCCGTTTTGTTTGCGCATCTTTCCAGTATCTTATCCGCGTTTTTCTCGGATATTTCCCCATTGTTCCCCGCGGTAAGGGGAAGATATGTAGCCTCTGGAATAGCCGAGCCTATGCGGTCGATGACCTTTCCCACCGAAGCAAGAGTGACAAGTCCCACGCCCGAGCGCAGAGCCGCCTTTGTTGACAGGAACGCCGCTCCGCTCATTTCGGCGCAGCCCGAAACATTGAGCAGCTTTCCGAAGTCGCCCTTGTAGGAATTCTTTTTCCGCTTGGGGATAAGCTCCGACGCGGCTTCGTCCTCCAGCAGCTCGGGAAGGTATTCTATCCCGTCGAGGCATTTTTCCGTAAGGCCTATGTCCGACGTGATGATCTCTCCGCAGTAGTCTGACAGCGGCTGAATGAGCATACCTATTTTCTTGTAGCCGAAAGCCAGGGTGAAGTCCGCCTTTATCGCACCCTCAGCCACCGTGCCGTTAAGGCTGTCTCCTCCGGACGGCATATCCGCCGCTATCTTGATCGCGGAGGATCTCTCCGCCATAGCCAGACAGTCCTTTACCTTCTTCGGCAGAAAACCGTGAAAACCCGTGCCGTAAACCGCGTCCACTATGACCGCTGCTTCAGACATGATCTTTTTCAGCTTTTTGGAGTTGTCCTCAGCGTTAAGGACTTCCACGTTGCCGTATTCGCTCAGCTCGCAGTACTCAGCCATAGCCATCTCCGTTGACGGGTCTCCGCAGACAAGGACGATGGTCACCGGGAAGCCTATCTGCGCAAGCAGACGCGCCGCAACAAATGCGTCTCCGGCGTTGTTTCCGCTTCCGCAGATAAACACCGTTCCCGACGAAAGGCTTAGCTCAAGACCTATGCTGCATATCTGCATGGCAATGGCGTCGCCCGCCCTTTCCATAAGCTCACGGCACGAAAGTCCGTCCTTTTCCGAATTTGCTTCGATAGTTTTCATCTGTTTTGGGGTAGGATAAAACATTTCAGTCAAACCTCCTGTCTTTTACTTTATGGGCGGAAAGCCCCTGTTATTCGTAAAAAATGACAATAGCGGAAGCTAAATTTTTCGTATGGGAGCAGCTTATGCTGATCCTTGCTTTTTTTATTGCAAATGCTTTCTTTGCTTTTCCAGCCAGACTTATATAGTACGCCCCGCTGTAATCGGTGAGGACGGATATCTCCGACATTTTTATCCCCGTGGAGCTTATGCCCATAGCTTTCATGAAAGCGCACTTTGCGCAGAACATTTCCGCTATGTTGAATACGGGAAAATGCTTTTCCATAAGGAATTTCATTTCCTGCGGGGAATAGAGCTTCGCAATGAACTTATTTTTTTTGAGAATTTTTTCGATCCTCGAAACTTCGATAATGTAGGAACCTGTTATCATCTTAGAAACATCCTTTCGGCAGTATTGTAGTAATATGGGTGAATTTAAGGTGCAGCGGCAATTCCCGCAATCGTTTATTTTTTAAAGCTTATCCTGAGCGGCGCGGGCATAAAGGGGATAATAGCGTCCACCACCCGCTCCTCGGGAGTGAAGATAAGCCTTACGTTTCCCGCGCTTGCGTGCTTGAAATCGGCAAAGTAATTTTTTGCGCTCTCCGAGTCCGATTCTCCCGCAGCGTTTACTATGGTAACTCCGTCGTCGGCGACGGGGGAATTTTCATTGTACTCTCCGAAAGCCTCAAACAGGGAAGCCTTTGCGGTAACGAGCCTTACCCGCTTTCTTTTGGCGATGATCTTGTCCACGTCGATCTCGCCGTTGGTGACGATGTACTCGTACTCGCAGTCAAGATTTGTCAGCAGGTAATACCCGCCGTAGAAGATGCCCGCCATAAGCAGCAGACCCAGTCCCGGAAAGGGGATAATGAAAAGGAACGTAAAAACGCATACCGCGGACAGAACGCCTATCCCGATGCCTATCAGCAGCTTCATAGCGGTATCCTTTCCGCTTGTTGCTTTTTTAACGATCTGTTCAACAAAAACGTCCATTTTTACCTCCGACACAAATAAATTTTTGTATAATATATATTATAACACACTTTTTTTCATCTTTCAAGAAAAATTTACTTGCAATTTATGATATAATTGTATATAATATAAATATCAGGTTTTGCGGACAGGGAGCAGCTGCTTTTTGCCGCGCAGTACCGAAAAAATTTCCCGAAAAATAAAACACGACGACCGGACACAGTAGTCCCGCCGAGCAAGAGCATACCAGAGAGAAGGGCGTTTGCTGGAAGCCCTTTATGCTCCGACGGAACGAAATTCACCCGCGAGTGGTCACGCTGAAAATTTTTAAACAAATGATTAGGCGGGAACGTATGCCGCGTTAAGGCAGCGAGGATGATCGTCCTCTGAAATGGGTGGTTTATAAGCAAGGTTACGCCTTGTCCCGTATGGGGACAGGGCTTTTTATATTTCGGGATAAAGAAAGGAACGAGTCAAATGATGAAGGAACAGCTTGAAAAGATCAGAGAGCTTGCCGAGTCGGAGCTTGAAAAGTGCGGTGCGGCGGACGCGCTGGAAGCTTTGCGCGTTAAGTATCTGGGCAAAAAGGGAGAGCTTACAGCTATCCTGAAGCAGATGGGAGGACTTTCCGCGGAGGAGCGTCCCGTGGTAGGTCAGCTTGCAAACAGCGTAAGACAGACTATCGAGGAGAAGCTTTCCGCGAGAGCGGCGGAGCTTAAATCCGAGCTTGCGGCAAAGAAGCTTAAAGAGGAAACTCTGGACGTTACCCTGCCCGCAAAGCCCCGCGCAGTGGGAAAGCTTCACCCGCTTACGGTAACGCTCAACGAGGTCAAGGAGATATTCCTCGGCATGGGCTTCGAGGTTGCGGAGGGCCCCGAGGTGGAGACCGACCACTACTGCTTCGAGGCGCTGAATATGCCTCCCCACCACCCTGCGCGCGACACGCAGGACACATTCTATATCAACGACAACGTGCTGCTGAGAACACAGACCTCCTCGGTGCAGATAAGAACAATGGAAAAGAAAAAGCCGCCGATCAGGATTATTTCCCCCGGCAGAGTTTACCGCTCCGACGCTGTGGACGCCACCCACTCCCCCCTGTTCCACCAGATAGAGGGACTTGTTGTTGACAAGGGCGTTACAATGGCTGACCTTAAAGGCACTCTGGAAATGCTGATGAAGCGTCTTTACGGCGAGGACTGTCAGGTGCGGTTCAGACCCCACCACTTCCCCTATACAGAACCCTCCGCGGAGGTCGATATGATGTGCTTCAACTGTCACGGCGAGGGCTGTCCCATGTGCAAGAACGAGGGCTGGATAGAGCTTCTCGGTTCGGGTATGGTACACCCCAAGGTACTGGAGGGCTGCGGAATAGACCCGGAGGTCTACAGCGGATTTGCTTTCGGTATCGGTCTGGAGCGTATCACAATGGGAAGATATCAGATAAGCGATATGCGTCTTTTGTATGAGAACGATATGAGGTTTTTGGGACAGTTCTAAGCGGAGAGGAACATAACGATATGGCTGACGGAAATGAATACAGAGGAAAAACAAAGCTTGGTATCATTGCAGCTTTGTGCGCCGCATTTTCAATTTGGCTGATGATCGCTTCCAAAAGTGTGCTTACAGCAGTTGTTATGATCACACTTGCAGTATTTCTTTTTGTCGGATTCAAAGCGGCTAAATATATTTTTATTGTGCTTCAATTCACAAGAGGATACTATGCTGTAACGGTACTTTTAACGCTTATGTTAAGTACGGAGGGATTTTCGTTTTTGGAAATTCTTTATTATATTTTGTATTTGATCTACGCGGTTGTCAGTATTATAATGCTGTTTGCCGATAAAGACATACGGGAATTTTACAGAAAATAAATTTCAATAGGTACTAATATGGACAATAACAAAAGTGATTTGCTTTCGCTCTATAAAAAGCGGTTCAGACGCAAACAGCTTTATTGGGACGTGCTGAGCATATCCTACACGCTTATTCTTATACCGCTGATAAGGTTTGTTGACGGGACGGATTACAGCACACTCTGGAGAATAATTTCCATAGCAGCCGGCGTGGCTTTGTATGCAACGAATATCCGGCAGAGCAGGATAATGAAAAAACAGCTTGAAGCGCTGTCTGAGAATACTGCCGAAAAAATCTCCGCAGAGCTTGAAAGCTGTGAACGCTTCAGGAGCTTTTCTTTCACATCGGAATATCTTTTCTCCGAAGAAGGAATGATACTTCCTTATTATGAGATAGAAGAAGTCGTCACAAAAAGCTATGTCTGCTCGCCGACGGTTACGACTATTGCGTTTAAAACAAAAAGCTTCGGGAAATGCGTTGTGAATGTAGGCTTCGGTTACATGAACGAGAGCTTTTACGACCTGCTTTCACAGAAATGCCCAAGTGCGGAGCTTCACTTTCGTGCAACTTATCAGAAAGCGGATATGGAAGAGTACTTCAATACCGTAAGGGCGAAAAGCATAAACGTTGTCAGAAAAAAATAGGAGGAAAATTAAAATGGATCTTTCAATGAGATGGCTCGGAGACTACATCGACGTTTCCGATATGCCTATAAAAGAATTCTGCTCGGGACTCACCATCAGCGGCTCAAAGGTTGAGCGCTGGGAGACCGAGGGAGAGGAAATAAGCAAGGTCGTTGTGGGAAAGATACTTTCCGTAGTTCCCCACGAAAATTCCGATCACCTTGTTGTGTGCAAGGTTGACGTTGGTCACGCAAGCAGTGATATCTTGCAGATAGTTACGGGCGCGTCAAACGTCCACGAGGGAGACTTTGTTCCCGTGGCCATGGACGGCTCCACACTTCCGAACGGCGTGAAGATCAAAAAGGGAAAGCTCCGCGGAGTTGAGTCCAACGGTATGCTTTGCTCTTTAGGCGAGCTGGGACTTACCACCCACGATTTCCCCTACGCCATTGCGGACGGAATTTTCATCATGCAGGAGGAAGAGGGCTGCACACCCTTTGAGCTTGGTCAGGATATCCGCGAGGCAATCGGTCTGAACGATACCTCCGTGGAGTTCGAGATAACCTCAAACCGTCCCGACTGTATGTCGGTGATCGGTCTTGCACGGGAGACACACGCTACGTTCGACCGTCCCTACACCGTCAAGGAACCTACTTATAAGGGCGTTGACGGAGACATCAATTCCATGCTCAAAGTTACTGTACACAACAAAGAGCTTTGCCCCCGCTACATCGCAGGCGTTGTCAAGAACGTTAAAATAGGAATGTCCCCCCGCTGGATGAGGGAAAGACTTCGCGCAAGCGGCGTTCGTCCCATAAACAATTTTGTTGACATAACCAACTACGTTATGCTTGAATACGGTCACCCCATGCACGCGTTCGATATCCGCTACATTGACGGCGCGGAAATAAATATCCGCAACGCAAAGGCGGGCGAGACCATCACAACTCTTGACGGCGTTGAGCGTACACTTGCGGAAAAAATGCTTGTTATCGCCGACGCCAACAAGCCTGTTGCGGTCGCGGGCGTAATGGGCGGTGAGTACAGCGGTATCATGGACGACACGGTGGACGTTGTTTTCGAGGCTGCCTGCTTTGACGGAGCTTCCGTCCGCACAACGGCTAAGGCTCTGGGAATGAGAACTGACGCTTCCGCGCGCTTTGAAAAGGGTATCGACCCCCAGAACGCTTACCCCGCTCTTATGAGGGCCTTTGAGCTTGTTGAAATGCTTGGCTGCGGCGAGGTGGTAAAAAACATCATCGACGCGGATTACACAGATAAAACTCCCAAGGGTGTTGAATTTGACCCCAAGTGGATAAATAATTTCCTCGGCACGGATATCCCCGAGGACGTTATGAAAAGCTGTCTTGAAAAGCTTGACTTCAAGGTGGAGAACGTCATGGCATACGCTCCCTCGGTAAGGATAGACATTGAGCGCAAGTGCGACATTGCCGAGGAGGTCGCAAGAATTTACGGCTACAACAATATCCCCAACACAATTATCCGCGGAGTTGCCGACGCAAGGCTTACCGAAAAGCAGAAGCTTGAGCGCAAGATCGCAAACGCTATGACCTCTTTGGGAGCATACGAGATAACCACATATTCTTTCATAAGCCCCAAATATTTCGACAAGATACGTCTGCCCGAAAGCAGTCCTCTCCGCAAGCCCGTTGTCATCACAAACCCGCTGGGCGAGGATACCTCCGTTATGAGGACTACCCTGCTGCCCTCCATGTGTGAAGTCCTTGCAAGGAACTACAACAACCGCAACGCTTCTGTGTGCCTGTTTGAACTGGGCAGCGAGTATATACCGAACGGCGGAGAATTACCCGACGAGCCTGTACGTCTGAGCGTGGGCGCATACGGCGGAGACGCGGATTTCTACACCGTAAAGGGCATAGTTGACTCCATGCTGAAAAATATCGGCGTTGAGGATTTTGAATATACCGCCTGCACCGACCCCGAAGTATTTGCCGAAGCGGACGCTTTCCACCCCGGCAGATGCGCGGTCATCACCAAGGACGGAAAAGCGATAGGAATTCTGGGCGAGCTTCACCCCGAAACTCTGGAGAACTACGGTATCGGAGTAAAGGCTTACGCCGCAAAGGTAAACGTTACCGAGCTTCTGGATATTGCAAACGCGGTAAAGACCTACAAGCCGCTGCCTAAGTTCCCCGCTACGACCCGCGACCTTGCTATCGTCTGCGACGAGACGCTTCCCGTTGCTGAGCTTGAAAAGGCCATCAAAAAAGCGGTTGGAAATATCCTTGAAAGCGTTACACTGTTCGACGTATATCAGGGCAAGCAGATCGCCGAGGGAAAGAAGTCTGTTGCATACGCTATCTCCATGCGTTCCCACGAGGGAACCCTTACCGACGAGCAGGCTGACGCGGCTGTAAAGCGCGTCCTTAAGGAGCTTGCAAATCTGGGCGCGGAATTGAGAGCGTGATTTGAAAGAAAAAGCTGTCGTTATTTTACGGCAGCTTTTTCTTTGTAAAATAAATTTTGATTTAGCGCACCACGCACAATGTAACAAATCTTTAGGCGGCGAAGCCGCCGACATCAGCTGGTCGAGCTGAGCCCAGCTCGCGAAGTCCAGAGGCAGAGCCTTTGGTCGCGCTCCGCAGAGCGCGAAACTCCTTCCTGCGCCCGCAGGCGCATATCCTCCCGAAACGGAGCAGGAGGTGAGAAACGCGACAGCGTTTCGAGGAGGGGCGAACACGACCGCCCCTCCTTGTTGCGGCACGCATCACAGTAACCCTTGAAAACAGTCCGGTGGACTGTTTTCAAC
>JAAVHL010000120.1 GCA_014799735.1 Ruminococcus sp.
ACATTCCGCAAGGGAACAAGGCCTATTGCTTACGGCGGCGGAAATGACCTTGCCTACGCTACATATTTATGCGATGTAAAATATCAGGTCAGGGCGCATTTCGAATGGAATGAAAACCGTCCCGAGCTTGCGGAGGACAGGAACGAGCATAAGCACCACAACATTGCAAAGCGTATGATCGAGCGCGGCGGACGGCGTGATATCTACCTCGGAGCGCGTGAGTGTCAGGGATATATCGAGCCGTGTGTTTTCGGAGAGGGCAAGGGTCATTACGACGACGGCGGAGAGGTACAGTATTCCGTTATGCTGCACGGTATCACATATGCCGACGAAGCTGTCTGTCCGGAGGATAAGGGCAAAATGACGGTACGGCTCTGGCAGCCTGTGATGAAAAACGGCGTGATAGACTTTATCCGTCCCGAGGAGTGCACGATAAAACGCTGCATACGGGAAATGGATATAAAGCCGTTCGGAAAATTGCAGGGCAACTTTATCGGTGCAGAGGAATTTGGGGGAGGCGACGTGATTGAGCTGGACTAACGAGCTTTACAGCGTTTATGAAAAGAACTGCGGAAGAACGGACTGTGTTCCCGCTCTGCTGCCGCTTTCACACTCCACGGCAAACGCTCAGATAGAGGTTACGCTGAGAGAAAACGGTGATTTTGTCAAGGCGGACAGGGTAGGCAAAGCCGACACGGAAACTATAATTCCGGTGACAAACGATTCGATGGCTCGTGGGTCGGGAGTATTTCCTCACCCTTTTGCGGACAAGCTTGTCTACATAGCGGGGGATTACGGAAAATATTTCGGCGGCAAAAATTCCGACAATACTAAATACTTTGAAGCGTACATAGAACAGCTGAAAAAATGGTCTGAATCCGAACACTCTCATAAAGCGGTGAGAGCTGTTCTGGCGTATCTTGAAAAGAAGTGCCTCATAAGCGATCTGATATCCGGCGGCGCGGTCATTGCCGATGAAAATACGGGAATGCTGAAAAGCGGCGAGAAAATCGAGGGTATAGCGCAGGAGGATTCTTTTGTGCGGTTCAGGATAAATTACAGCGATATTCTGCACGAAAGCCGCACATGGGCCGACAGCTCGCTTTTTGACAGCTTTATCGCCTATAATTCCTCGCTGGAAAGCGATATGCAGCTTTGCTACGCAACGGGAAAGATCTTGCCGATAACCTATAAGCACCCGTCGAAAATACGCAATGCGGGGGACAAGGGCAAGCTTATCTCCGCAAACGACGAAAGCGGTTTTGCTTACAGGGGACGTTTTCAAAACAAGGAACAGGCGATATCAGTAAGCTATGATTTCTCGCAGAAAATGCACAATGCGCTTAAATGGCTTATTGCAAGACAGGGCGTAAGCATTAATTCCCTTACGCTCGTAGTGTGGGAAAGCGCTCTGCGCGAGCTGCCGAATATTACAAGATCCGCAGACAGCTTTATGTTTGACGACGAGGAAGAGGAGCGTCAGTATGCCGACACGTATCAGGCGTACAGGGATATGCTGGGGAAATCTATTTTCGGTTATAAGAACCGCCTTGACAAGGATTCAAAAGCAATGGTCATGGGTTTGGACTCCGCAACCACGGGACGGCTTTCGATAGGCATTTATTCGGAGCTGAGCAGCTCGGAATTTCTCGACAATATCGAAAAATGGCACAGCGATACGGCATGGTTCGGCTATAACGGAAAGCAGCACAGATATGCTGTGAATTCATTTTCACTGAGGGAGATCATCGACTGCGCTTTCGGAACCGAGCAGGGCAATTTCATAGAAAGCAAGCCCGAGCTCAGGACTGACTATACTTGTAAGCTTGTCCCGTGTGTTACCGAGGGAAGAAAAATTCCCAAGGAAATAGTCAGAGCTTTGGTAAATAAGGCTTCAAGCCCGCTTAAATACAGTAATTCATATAACTGGAACACCGTGCTTGGGATAGCCTGCGGAATGATAAAAAAAGAAAAACTTGAAAATAAGGAGGAGTGCGGAATGGCACTTGACGAAAACTGCACAGACAGAAGCTATTTATACGGACGGCTGCTTGCCGCTGCGGACGCCGCTGAATCAAGTACATACGAAAGGGACGACAGGCGGACTACCAATGCAAAGCGTTATTTTGAGGCGTTTTCAAACCGTCCCTGTACCACATGGAATATTATCCGCAATCGTCTCAGTCCCTATCTGGCAAAGCTGTCTGAGGGTTCAAAGCGGTACTACGAATCGCTTATTGACAACATTACGGATAAATTCGAGCGCGAAGATTTTACGGACAATTCAAAGCTTGACCCTCAGTATCTTCACGCCTACAGCTGCCAGATAAAAGCGATCTACGGCGGGAATAAGAAAAATTCTGCAAATAACGAGGAGGAATAAATCATGAGTACACTTTCAAACAAGATAGATTTTGCGGTAATTTTTACTGCTTCAAACGCCAATCCCAACGGAGACCCTCTCAACGGAAACAGACCGAGAGAGGATTATGACGGCTACGGAGAGATATCCGATGTGTGCATAAAGAGAAAGATACGCAACAGACTTCAGGATATGGGCGAAAGCATTTTTGTCAAGTCCGACGACCGCTGCGACGACGGCTTCGACAGTCTCAGAAGCAGAGCGGACGGCTGCGGCGAAGTAAGTCAGTATTCCAAGGGCAAAAAGACCGACCGTGACGCTTATGCCAAAGCTGCCTGCGAGCAGTGGATAGACGTAAGAAGCTTCGGGCAGGTATTTGCGTTTAAGGGCTCGGAGGTCTCGGTCGGAGTGAGGGGGCCTGTTTCAATCGGTATCGCAAAAAGCGTTTCTCCCGTTGATATTATAAGTATGCAGATAACAAAAAGCGTGAACAGCGAGGGCGGAAAAGAGGGCAAAAGCTCCGACACAATGGGTATGAAGCACAGGGTCGAATTCGGCTTGTACAAGGTATGCGGTTCGATAAGCTGCCAGCTTGCGGAAAAAACTGGCTTTACCGATGAGGACGCGGAAAAGATAAAACAAGCGCTCGCAACCCTTTTTGAGAACGACAGCTCGTCCGCAAGACCCGACGGAAGCATGGAGGTTTGCAGGGTCTACTGGTGGAAGCACAGCGGAAAAACTCCCAAATATTCGTCGGCAAAGGTTCACCGCAGTCTGAATATAAAGCAGAAGGACGGCGTTAAAAAGCCTCTTTCGGTCAGCGATTATGATATCTCTCTTGAAAAGCTTGAGGGTATCGAGCCTGAGATAATTGATATGATATGAACGGATATGATGAGGAAGATTACCTGATGATATCGGGTATACAGCATTTCGTATTCTGCCGCAGGCAGTGGGCGCTTATACATATTGAGCAGCAGTGGGAGGAAAATTACCGCACCGCCGACGGAGCTGTTATGCACAGAAATGTACATAACAGCAGCTTTAACGAGACCAGAAAGGACAAGATAATCGTAAGGGCGATGAGGGTATCCTCCAGCGAGCTTGGACTTAGCGGGGAGTGCGACGTGGTGGAGTTTACCAAATGTCCCGACGGCATAAGCCTTTTCGGCAGAGAGGGCAAGTACTCGGTAATGCCGATCGAGTACAAGCGCGGCGAGCCAAAGGAGGACGACTGCGACGCTGTACAGCTCTGCGCGCAGGCTGTTTGTCTTGAAGAAATGCTTTGCTGTGAGATAAACGAGGGCTGCATTTTTTACGGCGAAACCAAGAGAAGAACAAAGGTGGTCTTTGACGAGGCACTTAGGCAGCGCGTCAAGGCGATAGCGGAAGAAATGCACAGCTATTACAGCAGGCAGTATACTCCGAAGGTCAAGCGTACAAAGGCCTGCAATGCCTGTTCGCTGAAAAATCTGTGTCTGCCCGTTATTATGAAAAACAAAAGTGCCAAAAGTTATCTTAAAGCAAATCTTGCCGAAGAGCATGGGGAGGATACCGAATGAAAAAGCTTCTTAACACGCTTTATGTGACTTCTCCAGACAGGTATCTTTCGCTGGACGGAGAAAACGTTGTTATAAATGCCGGCGGCGAAATTATCGGCAGAGTTCCGCTCCATAATCTTGAAAGCATTGTGACCTTCGGCTATACGGGAGCAAGTCCCGCACTTATGGGAAAATGCGGTGAAATGGGAATAGATCTGTGCTTTATGAATCAGAACGGAAGCTTTTTGTGCAGGACTCAGGGCGGGATCAGCGGAAACGTTCTGCTCAGGCGGCAGCAATACCGTATTGCAGACGACAATGAAAGATCTCTTGCAATCGCGAAAAATATAATCGCGGGAAAAATTTTCAACAGCAAGTGGATACTTGAAAGAACTCTGCGTGATCATGCGATGAGAATAGATACGGAAAAATTCAAGGACAAATCGGCTTTCTTGTCAAACGCAATAAAAAGCTGTGCCGGCTGCGCTTCTGCCGACGAGCTGCGAGGAGTTGAGGGAGAGGCGGCTTCGGTGTATTTCTCGGTATTTGACGATATGATTTTGCAGCAGAAAGAGGATTTTGTTTTTGATACAAGAAACAGGCGTCCGCCGACGGATAACGTAAACGCAATGCTTTCTTTTGCTTATAACCTTGCGACCGGAATGTGCGCGTCGGCTCTGGAAGCGGTGGGTCTTGATCCCTTTGTGGGTTTTATGCACACCGACAGACCGGGAAGACGTTCGCTTGCTCTTGATATGGTTGAGGAATTCCGTGCAGTGATGTGCGACAGATTCGTGTTAATGCTGATAAACAAGAAAATGGTGTCCGCAAAGGATTTTGAAAAGCGCGAGAACGGTTCTGTACTTATGACCGACGAAGCGCGCAGGACTTTTCTTTCAGCATGGCAAAGCAGAAAAAGTCAGATTATTACACACCCGTTTCTTGAAGAAAAGGTGGAGTGGGGAATGCTGCCGTATGTTCAGGCGCTGTTGATGAGCAGATATATCAGAGGCGATCTGGATGACTATCCTGTATTTTTATGGAAGTGATAGTATGCTTGTGTTAATAACATATGACGTAAATACGCAGACAAAAGAGGGAAGAACTCGTCTGAGAAAAGTAGCAAAGCAGTGTGTGAACTACGGCGTAAGAGTACAGAATTCGGTATTTGAATGCATAATGGATCCGGCGAAATGCCGGGAGGTCAAGGCTGTCCTTGAAAATATAATTGATAACAGCAAGGACAGTCTGAGGTTTTACTATCTGGGGGACAAGTACAAAACCAAGATCGAGCATATTGGTGCAAAGGATACCGTTAATGCCGACGATCTTCTGATTTTTTAGTGCGAATGGCAAGCGCACATATATTTACCGTGACATTCGCACCGAAAAAAATATTATTTTTTTGAAACTTTTTCTGTGCTATAGTTTTGTACAGGAAAAAAATGTTGAAGATTTACAATATTTACGCTTACTTAAGGCACAAATATTGTATATTTTTGCTGTCACCCTCCTTGGGAGGGTGTGGATTGAAATGTTGGAAGTATGGCTGACCTTTTCGGAGAATGGGGTCACCCTCCTTGGGAGGGTGTGGATTGAAATTCTGTTGACGATTTGCCTAAGCTATATGAGCAGGGTCACCCTCCTTGGGAGGGTGTGGATTGAAATACAAGAAATACGCCAAAGCCTACATAATTTACAAGTCACCCTCCTTGGGAGGGTGTGGATTGAAATTTTTTATCGGCAAAGGACATCAAGCCGTTGACAGGTCACCCTCCTTGGGAGGGTGTGGATTGAAATCATTCCGCCGAAACTGTCAACAGCGCAAGTTCGCGTCACCCTCCTTGGGAGGGTGTGGATTGAAATAAGACCACGAATGTTATCGGCGGAGACAATGAAGTCACCCTCCTTGGGAGGGTGTGGATTGAAATTTCAACAATGGTTTTGCCGTCGAAAAGCAGACCGGTCACCCTCCTTGGGAGGGTGTGGATTGAAATTGCTTTGTCATAGCTTCAAGCTCCGCCTGCGTGGTCACCCTCCTTGGGAGGGTGTGGATTGAAATGGAATCGAACAGAATTTATGAACCGTACCTCATTGTCACCCTCCTTGGGAGGGTGTGGATTGAAATCGCAATGGAAATAAAATCCGTCGTTTGGGATTCGTCACCCTCCTTGGGAGGGTGTGGATTGAAATACCAATCGGAACGTCGGGGAACGCGGGATCAATGGTCACCCTCCTTGGGAGGGTGTGGATTGAAATGTTGTCCACAATGCAGGCGTATCTGCAAAAGGCGGGGTCACCCTCCTTGGGAGGGTGTGGATTGAAATAGTTACATACTTGCCGATCTTGCAAACGGCGCGGTTGTCACCCTCCTTGGGAGGGTGTGGATTGAAATGCAAGGCTATTAAGGCAATCCTGCGGGACGGAGGTCACCCTCCTTGGGAGGGTGTGGATTGAAATTGTTAAGAGCTACACGGGTGCGCATGGTATCTGGCGTCACCCTCCTTGGGAGGGTGTGGATTGAAATCCACAGTCTCATGAGAAATACGACTGGGAGGGCAGTCACCCTCCTTGGGAGGGTGTGGATTGAAATTTTGTTATACGCATAAACGTCAACTTCTCCCGAGTCACCC
>JAAVHL010000121.1 GCA_014799735.1 Ruminococcus sp.
TGCTCCGTTTCGGAGGCTATGCGCCTGCGGGCGCGGGGAGGGGATTTCGCCGTCTGCGGACGGCGACCAAAGGGCTCCGCCCTCTGGACTTCTGCGAGCTGGGCTCAGCTCGACCAGCTTTAGTCGGCGGCTTCGCCGCCTAAGAACCCGCACGATAGTGCGCTAAATCAAAATTTATCACCTTTATTGACAAGCAAAATATTTCAAAAAAATATCGGGCAGCGGTTTTCCCGTTACCCGATATTACAATATATTAAATCAAGAATGACTGTCCGCAGTATTTACAGTATCCTCAGTGACTTCGGACAGTGCGTTATGCTTTTTCATAAGCCGCTTCTTGCAGATGAAGTAGGCGGGTATCAGGAACAGGTCAGCAAGCACCCAAGCCGTGGGGGAAGCAAAGCAAACCGCGATAAAGCCGTATATCCTTACCATGTGGGCTATGAACCATCTGCCGATCATTTCCAGAATTCCCGCAAAGGTTGCCGTGGGAGAAAATCCCATGCCCTGTATGAAAAACCTCACAATATTTACCAGAGCCAGCGGAAAATAAAACGCCGACAGTATGGTCAGGAACTGCTTTACAAGCGGGATAAGGTGCTTGCTTTCCTCGTCAAGGAAGATCAGCGCAAGATTGTTTCCCGCAAAGAAAAGGAACAGGAAAGCTGCCGCCGCGTAAATCGCTCCCAGAAGCACGCAGGCTCCCAAGCCCTTGTTGAGACGCTCCCATTTTTGGGCGCCAACGTTCTGACCCGAATAAGTCGCCATAGTCGAGCCCATTGCGTCAAAGGGACAGGCTATAAACATGGACAGCTTGTTCGCCGCCGTTACCGCTGTTACATAGGTAGTTCCCAGCTCATTCACCGCGGTCTGGAGCATTACGCTTCCGATGCCTGTAATGGAGTACTGAAGTCCCATGGGAAGTCCCATAAGGAAAAGTCTGCCGATATGCTTTGTGCTGAATATCCAGTCGTCCCTGTCCATTTTCAGGACAGCGTAGCTTTTGCACACCCGCCACAGGCAGCCAAAGCCCGATACAAACTGGGCGATCACTGTTGCCAGTGCCGCGCCGAAAACATCCAGCTTGAAGAATAAAATAAAAACGATATCAAGCACGATATTCACCGCCGAAGCAATAACGAGCCAGCTTACAGGCGTTTTGCTGTCGCCGAGGGAACGGAGTATTCCCGCGGTCATGTTGTACAGGAAATATGCGGGAACTCCTGCAAATATCGTGAAAATATAAGTACGCGCCCTGTCGAAAATGTCCTCGGGGGTGTTGGTAAAGTGCAGAATTTCCGTGCAGAAAATAAGCGTTACAGCCGTTATTACCGCCGCAAGGAAAATACAGAGCCAAAGCGCGTTTGTCACATATCGGCGGAGCTGTTTGAAGTCCCCCGCGCCGAACATCTGAGCAACGGGAATGGAAAATCCGTTGCATACGCCCATAACAAAGCCGATAACGAGAAAGTTTACCGAACCCGTGCTTCCCACCGCGGCAAGAGCCTTGTAGCCGAGGAAACGTCCCACGATAGCGGTGTCCGCCACGTTGTAGAGTTGCTGAAATAAAAATCCGAATAAAAGCGGAATTCCGAAGCCCAGTATCAGGGTCATGGGTTTTCCTTTCGTTAGATCCTTTGAAGCAGCCATTGCAGCCTACCCGCTTTCGTAAAATTTGCCGTTTAGTACGGCAGCAAGTCTAAGTATATGCCATTTTGCACAATAATTCTACTGTATTTTTGTGCGAAATTTTGAACTTTTTTCGCACTGAAAAACAATACGGAACTGCCGCATATACGCGGAACAGTTCCGTATTTTACCATATTCTAATACTGTTCTTCGTCGTCCCCGCTCGGTACGTATGCGTCCACGGAGGAAAAATCAAATCCGCTTGACGTATCGCTGCCGGACGTATTTCCGCTGCCCGAAGCCGACCCGCCCGTATCGTTCCATGTTGCGCTGCCGTCTCCGAAGCAGGAATAGTTAGTCCGTGCAAAATATTTTTTCATACCGCTTACGATCGCCGAAGCAAACTTCTTTTGGTACGCAGGATCGGCAAGAGCCATAGCCTCGCTGTAGTTGGTTACAAATGCGGTCTCAACCAGTACCGAGGGGAAATCCTGCTGCTGGGTCACAAAGAAATAATTGTACTTCTCGCCGCGGTTCATGCCGCTTGACGAGCCGTGTACCTGCGTGAGAACCTCTCCCAGCGCCTCGGAAATATACTTTGCAAGGGGCTGTGAGAACGGCGTGAAATAGTACGCCTCGCCGCCCTTTGCGGATTCTCCCGCCGAGTTGCAGTGTATGGAAACGAACATATCGGGATTATACTGCCGTGCGTCCGAAGCGCGCTGCTCCGTAACGTAGGTCTGACTTTCGGTTTTCAGACGGATAACGTTTGCGCCCTCGTCCTGAAGTATCTGTTCCACATACTTGGCAATGGCAAGATTTGCCTCCTGCTCCTTTATGTGACCGATAGCTCCGGGGTCGAATGCTGACGCGCCCGTGTAGCCGTGTCCGGGGTCGATGACGATAGTCGCGCCGCTCAGGCTGTTTCGGCAGCCGTTAAAGCGCAGGACGAGATTTCCCTCGCTGTCGTAGGAGGAGGTAAGTCCCCCGAAAACACCTGCCTGACGAAGCCGCAGGGTAAGCTTGGTTTTGGTCATGTCACCTGACTTGGAAACGTTCCATGTACCTGTCGTAAACACCGCGCTGTCGGGGAAGGAAATGTCCCCCGCGGAAACGCTTGTAACGTAGTCAAAGGTAAGCGTTATCGACCCTGCGTCAAACGAGGAAATATAGTAATTTCCGTTGCCGCCGTCGCTGTAGGACTGGTTGTCATAGTTCAGCGAGAACGGCACTTTGACCGCAGTTTTCAGTTTAATGACCGTATCCGTGCCGTCCTTGCCCGCGGCGGCTACTGACATTGGATTGCTGCCGAGAGGACGGTTGTCAAGCACATTGACCGCGTTAGTCCTGATACGCTTGCCCGAATTGGTGAGGTAGTAGTCCGTGCCGTTGTAGGTAACGGTTTTAACTATGTAGTCCAGCGTTCCCGCGGGAAGTCTGGCGCAGTTCGGCGTGGGACTTGTTCCCGTGGTTTTGTAGTCGTAAACCATAGTATTGTCGTTCTTGACCTCCAGCAGGCTTCCGCTGTAGTCGTTTGCCACCTCCGCAAGGGCGTTTACGATAATTTTCGCGCCCGTTCTGGACTCGCTGATATTTCCCGATTTGGTGGGATAAGTGCCGTAAAACTCGATATTGCCGAGGTTTATGTCCTCGCCACGCTTTCCCGCGGGAGCGGTGTAGTAGCCCACGTATTTGGTGTAGTTGGAGTTGGGGTCAAGCTCGTCAAGCTGTCCCTCAACCTCTTTCAGGGTAACGCTTTTGCCGTTTACCGAAGCCGTTACCGTTGAACCGCGGTACGCTATCGCGCTGAGAGTTATGGTGGACTGCTCCTCCACGCGCATGGTATCGTCCGTGGGGGAAACGCTTTTCAGCACGTTTACCGTTCGGGTTATTTTATAGGTGATAACCTTTGCCTTATTCTGGAATTTGAATGTGTTCAGACCCACGTCAAGCTCCTCGGTAAAGTAGAAGCGTCCCGCCTCGTTGAGCTTGATCTCCTTTCCCTGATAGTAAACTGGGAAATTGGGGTCGAAAGAGCCTGCGAAAATAACGGTAGGCTCTTCGGTCTTAAAGGTGGTCTTGGTGGGCAGGGTCATTTCAAGCTCGCTGTTGAGACCCTCCACGTCGATCTGATTGTCGTAGTGCTTCATCAGCGCGGTTGTAGACTGCATAACGTCCTTGTCCAAAGAGGACAGGGAGTGGAACGCGCTTCCGCCGTAGGAATCGTAATCGGAAGCCGCAATGACCTGCTTCACAAGCTCGTCGGGAGAGCCCCAGCCCTCCGCATCGGTGCAGACGCGCTGGTTCATGTGGTGGACGTAAAGGGGAATATCCGCTTCCTCGGCGTATTTGTTCCACCAGCCCACTATTTCCTTAAAGGGCAGGGAGCTGTCGCTCAGCGAGCCCTTTGCTTTCAGCATGATGAAGTCCGCGCAGCCGTTTTGGATATAGCTTACCGTATCGGCGTAACCGTCGGTGAGAGCTTCAAAATTCACAGAGGTTTCCGAGCCGTTTTCCGTCGTGGTGTAGTTCGCCCATACATCGTTAAGGGATATGCCTACGGGAACGGTGTTGTTGGTACGCCTTACAGCGTCCGCCGCAAGGCTGAATATGTACGCGCCGTTGTCGGGAAGCCAGTTGTCGTAGCCGATTCCCGAACCGTACTTGACATAATCCTCAAGTGAGGTGTTGTTTTTGGAGGAATAGTAGCCGTCCAGAATAATTCCGTCAACGGGATACTTGACCGTAAAGCTGTGGACGACTATCGCCAGCCTGTCAATGCGGGAGCGCAGGTCGTCCTCTTTGAGATTGTCCAGAACGCAGTCCAGACTGAAATTCAGATAGACGTAGAAGCCGCGCTCCTTAGCCGCCTCCACCGCGTAATCCACCAGCGGACGTTCAACGGTCTCGTTCATGTCCGCGCTGTAGAAGGTCTCGCCATTTCGGTCGGTCATTATTATAATAGAATTAAGGTTGTTTTTCTCGGCGGTATCCAGCATTTCCGAAACGCTTGCGGAAATCTGCTCCTCGGCAAGCGGCTCGCCGTCCTCGTTCGGTACGGCAAAGTCCACCGTTGGAGTAACGTAAACTCCCCGCATATTTTCGGGAAAGCTGTACATAGGAGTCATGTCGGGCTCCTCAAATACGGGAAGTGTTTCGTCTATCCCAATATCCGGCTGAGGGGCAATTATGGTGATATTTCCGAAATCCTCCTCCGTTTCCGCGGAAACGGAAATACCGCAAAAACCTGACAAAAACTGAGCACAAATGGAAAATGCCGTCACTAAACCCGCTATTCTGCGTGATTTCCGCCGTTTCCGAAAAGCGGGATGATTTTCTCTTTTTCTTTTCATTTCATCTCATTTCCCTTTCTCTTGGTAATTTGTTCTACTTTATTTTTCTATATTTTTTATTTCCTTTGAGACTTGAGCGGAAACGCCAGCCTCAGGATTGAAAACCGAATCGTATCGGTACAGCGCAACTCCGCCGTAATTTCCGAGAGTTTTTGCAAGCTTCATTTGGCGTGCCAGAATGTCGCTGTTTTCTAGCCATTCCCTTTTTCCGCTGCCCGCGTAGTTATCCTCCGCGCCTATCTTATAGGCGGCAAGACCGATAACAAGCTTCACGTCGGAGCCTTTAACCATGCCGTTCCAAAGTGATATTACGTCCGCATATGGAAGTGCGGCGTTGTCAAATCCGAAATAAACCTGCGGCAGAATGTAGTCGCAGTAGCCGCTTTCGGAACACCATTTCCGCACGTCGGCGTAAAGCTCACCGTAGTTGTTTTGCACGCTGCCTTGTGGGGAAATTCCGAAAACTGCCGTATCGTTTGCGGAATGCACCGCTTTGTAAAGCTTCTTCACCATTTTATTCACGTTTGCGATCCGCCAGTCGGAAAGGGACATACCGTTTCCATTGGCGGAATAAGCGGCGCTGTCAAAGCTTTTGTCGGTGGTGGGGTAGAAGTAGTCGTCGATCTGGATACCGTCCACCTTGTAGTTTGCTGCGATCTCGGTTATTCCCGCGGCAATCAGGTCGGTGACCTCGTCGTAGGCGGGGTTGAGATACCACCTGTCACCCGATTTGACTATGTACTCCCCGCGCTTGCTGTTGTACCATTTTTTAATAGTATAGCTGTCGTCGATCTTTTCAATTTGGGAAGTGGTCATTGTCCGCATGGGATTTACCCACGCATGAACGGAAATTCCCCTCTCGTGAGCGCATTCGATCATGACCTGAAGCGCGTCAAATTTGTTTTTTGTACCTATAGTTCCGTCAAACTGCTCTCCCGAGGGGAACAGCTCCGAGTCATAGTAAGCGTCCCCGAAAGCGCGGACTTGAACATAAACTGTGTTGAAGCCCAGATCGGAAATATTGTCAAAATATTCGCCCACAGATTTTCTGAAAGACTTTTCCGACTTGTTCCGAAGTATGGAAGCATACTCTAAATATGTGATCCAAAAGCCCTTCTGTTCGTTGAAGTTAAGAGCGGAATAACTGTTCTTTTTATACGGCGTTTGCGACGCGGAAATGGTTTGCGTTTCTGTTTTTTCTCCTATTTCCAACTTTATTTCCGTTATTTCCTCCGGACTTTCGTATTGCAGCGTCACCTTGGTGGTTTGGCTTGCCTGCGTGGTTTGCGCCGCCATTTCCACTTTTATTTCCGAAATTTCCGTCGATTTTTCCATTATTTCCACATTTCCGTTTTCTGTTTCCAAAATTTCCGCTGTTTCGACAGCTTCCGACGCGGTTTCGGTAATTATTTCCGTCTCGTTTTCCGTCGGAATTTCCGTTTCCGTTTTTATTTCTGCCGTTTCCGACATTTCCGATTGGAAAAATTCCTCCCCCGTGGCAGGAATTACCACCGGAGCAAGGGACAGCTCGGAGGAATCCTCGGAGACCTGACGGCAGCCCGCCGTGCAAAGTGCAAGGACGGCAATAAACGGAACGACCCAAAGCTTGAAACGATACAGCATTTTAACCTCTTTTCCTGTTCGGACAAATTATTGATATACAGTAATTATATAACACTTTTTCAATAAAGTCAATTACAGAGCGGTAAAAATCCATCATTAAAGGCTGAAAAATTTTGGCATTAATTCCTGAAAAGTGTAAGAGACGGCTTCGCCCCCGCTGTTTCTGAGAATTATCCTTATATTGGGAGAAAATTCGCCAAGAACCTGCCGGCAGATACCGCACGGGTAGGTCTCGCCGCCTCCCGAGGAAACTATTGCTATTGCGGAAAAATCGCGGCAGCCCTCCGAGACAGCTTTGAACACCGCGGTGCGCTCGGCGCAGTTTGTTGCTCCATAGCTGGCATTTTCAATATTGCAGCCTGTAAAAATCCTGCCGTCGGCGCAAAGCAGTGCGGCTCCCACGCGGAATCCCGAATAGGGCGCGTAGGCATTTTCCATAGCCTTGTCCGCAGCGGCAAGAAGCTCCTTGTCGGTCATAAAAATTCTCCTCTCAAAGCATACTGTTAGTTTAGTCCGTTACCGTCGTGCTTGGGTGCAGTCTGTATTTTTCGTCAAAAGCTATTATTGCACCCCACGTTTCGTCTTGCGAATAACCGTTATTTTTCATTTGTTCCATTATCTCGCCAAAAGTTTTTCCCGATAAAAGCAGTTTTTCAACCGTATCATTCAGCACATTTAAATCAGTCATTAAACAGCAACTCCCTTATGCATTCGTATAATCAGGGGCTTTATCTTTAAGCAAATTCGGATTAAATAAGCATTAAAACCAACAGAGAAATATTTCTGAAAACACTTTAACTGAATTGGTTCACCGTAATCCGCATCAATAAAATCAACGTAAATTCGTCCCTGTAAAAAGTGTACCACATTCTCCCCGCGATTTCAAGCAGGTCAAGGCATTTTTGATGTTTTTTGCTTCCTGCAAAGAAAAAAATTTGTATAACCCACTGCCGTACGCTTGACTTTATCGGCAATATACGATATAATTATTGTGTATAATTTTGTATTTTTGAGGTGCGATCATAATGATTAGGAAAAAAGGTAAATTTACGGCAGTGTTCCTGTCCGCGCTGATGTGCGCTTCCCTGTTGACAGGCTGTAACAAGGACAGCGGCGACGGCGCAAACGGCGGCTCACAGACGGCCGAAGTAGGCACGGACAGTGCGTCGGACGGCGCGGCAAGCGTTGCTGCCGACACTTCCAATGCGGTTGATGTGACGGGCGGCTTTATCAATTCCGACTGGACTTACGGTCAGGTCGCAGTCGGCGGCGGCGGATTTATCACGGGTGTATTTTCCACCCCCGAGGAGGGCGTCTGGTACACCAGAACGGACGTTGGCGGAGCATATTACCGCACACCCGAAACCGACGGAAAATGGGCGTCCATGAACTACTGGGTAACTGCCGACGACAGAGGTCTGCTGGGTGTTGACGGTCTTGCATACGACCCTCAGGCTCCCAACAGGGTCTACCTGCTTATGGGTACGGAATATTTCAGCAACGGCAAAACGGCAATCGGCATTTCCGAGGACTACGGAAAAACCATGAAGATAGTTGACGTTACCGATATGATAAAGGTACACGGAAACGGCATGGGACGCGGAAACGGTGAGCGTATCGCCGTTGACCCCAATAACGGAAATATCATTTTTGCCGGCGGACGCACGGGCGGCATGATAAAAAGCACAGACGGCGGCTACAGCTGGGAAACGGTTTCAAGCTTTCCCATTACGTCAACCTCAAACGGAAACGGTATAAACTCTATCCTGTTTGACCCCTCCTCCGCAAAGGACGGCGTTACTCAGAGGATCTACGCTTCCGTTTCAGCAAAGGGCGACGATGCGGGCAACCTGTTCGTTTCCGAGGACGGCGGCGCAAGCTGGTCCAAGCTTGCAAACAGCATTACCGACCACATGGTTCAGCGCATGAAGCTTGACAGTCAGGGAAATCTCTACGTCTGCTACATCAACAACGAGGGTCCTTGGAACTGCGCGCTGGGCATGATCTACAGATACGGTACGGACGGTTCTGCCGAGGTCATTTCTCCCACCGCGGACTCTTTCGGCGACATTCTCATAGACCCAAATGACGACAACAGGCTCATCATCGTTACTTCGGGACAGTGGAAAGCCCAGTCCAACGGTGCGTTCGGAGACGTGTTCTACACCTCCACCGACGGCGGCAAGAACTGGCATAACGTCCTTGAAAGCATGGAAATGGATACCAACGGTATGCCTTGGGTAGAGGGCTGTGCTATCCACTGGTGCAGCAGCCTTGCTCTCGACCCGTTCAATACAAGCAGGATAATGGTAAACTCCGGCAACGGTATTTTCTCCTGCGACAATATCTGGGACGAAACTCCCAAGTTCTATTTTGATTCCCTCGGCATTGAAGAAACTGTTCCCGAGGACATTGTAACTATGGAGGGCTACCCCCTCATCACTGCGGTTGGCGACTATGACGGATATATTCACGAGGACATCTATACTCCCGCAGAACGCCATAAGGGCGCAATAGGCTCTGCAACAAGCATAACCATCGCGGCTCAGAACAGAGACCTGTGGGCAAAGGTAGGCGGAAGCGACAGCGAAATGCTGCTGACCTATACCACCGACGGCGGAAAAACATGGAAAAATATCACCAATTCTCCCGAATCGGGAAAGACCTTCTACAGAGGAAAGGTCGCTCTGAACGCTGACGGAAGCGTGCTTGTATGGAGTCCCTCAAACGCTGTGAAGGCATACTGGACGGACAACTGGGGCGAGACATGGAACGAAGTCTCGGGTATCGCGGGACAGGACAATTACCTTATCGGCGACCCCAATAACGCGGATTATATGTACTGCGGCAGCGCAAGCTCTATCGCGGTAAGCTCCGACGGCGGAAAGACCTTTACCAGAAACAGTCAGGTATCCCCAAGCTTCCGCAGACTTTGTGTCGATCCCCACAACGAGGGTACGTTCTACATCGCAAACGGAGCGGGACTGCTTGTTTCAACAGATTACGGCAAGACCGCGGAAATGGTGCCTAATATCAAGTACTGCGAAGCCGTGGGTCTCGGTAAAGCCAAAAATGACGGCGATCCCCTTGTTATCTACGTCTGGGGTACTCCCATGGACGCTGATAAGCCCGGTCTCTATATGTCCGAGGATCAGGGCGGAACTTGGGTCAGAGTAAACGACGACGCACACCAGTTCGGCGGCACGGGCAACGGCGTTTTCGTAAGCGGCGATATGAACGTTTACGGCAGATGCTATATGAGTACTGTCGGTCTTGGTATTATTTACTGTGATAAGGTCGAAAAATAATAAAACCCGTTGACATTTTTTCTTGAATATGGTATAATATTTTTAATATTAAGTTATTAAGTATTGATTGGAAGGAATTTGCAATATGGTACACGTTATTGAAGACAAATGCATTGGCTGCAACGCCTGCATAAGAACATGTCCGATCCCGAACGCAAATCGGTATGACGGAAAAGTGGTTCATATCAACACTGACGAATGTATTCAGTGCGGCGAGTGCGTCAAGGGCTGTATGCACGGCGCAAGATATTATGACGACGACCTTGAGATCGTGCTTGACCTTATGAAAACTCATAATGTCTCCTTTATCGTTGCTCCTGCGATCAAATCCGCTATGGACGGCAAGTGGAGACACGTTCTGAAATGGCTCAAGGATAACGGCGCTCATGAGATCTACGACGGCTCCTTCGGTGCGGATATCTGTACGTATATGCACATCCAGTACCTTAACCGCCACCCCGACGCAAAAATAATCTCCCAGCCCTGCGCGGCTATCGTAAACTATGCCGAAAAGCATAAGCCCGAAATGCTGGAGCATCTGTCTCCCGTTCAGTCGCCTCTGATGTGCTGCGCAATTTACATAAAAAGATATCTTCACAGCGATGATATTCTTGTTGGTCTTACTCCTTGTCTTGCCAAGGGCGATGAATTCAAAAACACAAACGTTATCAGCTTTAATGTTACGTTCAAGCGTCTTTCGGAATATATGAAAAAGAAAGGCGTTATCCTTCCGATAGGACGAAGCGAATTTGAATGGTCGGCAACGCGCGGCTTCGACGGTGCTTTCTACCCTATCCCCGGTGGTCTTAAGGAATGTCTGCACGCTTACGATCCCGATCTTCCCGTTACCACTTCGGAGGGCGTAAATAAGGTATATGAGGACTTTGATTTCTACCTTGACGCCAACAAATCCTCCCGTCCTGCTGTTTACGACGTTCTTTCCTGCGAATTCGGCTGTAACTCCGGAGCGGGCGCAAAGTCCGACTTTAACGAGTTTACCGCTTACGATATCATGAAAAACGCCAGACAGTGGTCAACCGGAAGAAGCAAAAGGGACAGATTCCACAGAAAGATATTTAAAAATCTTATTCTTGAGGACTTCCTCAGAGAATATGTCAATAGATGCCAGACTACTCTGCCTACAGAAGAAGAGCTGGAGCAGGTATACAAAAGCATGGGCAAGATTACCGAGCAGGATAAGCATATCGACTGTCACGCCTGCGGCTTTAAGAACTGCCGCAGCATGGCTATGACTATCTTCGCCGGAAACAACAGCCCGACGAACTGCATTCACTTTGAGAGAACTCAGCTCAGGGCAATGCACGCTGATATCGAAAGAGAGCACAGCGAGCTTCAGAGTGCTGTTGCGCAGATCAATGAAATGCTTGTAAATCTCGGCGAAAAGGTTCTGCCGATATCGGCGCACGCCTCCAACAACTCCGCTCAGAACGAGAACATCATGAACGATATGAACAAGCTGAACACCGAAATGACGGATATCCATTCCATGGCGGACGGCATAGTTGGTTCTATTTCGAGTATCGGCGTGAGCATAGACGAGTACAACAAGATACTGGCGCAGATCAAGTCTATTTCCGATCAGACCAATATCCTTGCTATCAACGCTTCCATCGAAGCCGCAAGAGCGGGTCAGAACGGCAGAGGCTTTGCGGTAGTTGCAAGCGAGGTACGTAATCTTGCGATAAAATCGGCAGAGACCCTTAAAGAGGCTGAGGAGCATACCGAGGAGATCATTTCCAACATCGACGGTATCAAGGACGCTTCCAATGCCATTATGAACGAGGTTGCGGCTACACAAGAAAATGTTGTCAGCACCGAGACTGCCGTTGACGCGCTGAACGCAAGCTCGCAGCTTATTAGCTCCAGCGTAAGCGAGGTTACTGGAATTATCCAGAATCTGAGCGAGGTCGCTGCTGCGCTTATGGAAAGCAACAACCGCCTTGAAGATGATATCAACGATCTGGACTATTAATTTAACGCAAAAAACCTCCATGCTAAGTGCATGGAGGTTTTTTATGCCTGCGGCTGCGAATGTTCCGTTACTGAAACTCGTGCATGACCTTTTCCGCAGCTCTGTGAAGCTCGTCCTCGGTGCGGATATCGCCCGATCTTTTCATGACCGCTCCCTGAACATAATCGGGCAGGGACGCGAAATATATTTTCGCCGTTTCGCTGCCTCTCAGGAGACTGTCGAGATTTTCATATCTGCTCATAAGCTTATACTTCCTTTCATGAAAATATTTTCTGCCGTATGCCGTGAAATATACCCGCAGACGCCGCAATTTTACACATGAAATTTTGTTGATCATGCTTCTGTGCAATATTCACACCGATATGCTTCAGACTGACCGATAAATATGTGTAAAGGGGCGATTATTTGCAGGAATTGCAAAAAAAGCTTGCAAATGATGAAAAAAAGTAGTATCATATAATGTGGGCTGTAAAAGGAAGTGTGCGCCGTCAAAATACAGTTGTATTTTCCTCGCGGTGTTCAGAAACGGAAATTGACAGCCGAATTATACTATCTGTAATATTTTGTTTAAAATTTTCTTTATCGAAAGGAAAGATCAATATGCTGCTTACAGAAATGAGCAAAGAAGAGCTTTCCGCGTTCAGAAGCGAATGCGAAAAGGAATACGAGGACTACAAGTCAAAGGGAATGAAGCTGGATATGTCCCGCGGAAAACCCAGTACCGAACAGCTCGATCTGGCTATGCCTATGTTCGACGTTTTTACCAACGCGGCAAGTATGCTTACCGCCGACGGTATAGACTGCCGAAACTACGGCTGTCTGACGGGTATACACGACGCAAAGGTGCTTTTCGGCGACCTGCTTGGCGTTAAGGAGGAGGAGCTTATTATAGGCGGAAACTCCAGCCTTGCCATGATGTACGACGCTGTTTCACGCGCTATGACCCACGGCGTTTACGGAAGCGAAAAGCCTTGGGGCAAGTGCGATAAGGTAAAGTTCCTTTGTCCCGTTCCCGGCTACGACAGACACTTCGCTATCTGCGAAAGCTTTGGCATTGAGATGATAAATATTCCCATGCATTCCGACGGCCCCGACATGGACATGATCGAAAAGCTTGTCTCCGAGGACGAAGCGGTAAAGGGTATCTGGTGCGTGCCTCTTTACTCCAATCCCGACGGTATCGCTTACTCCGACGAGGTGGTAAAGCGTTTTGCAAACCTTTCTCCCAAGGCTGCTGACTTCCGTATTTTCTGGGACAACGCCTACTGCGTACACCATCTGACCGATACTCCCGATAAGATACTCAATATCCTCGACGAGTGCAAGAAAACCGGCAAGGAGGACATGGTGCTGATATTCGCCTCCACCTCCAAGATATCATTTTCGGGCGCGGGCGTTGCAATCATGGCGGCTTCGGAGAACAACGTTAAGCAGATAACAAAGCTTATGGGCATTCAGTGCATAAGCTACGATAAGATCAACCAGCTCCGTCATGTCAAGTACTTCAAAAACGTTGACGGCATTATGGAGCATATGGCTAAGCACCGCGGCATTATCGCTCCCAAGTTCGAGCTTGTGCTCAATATGCTTGACTCGGAGATCAAGGAGCTTGGCGTGCTGGAATGGAACAAGCCCAACGGCGGATATTTCATTTCCGTAAACACTCTGGAGGGCTGCGCAAAGAGAGTTGTTCAGCTCTGTGCGGAGGCGGGAGTTGTACTTACCTCGGCTGGAGCGACTTTCCCCTACGGAAAAGACCCTCTCGACAGGAACATCAGAATTGCGCCCACCTATCCTCCTCTCGACGAGCTTGAAGCCGCAATGAAAATTTTCTGCGTAAGCGTTAAGCTTGCTTCGGCGGAGAAGCTTTCCGCGCAGAAGTAAGCGTCCCGCGATTGAAACGTACAGTAAAAAAGGCTGAGCCTTTATGCTTGCCGCCATCTGTAGTGATGGCGGCATGATTTTATTCCCGAGACGAAAATTTAGCTTTGGCAAAAAATTTGCACAAAGGGGAACGTCCTTTAAAAGACGTTCCCCAATTTTTTATGGTATTCAGATGCGCGTTAAGTTATTCCGCAAGGATCTTCTTGATCTCCTCGGAAAGCTTAGCGGCAGCCTTGTCGTGAGTGGTTATAGACGGATGCCAGTCCGCGGAATAGCCGTCGTCGGGCAACTGCACATCAAACTTCATGGTGTAGACGTTCTTGTCGCCCGTTTCTGCGGTGTAGTCGTCGGCAGCCTTCTGAACGTACTCGAAAAGCCTGTCGCCCATTACGCCGAGGGTGCAGAGAATTTTAGCGTCGGGATTTTTCTCGCGGATAGTTTTGATAAAGTTTACGTACTCGGCAGCGTACTCCTCCTGACGGTCAGTCTCGGACTTTGTGTAGCTGTCGTCGTTAGTACCCAGATTTATTACAACAACGTCGGGCTGACGGCCGCTGAAATCCCAGTCAATGTTTGCGGGAACAAAGCTTCCGTTGGGAGACCATGAAAAGCCCAGCTTTGTGTAGTACTGAGGTACGGTCTGGTTGGAGACCTTTTTGTCATTGTTTGTGTAGCCCGAAATAATTCCGTAGCCGCTGAACGATACCATGCTGTAGTCAGCGTCCAGAGCCTGAGCGGTTTTGTAGGCGTATGCCTTGGTAACGTCCTCAGTCTTGGTGGAGAAATTATGCTCCTTTACGGGGTCGTCCGCACCGTAGCCGCAGGTTATGGAGTCGCCGATAAACTCAATGAACAAGTCCTTGTCGGGAGTGGGCTTGATAACGCTTCCCGTGACCTTTATGTCGCCTATAGAAATTGTTGACATGGGCGATTCGGACAGCTTAACGATGGAAACCGTAACGTCCTGCGGGGTATCGCTCTCGAAAACGTCATAGCTTTCGCGGAGATTGTCAACCATATCGTCAATAACGCGCTCGCCGTTTACATAAATTCCCACGCGCGCCTGATTGTCGGCAGCGGAAGCGTTCATGGCGTTGGAGTCGCCGTTTACGTTTACGGTACATTTTGTTCCGTTAAAGGTAAATTCCGCGCCCGAACCCGAAAGCGCGCAGTAGAGCTTGTCCTCGCTGAAGTATGTACGTCCGAGAAGCTTAACGTTCTCGGCAGTGGCTTTGTAAGTTGTTTCCGTGTTCATATCATGTACCTCCGCAGCAGCAGTAGTTTCGGCGGCATCAGCCGTAGCTTTTTCGCCGCAGGAAGAAAGGGTCAGCAGGCATAATGCCGCCGCGCCCAGAATGGGGATAATTCGCGATTTTTTCATTGCAGTACTCCTTTCGCTGTATACAAAAAGTATATTTTACGGGAATTTTTACCCGCAGTTTCCGTGATGACAGTCATGACCGCTGTCATTTTCATGATTTCCGCAGGAGTGACCCTCGCCGTGGGAGTGGTGCGAGCACGCAACGTCGGGGTTATAGGACAGCTTACCCGCCGCAAAAGCCTCAGCAGCTTCGTCCGCGTCACCTGTCACACCTCCGTAGACGGCTATTCCCGCCTCGGCAAGAGCATTCTTTGCTCCGTCTCCGATACCTCCGCAGATAAGCGTGTCAACGCCCTGCTCCTTGAGAAGTCCCGCAAGCGCGCCGTGACCTGTTCCGTTTGAGGAAATAAGCTCGCTTCCGATAATTTTTCCGTCGGAAATTTCGTAGATCTTGAAAAATTCAGTGTGACCGAAATGCTGAAAAACCTTGCCGAATTCATATGTTACAGCAGTTTTCAAAGTAACATCTCCTTTGGGAAGTAAGAATCGTATTGTTTGACTTACCTTTAAATTATACTACAAGTTTTCCTCAAAGTCAATGAATTATAGATTTTATTTGCATATATGAGGTAAATTTTGATTTCACGCACCATGTAACAAATCTTAGGCGGCGAAGCCGCCGACTAAAGCTGGTCGAGCTGAGCCCAGCTCGCAGAAGTCCAGAGGGCGGAGCCCTTTGGTCGCGCTCCGCAGAGCGCGAAATCCCTTTCGTCCGAAACGGTGAAAGGGGTGAGAAATGCGAGAGCATTTCGAGGGGGAGCGGACACGACCGCTCCCCCTTTTAACGGTTTCAAA
>JAAVHL010000122.1 GCA_014799735.1 Ruminococcus sp.
CGTTACTATGCTTGGAAATCCCAACAAAGTATTGTTCGTTGAAAACATGTCCACAATCTGCTTTCAGCAGATGACTGTTTTCAAGGGTTACTTTGCTGCGTACTGCAGCAAGGAGGGGCGGTCGTGTTCGCCCCTCCTCGTAGCCCTCGCGAAGAGAGGGTTTGGCGCCGTCATTTCTCACCTCCTGCTCCGTTTCGGAGGCTATGCGCCTGCGGGCGCAAGGAGGGGATTTCGCGCTCTGCGGAGCGCGACCAAAGGGCTCCGCCCTCTGGACTTCTGCGAGCTGGGCTCAGCTCGACCAGCTTTTGTCGGCGGCTTCGCCGCCGAAGTGCCACGACCGCTTGTAAATCAAAATTTATCACCTTTATCGACAAACTGAGAGGATAGAATTTTGCGGGTACAAATTCTATCCTCTGTTTTTTATCTTCGTTTCAAGTCCACGCAGACAACAATAAGCTTTCCGTCTCTGCCGTAAAGGTGGGAGGAAATGGTCTTGCAGTTCTTTCCCGTGGCGGCGGATATGTACCAGCCCGAAATGAACGGATCCTCGATCTGCTCCTTTATGGCGTAAAAATAGTTCTTGATATCGTGGTTAACTCCCCGTATGGCGGGAGTGTAGCCGGGCAGTATCTCGCAGCCGTCGCTCATGACCGTGTCGGATATCTGAAAGCCCTTTTCGTCGATAAGGAACACGCACTCTATCTCCTTGTGCTCTGAAACGTACTGCTTGAGAATAGCGTCGTATTCCTCCCGCTCGGCGCCTGTCAGGGTGCTGATAAGGTCGTAGATTATCCTTTTGTACGCCTCTATCTGCACGTTCACCACAGTGGGGTTATTTTTTATGCTCAGATTGAGCTTTACAGCGGCGTCCTCCAGCTTCAGCCTTGCCTCATTGGAGAAGATATAGTTGAACTGCTCTGGCTTGGAGAAATAGAAGCCCTGAAAGTAGTCCACACCCATAAGCATACAGGTTATTACCTCGTCCACGGTCTCAACGCCCTCGGCGACCGTAAGCGCGCCGATACGCTTGGCGGTGTTTATAATGGACTTGAAAACCTCCTGATTATAGGAGTTGGACTCGATATTGCTGATAATAGCGCGGTCTATCTTGATAATATCGGGGTTGACCAGCATTATCCTGTTCATTGTGTCAAGACCGGTGCTTACGTTGTCCAGAGCGATAAGGAAGCCCTTGGAGCGGTAGAAGTCCACAAACATCATAAGGTCGTAGCTGTCCCTTACATAGGACTCGTTAAGCTCAATGACCACGTTTTCGGGGGAGATGTGGTTTTCGGCGGCAGTCCTCATTATCTCGCCGTTGCCGGGTACAGTGCTGTTCAGCACCGAGGTCTCGAAATTGATAAACAGCGTGGGAGCGGTCTCCTGCCTGTGGGTAAACGCGTTCATAGCCCTTTCGCGGCAGAGCCTGTCAACGTAAAGCACGCAGTCGTTTTCCCGCGCGTAATTGAAAAGGAGGGTCGGCGATACAGAGTCGCCGTGATAATCGCCGCGGGCAAGCGCTTCAAGACCTATGACCTTTTTGGTATTCAGGGAATATATGGGCTGGAAATCCACATAAATATCCTTATTTTCGATAATTTCGTTTACAATTTCCGAAGTAATTTTCATAACATACTCCTGTCAGATCAGAGGATATACAGATAGGCGAACGAAACTGTGAGCGGTGCGCAGAGCGTTATCGTTCCGCGGTATTTTCGCTTTTGCATTTTTCCCGCGCCTTGTCGTACAGCGCGTAAAGCTTCTGGACGCCGTTTTCCAGAAAATAGTAGTGAGCTATGTACGGTATAAGCAGCGCCAGCATAAGGGCTGCGGCGGCGAGCATACCGATGTTTTCCGACACGAAAAACGCAATAAGGCTCATAAACATAAGCAGCGCAAACAGTATGGTCACAAGGAAATGAATAAGTCTTTCGTGCTGCATGAAGCCGATCTTTATCAGCATTTCCGACGCAAGCGCGTCCGTATCCGTGCCGTCCTGTTCAAGAGCGGCGGTAATGAACGCGATATATTCGCTGAAATATTTTTTCACGGAAAAACGCCTCCCGCTTCAAAATTATTTATACAGATTGTAGGTTGATTCCGTTTCCGTCAAAGCCGCAGATTTCGGCTTCCGGCACTTGTGCTGTGCCCGGATATTTACATAAAACACATTTTATATATTTTAATATAGTATACCACATTCAGCAAAAATTTTCAACAGATTTACAAAAAAAAATAACTTTTTTTTCAATTTTTGTATACTTTGCCTAATATTATAAAAATTCCTCCGCAAATATAAACTGCCCCAAAAGATCATCTGACCTTTGGAGGCAGTTCAAAAAATTATATGCGGGGGAATTGTCAAAAAGCTCAGACAATAAGAGATTTTCCCGTCATTTCCGCAGGCTGGGGAAGTCCGAGTATCTCCAGCATTGTAGGAGCGATATCGGCAAGAACGCCGCCCTCGCGGAGCTTGCAGTCGCCGTATCCAACAACGATAAGGGGAACGGGATTTGTTGTGTGCGCCGTAAAGGGCGAGCCGTCCGCTTCCATAAGCTTGTCGGCGTTGCCGTGGTCTGCGGTGATTATCGCCGCGCCGCCCTTGGCAAGGATAGCGTTAACCATTCTGCCTACGCACTCGTCAACAGCCTCAACGGCAGCCTTTGCGGCGTCGAAAACGCCTGTGTGACCTACCATATCGCAGTTCGCGTAGTTGAGGATTATAACGTCGTACTTGTCGGAATCAATAGCCTTTTCCACCGCGTCCGTAACCTCGTATGCGCTCATTTCGGGCTTCATGTCGAAGGTTGCGATCTTGGGGGAATCAATGAGTATCCTGTCCTCGCCCTCAAAGGTGGTTTCCTCACCGCCGTTGAAGAAGAACGTTACGTGAGCGTACTTCTGTGTCTCGGCGATACGGAGCTGGGTCTTGCCCTGCTTGCTGAGGTACTCGCCCATTGTCATGGTGAGAGCCTCGGGAGGGAACGCTACGGAAACGTTGGGCATTTCCGCGTCGTACTGAGCCATGCAGACAAACTTAACGGGGAAGAAGCCGTTCCGTCTTTCAAAGCCAGTGAAAGCCTCGTCCACAAAGGAGCGGGTGATCTGTCTTGCGCGGTCGGGACGGAAATTAAAGAAGATAATGCTGTCATCAGCCTTTATCATGCCGTTCTTGTCAACAACTGTGGGGAGCATAAACTCGTCGGTAACGTCGTTCTTGTAGGAATTTCTGATAGCCTCGACAGGGTCTGTTTCCTGAACGCCCTCGCCGTAAACAAGCGCGCTGTAAGCCTTTTCAACTCTGTCCCACATATTGTCTCTGTCCATTGCGTAGAAACGTCCGGCAATTGTAGCCACAGAGCCTGCGCCGATCTTCTTGATCTCGGCAACAAGCTCCTCCATGTACTCCGCAGCGGAGGAGGGGGGAACGTCACGTCCGTCAAGGAAAGCGTGGACGTAAACCTTGTCCAGACCGTTTTTCTTAGCCATTTCAAGCAGGCCGTAAAGATGCTCCGAATGGCTGTGAACGCCGCCGGGGGAGAGAAGTCCCATAAGGTGGAGCGCGCTGCCCTTAGCCTTGCAGTTCTCGATAGCTGCCGTAAGAGCGGGATTTTTGAAGAAGTCTCCGTCCTTGATGGACTTGGAGATCTTAACCAGCATCTGGTAAACTATTCTGCCCGCGCCGATGTTGGTGTGACCTACCTCGGAGTTTCCCATCTGACCGTCGGGGAGACCAACGTCCAGACCCGACGCGCCTATGATAGTGTTGGGGCACTCGGCAAAATACTTGTCGAGATTAGGCTTTTTTGCGGCGGCAATGGCGTTGCCGTAGGAATCCTTGTTGATGCCGAAGCCGTCCATAATAATCAAAGCAAGAGGTTTTTTGCTCATAAAATCATTCCTTTATTAGAAATTAGAGGGTAGAAAATGGCTTTGTCCGTACCCCGAAAACGCTATATATTGAAGTTTTTGGGGACAAACCAGAACCCCACATAGTAACGGGTCTCGTCCTCAAAGGGGTCATAGTCCTTCCAGACCTTGTAGAACAAGCCGCAGTAATCCACGCTGCCGTTGTCGTACTCAATAACGGGATAGCAGAACAGCGGCGGCTGGTTGTTTTTCTTTGCGCGGAGCAAGTCCACCGAAAACAGCACAGCGGCAATTCCGAGGACTGTTATACAGGTCACGGATATGATCTTCCGCACTTTTGGGGACATGGCCTTGTTCCGTTTTTGTTCTTCTTTTCGGGCAAGCTTAAGACGTTTGGATTTCATAGTACCTGCCCTTTCTCTGAAGCTGACATATAGTTACCCGCCCCCTTAGTGGGGGCTTGGTAACGTACGGTTCATATGGTTTTACATTTGGGGAGACATTGCCCGCAGGGGCGTGCCAATACAGGCTCCCTGCTTAGCCGTTGATTGCAGCCTGTACAATAGTGTTGAAATCAGCAGCTTTGAGGGACGCGCCGCCGATAAGTCCGCCGTCAACGTTGGGCTTGGAAAGAAGCTCGGCAGCGTTGCCTGCGTTCATGGAGCCGCCGTACTGGATAGTAACAGCGTTCGCGGTAGCCTGATCGTAAAGCTTTGCAAGAGTTGCGCGGATAAAGCCGCAGACCTCCTCAGCCTGATCGGCGGTAGCGGTCTTGCCTGTGCCGATAGCCCAAACAGGCTCGTAAGCGATAACGGTTTTCTTAACGTCCTCAGCGGAAACGTCGAACAGGTCAAGCTTGATCTGACGTGCAACTACCTCGTCGGTAATGCCGCACTCGCGCTCCCAGAGAAGCTCGCCCACGCAGACGATAGGCTTCAGACCCGCAGCAAGAGCAGCTTTTGTTCTCTTGTTTACGGTCTCGTCTGTCTCGCCGAAGTACTGACGTCTCTCGGAGTGACCGATAACAACGTACTCAACGCCGATCTCGGTGAGCATATCAGCGGAAATTTCGCCTGTGAAAGCGCCGCTCTTTTCAAAGTGAACGTTCTCCGCGCCGATCTTAACGTTCGAGCCTGCAACTGTGTTTACGGCAGTTTCAAGGTTTGTGTAGGGTACGCACGCGATAACCTCTACCTCGCCCGCGTTTGCAACCAGCGGCTTGATAGCTTCCAGAAGCTCCTTGGCTTCGGGACGGGTCTTGTTCATTTTCCAGTTTCCTGCGATGATAGCTTTTCTCAATGACTTGTTCATATTGATTACTCCTTTTTGTTATAGCGTGAAAGCCACGCAAAATATCAATTTTATTATACCATATTTTTACGGGGAATATATTGCTTTTTTGTTAATATAATATCATTTTGCATTTGCCTGCATATTATAAAAATCAGCTGTCCACCTCACAGTCGGGGTGATCTTTTATGAATGTCTCAACATATTTCTTTGATTCTTTATTGTATGACCAGCTTGTGCAGTATATATTAAGGTATTCCAAATTATCGGCGTTCTCCAAGAAAGAAAAATCTTCTATGTCGTCGCTGTATGACAAATCAAGCCTTTTCAGACCTTTAATATCTTTGAGAGGGCTCGTTTCAAATCTGCCAAGGTTTGATGAAATATAGAGCTCTTCAAGCTTTGTAAGCTCTTTGAGCGGAGAAATATCCTTAATTTTATTAAAGTATAAATTCAGATATTTCAATTCGGAAAGCTTTTTAACGTCGGGAATATATTGAATGTTATTGTCACATAATGAGAGTTCTTCAAGCTTTGTCAGATTTTTTACAAAATACGGTTTTGGAAGATAGCAGCCTTTCATTGTCAGAGATTTAAGGTTAGTAAGCTTTGCTATTTGTTTCGTGTCAATGCGCTCGTAATACGGTATGCAGCCGCCGTAATAATAGCATATTTCAAGCTCTTCAAGATTTGTCAGCTCGGCAATACCGTTAAATGCTTCTTCCGGATAAAACGAACAGTTCGACAAACCAAGCGATTTAAGCTGTTTAAGCTCAGAAAGCTGGTTCTTGTCAGTTATCTGCGCTCCGTAAATCCGCAGATAGAAGAGGTCGGTCATGTCCTGCAAGATTTCCAGTCCGTCTTCAAGAGATTCGTTTACGATATCAAGTCTTTTAAGCTTTTTCATAGCGCCTATAGGGGATATATCCTCGGTGTCGCAGTAAAGCGTTAAATTTTCAATTTTTGTCAGATTCTTCAGCCCGGAAATATCAATATTGTTTTTCTCGTGATAAATTTCATAAGCATAAGGATCGTCCCGTAAAATCAAATGCAGCTCTTCAAGGTTTATAAGATTTCCTATTGAGGAAACATCCTCGCAGCTTTCGCTTTCACATCTCAAAAATTTTAAGGACGTCATATTTCCCAGATACGAAATATCGTCTATGCTTCCCGAATATTCGGGGGAAGTAACCGAAAACCAAGCAAGATTTTTAATATACGCAAGGGACTCCTCGTTTTCCAGTTCACAGTTTATTATCATGAGCTTGTAAAGATTTGGAAACTTTTCCGCAAGCACCTTGCAGTCAATAGTCTCTTCATTTGGGATCTCATATGCTTTTCCGCATTCATTTGCATATTCGTAAACATAGTGTGATTGCCTGCAAAGGCAGAGCTGCCTTACGTTTGCAGGAATGGAATTTCCGTAAAATTCAACCGTTTCACTTTCCGCAGACCCGCGGACAGACAAAACGATCGGAATAACGATCAAAGCCAAAACAATACTCAAAAGCTTTTTCATAAAGCCCCTCCGTTGATAACGTCCCTACTCTTTGTTTTTACGCCTTTTCTGTCCGTTCTGAACTCCACCCGAACCGAAGTTCGCGGAATTGTCCCTGTTGCCGTTACCGTTTCCGCTGAACAGATTGAACTCCAGCTTGTTATGGTGCGGAGCAAGCAGCGCGCCCAAAACAAATCCAGCCGCAAAGCAGACCGCCATGCAGATTATGCAGAAGCCGTTGTCCTTGAAAAATTTTTTAATTTCCATAAAAACTCCTTATTTACAATAATGCGGAGAACGGAAAATCCGTCCTCCGCAATCTATACTTTGATGACTTACGCTTTCTCTGCGATAACGTCAACGCCGGGAAGAACCTTGCCCTCAAGGTATTCGAGGGAAGCTCCGCCGCCTGTGGAGATGTGAGACATCTTGTCAGCAAAGCCAAGCTGCATTACAGCCGCTGCAGAGTCGCCGCCGCCGATAATTGTGGTAGCGTCTGTCTCTGCAAGAGCCTTTGCAACAGCGATAGTACCCTTTGCAAGTGTGGGGTTCTCGAACACGCCCATAGGACCGTTCCAAACTACGGTCTTAGCGGACTTAACAGCGTCTGCGAAAAGTTCCATTGTCTTTGTGCCGATGTCAAGACCCATCTTGTCAGCGGGAATCTTGTCAGCGTCAACAACTTCTACAGCGATGTCGCCGTCGATAGGATCGGGGAATGCAGCCGCGATAGTTGTGTCGATAGGAAGAAGCAGCTTCTTGCCTGCCTTTTCAGCCTTAGCCATCATTTCCTTGCAGTAGTCGATCTTCTCGTCGTCAACGAGAGAAGTACCAACCTCGTAGCCCTTAGCCTTAAGGAATGTGTAAGCCATACCGCCGCCGATGATAAGAGTGTCGCACTTTTCGATAAGGTTGGAGATAACGTTCAGCTTGTCAGCAACCTTTGCTCCGCCGAGGATAGCAACGAAAGGACGAACGGGAACCTCAACAGCGTTTCCGAGATACTGAATTTCTTTCTGCATCAGGTAACCTACAGCGGTCTCCTTAACGAACTTTGTAACGCCTGCTGTGGAAGCGTGAGCGCGGTGAGCGGAGCCGAAAGCGTCCATAACGAATACCTGACCGTCAACCAGATCAGCAAGCTCCTTGGAGAGATTTTCGCCGTTCTTGGTCTCGTCAGCGCCGCGGAATCTTGTGTTCTGGAGAACAACGATATCGCCGTCAGCCATAGCCGAAACAGCAGCCTTAGCGTTGTCGCCTACAACCGTGTCGTCAGCAGCGAATGTTACCTTAGTGCCGGGGAGCAGCTCAGCAAGTCTGTCCGCCGCGGGCTTAAGAGAGAATTTATCCTCGGGACCGTTCTTGGGCTTGCCCAGGTGAGAGCAGAGAACTACTCTGCCGCCGTCCGCAATAAGTTTCTTGATAGTGGGGAGAGCCGCCTGGATACGGTTGTCGTTAGTGATTTTTCCGTCCTTGAGGGGAACGTTGAAGTCCACTCTCACGAGAACCTTTTTGCCCTTTACGCTGATGTCGTCAACTGTTACCTTGTTTAAACCTGCCATAGTAATGACGTCCTTTCATAAAAAAGATTTGGGGCGAACGGATATCCGTTAAATATTTAACGCCCTGTCAATACTATTTTATACTATTTTCCCCAATTTAGCAAGGGGTTAGGGAAAATTTTTTGAAATATTTTTCAAATTTTCCACAGCGCGCTCAGGTGGACGTTTTTGCGACCGGGTGTCTGATGACCGTCCGCAGTCTTTCGGGAGCGCACTTCCGCGGGTCGGACAGATATATCTCATGGTGAAGCCTTTCCGCGGAAAAATCCTCGGTCAAGCCGTTTTCCCCGGCGAAACGCTTCAGCTTCATGATACTTTCGGATTCGCTGTCGTAAGGACCCTTGTGCATGATCTGCACGCAAAGTCCCTCGGTGAAGGTCATAAACCGCGCCTTGCTCAGGTCAAGCTGCGGCTTTTTCTTTGCAAGAATTTCTTTCGCCCACCCGAAAACCTCCTCCGTGACGAATTCGGGCTGACGTATCATTGACACCCATTTGAATTTATTTTTGTCGGAAACGTTCAGTCCGTCAAAGGAAACGCCGTCTGCAGACCAAAGTCCCTCCAGCGGCGGAACAACGTACTCGAAATACCCATCGGGCTGAGTGCCGTTCATTTTGGACATTTTTACCGTAAAGGACAGCCCGTACAGAATTTCCATAGCCTCCTTGTAGGCGGGACTTGTGTTGGGGTCTCCCGCACCGTCCACCGCGAAAAACCTCATTTCGGGAACGTCAATCAGGGACGGTTTTGCGGCGGGCTGATACAAGTCCTTGTACTCCTTTTTGTAGTCAAGCTTTTCCATTTTTCAACATTTCCTTTCCGTTTTCGATAAGTGCTATGACTTCTTCCATACTTCCAAATCCGTCATAATCTCCCGTATAGTTTTTCGGGTCGCGGTGATAAATAATTCCGTTTTTCCCGTTTTCGGAAATACGTTCAGAAAAGCGTTTCAGACCGTTTTCCTTTATGTACTGCACAAATGCCAAAAGCCTTACGCCGTGTACGGAAACGTCGTGCATATCCTTTCCGCAGGGGAAATTTACGCATTCCCAGCAGCCCTTAAAGCTCTTTTCATCACAGCATTTCCGCTGAAAGCAGCAGCACTCGATCTCATTTTGCTTGCTGAAATTACAGCCCTTGCAGTGTGAACGTTCGCTGCAAAGCTCGCAGATAAGCCCGCATGGAGCAACGCTTGCGGCGATTTTTTCTGCCTCGCCAAGTGCCGAATATTCTTCGTAAGTCATTGCTTGTACTCCTTTTTATATGTAAGATTTCCAAAATCCCGGTACTCCATACAGGGCATATCGTTTTCGTAATCCCACGAGTATATAAGCGTCGGCGTGATTTCCAGCACTCTTTCCGACGGCAGGGACGACCACCTTTCCACAGCGTTCGGAAAATTTTCCCTCATTGCGGAAATAAAGAAATCATGGTCAAACGGCTTTCCGATACTGCGGCATTTTCCCTCTATGGAAAAATTCTTTACGCACAGCGCGGCATTTCCGTTTTGCATAAGCTGCCTGTACTTCAGGTAATTTTCGTCCGTCTGGCAGTAAAATTTCCCGCCGACAACCGCTACGCTCATTGGACGTGAAGTGACCCTACCGTCGGCGCAGGTGGACAGAACCATTACCCCGTGAGAACCGATTTTTTCCCACAGAGCGGGAAGCTTTTCCGAAAATTCCGTTTCCCTTTTGCGGTACTCCGCACCAAGCCTTTCAAGCCGACCTATGGCGTCCCTGTCCCATTTCGGCAGGTTTTCCTTTACCCAATCACAGGGAAATTCGCCGCACAGTCCGCAAAACCGCACGTTATGCTTTTCACAGCACTCAAAGACTTTACAGCCGTTTTCCCACATATGAACGCATTTCCCGCCGTTTGCAAGACAGCCCTCGCATTCCGCGCCGAAATGCTTGCAGTTCACGCAGTCACCGCCGCAGGGAGTTACGGTGCTGAAATCGGTGTCCATAAAAATCATTTCCCTCCGCAGTTTTTAATGTGCGCTTTCAGCTTTTTCATTGCCCAGTCGTAGTGGCTCGAAGTGACGGAAACAAAGTAAGACCCCAGCACCGAACCGCCGACCCACTTGAATTTTCCTTTTGTGAACAGCTCCTCGTCGGAGAATTTTTCCGCAAGCGCAAGTGTGTCGGCATGGGATTTTTCCAGCATTTCCTTTGCCGTTTCAAGGGACGTGCTTTGGTGCTTTTTCCAAAATTCCACGTTCATTTCCCCGTATGTTTTCCAGTTGTAGGGCTCGGGGATAAACGGCTTGCTTTCGCCGTTTTCATTTGCCGCGACCCAGTCCAGCAAAAGCGTGTGCCACTCGTAAAGATGTATTAAAACGTCGCGGAGGTTTTTGTCCCGCCGCCAGTGGGCTTCTTTCTTTTTTTCGTCTCCCGAAAAATCAAACGGGGTGCTGAGCTGTTCCTTCGTAAGGGTCGTGATAAGCTTGTTCAGCTTCGAGTAATTTTCCTCCGCCGCTTTAAGCAGCTCCGTCTTTGTTGTTGGTCTCGGCATTTTGCAGACTTCCTTTCTTTCAGTGAAATTTTCCTATCAGTTGTAACAATTATACCACATTAAATGTGACAGCTGTATGTCACATAAAAACTGCGGCGTGAAATTTTTTTCTATGCAAAAACAAGCCGTCCCCCGAAAGGAACGGCCTGCAAAATTGATGTCAGCGATTATTCAGCGGAATCGGTTTTGTCGGAGTCCTCAACAACTACAATGTTGGGAGCTTCAACCTCCTCGGTTTCCTCGAAATCCTCAACCTCTTCCTCTGCGGGAGCAGGCTCGGGCTTTTCAAGTTCAGCGCCGCACTTGCCGCAGAATGTGTCCTCAACCGGACACTCTCCGCCGCACTTGGTACACTTTACCAGACCCTTGAGCGCAAGGATCTCGCTTTTAAGCTCGGCAATGGTCTCGACAGCGGCAGTAACTGCGTTTACGGTCTCTGCGATCTCCTCGTCGGGATTGTCCTTGTAGGTATCGTAGTAGTACTTGCCAAGGATGGAGTAGCTATCGCTGATGGAACGCTCGGAAGAAATGATCTTCGCGTTCAGCTTAGCAACAGTTCCCGCCTGCTTGGTCTTTTCGCCCACGGTCTTGCCCGCGTCGGTAAGTGTGTCGCCGATCTTCTTAAAAATATCGCTCATTTAAAAAACCTCCGTTCAAAATATTTGTGTGCGTGTGTGAATGCTTTGCTTGACATTTAATATTATACTACATATAATATTAAATGTCAATACCCTTTTACAATTTTTATTATATTTTTTTTCTCAGCACTTTCTTTTTCCTCTCCGATACGGAATGCGCCTCCGAATTCCGCGGCAATGCCGTCAATGTCGCACTCCGCCGAGGTGTACATCACCGCAAGCCGTTCGCCCTTTGAAACGAAGTCTCCCACGGTCTTATCGAAAACAATTCCCGCCGTCGGGTCGATATCCGCGTCCTTTGTATGACGTCCCGCGCCCAGACGGAGAGCTATCAGCCCCGTTTCCTCGCAGGCAAGGTCGTTTATGAAGCCGCTTCTGTCCGCGAAAATTTCACGGCAATACCGCGCTTTCCCGAACAAACTGTAGTCCTCGATAACGCGCGGGTCTCCGCCCTGAAGCTCTATCATCAGTCTGAGATGTTCCAGAGCCGCGCCGCTCGTCAGCGCATTTTCCGCCATAGCAAGGCATTGCTCCGAACTGCCCTTTCCCGCGGTAACAAGCATTTCCGCCGCAAGTGCAAGAGAGATTTCCCTTATGTCATCGGGAGCGTTTCCTTTCAGCGCCTCGATTGCCTCGATCACTTCAATGGAGTTTCCCACAGCCCTGCCCAAGGGCTTGCTCATGTCGGTCAGTACCGCGGAGCATTTCCGTCCCGCAAGCTGTCCCACCCGAACCATAGCGGCGGCAAGCTTTTCCGCGTCGGCTTCCGTTTTCATGAACGCCCCGTCGCCGACCTTTACGTCGAGGACGATACCGTCCGCGCCCGTGGCAAGCTTCTTGCTCATTATAGATGAGCATATCAGGGGAATGCTGTCAACCGTTGCCGTAGCGTTCCTGAGTGCGTAAATCTTTTTGTCCGCGGGGACGAGGGTACCCGTCTGTCCCGCAACGGCAAATCCCGCCTTTTTGACCGTGCCGATAAACTTATCGTAGGGAAGCTCGGTGCAGAAGCCGGGGATAGACTCCAGCTTGTCGATAGTGCCGCCCGTGTGTCCCAGACCGCGTCCCGACATCTTCGGCACAAATATCCCGCAGGCCGCCGCAATGGGCGCGGCAATAAGCGTGATCTTGTCTCCCACGCCGCCCGTGCTGTGCTTGTCGGCATTGAAGCCTCCCGTTTCGGGACGGAGCATATCCCCCGAACGCGCCATAGCCATAGTAAGGTCGGCGGTCTCCCTGTCCGACAAAGAATTAAAGCATACCGCCATAAGCAGCGCGGACATCTGATAATCGGGTATGTCGCCGCGGCAAAAGCCTGCGACGACCCATTCGATCTCCTCGGTGCTGAGTTCAGCGTTATGCTTTTTTTTGGTAATTATTTCATATATTGTCATATTACTTCAATTCCCGTAAAGTAGTAGTTAAGTATCTCGTAGTAGCTGTAGCCCTGTTTTGCGAGGATATTCGCGCCGTTCTGGCTCATTCCCACGCCGTGGCCGTAGCCGTATGTAGTGAAGATAAACTCTCCGTCGCTGTAGGACACTTCAAACGCCGCGCTTTTCAGCTTGTGACCCATAACGGTCTCGCGGAGCTTTCTTCCCGAAATGGTTTTCTGTCCGTCGATAGAAATTTCGTAAACGTAGTTTCCGTCCACGTAGTTGCGGACTTTAAGCCAGTTGTAGGGATTGTTTGAAAGGGAAATGCCCAGCGCGCTTTCCAGCATATTTCTCATGCTGCTTTCGCTTACCTTCATGGTGGAGCCGTAGTTGGGGTCGTTGCCTATGTCAAAGGGACACGCCACGCTTTTCAGGTAAGGAACGCTTCCGCCCCAAACGTTTTTAGCGTCGGCAGTATAGCCCGACGAGGACGCCATGTATACCGTCTGAGCAACGCTTCCGTTGTAGTAGCAGCAAACTCCCCAAACCTCGGAGACCAGATTTTTTATCCTGTCCGAGGGATTTTTCTTTACCAGCACCGACGGCGTAAGACCGTTTACATTGTGGTACTTCACATAGGAGTACGCGGCAACAGCCTGCGCCTTGATAGCTTCGTCGGAAAAGCTGGGGGACATCTCGTTGTTTACGATCCAGCAGATAAGGTCGTAAGCGTTCACCGTCTGGGTGGAGCCGTCGAACTTTGCGGTAAAGGTCTCGCTTGTGGAGATATCCGCGCCCACGGAAACGTCCACGGAAACCGCGGTCTCCGATACGTCGCTTTCCTCGGCAAACGGATTGTCCCTGAAGATCGCAAGATATGCTTCGTCGTCCTCTTCGGGAAACGTGGAAAATGTGGTCTCTTCCGTTTCGGTAACTGCCGCCGGTTCGGTGTTGTAGCCGCCGTCGGAAATGTCATCTTCCTCATACAGCTCCGTGTCGTCCTCTTCGTCCTCGACGGCTGGCGGTATGTATTCTTCTGTAGCCTTGGTCTGCGCCTCCGTTTCGCGCGGCGCGGGAGCTTTTTCCGTTTCCGCGGCTTTTGAGGCTTCGGTCTGTGCGGACGTTTCCGTCTCGGGAGCGTCATTTTCCGCCTTGTCAGCGTCGTTTCCGCCTGCAAAGCTGTGATCCGCGATGGTCACCGCCGTGACCGAGGTAATTTCCGTATCATGCTTTGGATTTTCGGCGTTTGCGGAAAGAGCATCTTCGGCTTCCGCAGCCGTTTCGGACATCTGCGCTTCCGTTTCCATGCTGTAGTAATACTCCGCGGAAATATCCTCCGCCTCCACGTCCTCTACCATACAGAACGCAAATATGTAAAATACTCCCAGCGCAAGCATTACCGCGATCCCGCCGAGCGTGCCTTTCAGATTCATTTTATCCCCTCTTTGTATCCCGTTTTAACGTCCTGTGCGTTATTCCGCAGGCTCCACATATGTGCCGCCGTTGTATTTGTAGTATACGGCAGGCCATTTGGGATTGGAATTGACCGCAAAATTTGTGGTGTCAAGATTTTCGATAGTCTCACCTGCGCGGAGCTTTCTGCCGATAATAACGTGGCGGGCAGGCTCCCACTCGTAGGAACAGGTGGAAAGCGTGATGAACTTGTCGTTTTCGTTGAAGTCGATACCCGTGTGGAAATGGCTTCTTTCGTTCAGCTCCTTGGCAAATGTCTCAAAGGAGTGTCCCTCGGTGAAGTTGATGTAATTCTGGTAGTCGAAAACGTAGCCGTTGTCGTGTTCGGGCTCGGTGTTGATTATGAACGACGCAACGATAACGTAAACGCTCTGTTCATACTTGTTGTCGAAGTAGATAAACGGGTTCTGGAGCCAGTATTTGTAGTCCCACTTGTAGTAGTCGAGCTGACCGAACATAGTTCCGTCCCGCTGATTGTGACCGTAGAGAATGATGTTGTCCGACTGGAGATCGGAGTAATCGCTTACATTGTTGCGGCAGTCGGCAAATATAGTGCCGCACTGACGCTTCTGACCGTAGATGTTTGTTTTGAGGTAGTAGTCGTTGTCGGAGTACTGTACCACCGCCTCGTTTACAACGCCGGGAATGGAAACGTAGCCCACATAATCGCTGTTGATAGCAAGCATTTCCTCCGCAAAGGGCATTGTCACAAGGGGAGCCCTGACTATCTCGCCGCTTATGTCTGTTTCCGCGGGCAGATCGGTTTCGCCGTCCGCGGCGGCGGAAAGATTGTTATAGATCTTGTATTTTTCACTCAGGTCTTTATTATTCTGTTTCGCCTCGAAGATGTGGTAGAAATAAAGTCCAAGCACAATTCCGCAAACGACCAGCGCGGCAATGGAAATAAGCGCGATAAGCTTGCTTATGACCTCGCCCGCCGAGTCTCCTTTCAGCGGTATAAAGGTTTGAACAAAGCCCTTTTTCTGTTTCTTTTTCGGGGTTTTGTACCTTGGATTTGCGCGGACCTCGTCCGACATTGCCATCTTGGGATCATCCTTTCAGTGTTCACACAATTTTTTTCTATGTAATAATGGTATAAGCTGTTCAGCCTGCCGTTACAGTTTCCGAAGAGCCGTCGTCGGGCGGCGGGGGAGGAGCTGTTTCCGCAGGGGCTGTGGTCTCGGTTTCCGTACGTTTTGAAGCTGTCTTTTTGGAAGACCGCGTAACCGTCTCGCCGTCAGGTTCCTTTTCCGTTTCCTCCGTTTTCTCAGTTTTCTCCGTCTTTTTCTTTTTTGTGGAGCTTTCGGAGCTTTCGGAAGTATCTGTATCACGGGAGGAACGCCGCGTTGCTTCTGAGAGCACATCGCTTTCCTCCGCTGTTTCCTCTGTTTCCGTGGTCTTTTTGGTTGTTTTTTTCGTATCGTCCCCGTCGTTTTCCTCCAATGGGACGGTCGTAACTTTTTCAGCCTCCGTTTCCGAGATCTGCTGAGGTCTCCTTGTGCCGTGGACAGCTGTTTGCAGGAAACCGTTTCCGAAATCCATATCGTCCTCGTCGTCCTCGTCGAGAACTTCCTCCTCCGTGGCGGAGGTCTCGCCCGACATTATAGCTTCCCAGTCCACGCCCTTGGCGTTGGGATTCAGGTAGGCTTCGGAGAAATCAAAGTCCTCGATCTCCTCGTCCTCACGGAGCATTCTTGCAAATAACACAAATCTTGAATTGGAAAACTCGTTTGAACAGGTGGACAGGCAAAGCAGCTTGTCGCCGTACTCCACGTCCACGGGAGAGATTATCTGGTTGCGCTCCAGAACCATTTCCCTGTACCAGTTAAAGGTGTACTCGTCGTCAAGCGCCTCGATATAGTCCTGATAGTGGAAAACGAAGCCGTTGCTGTCCTGATTTGCCAGAGCGTTTGTAACGAAAAAGCCATAGATAAGGTACTCGTAGGTCTCGTTCTCGGTGCTGAACCTCACCACGGGATTTTCCTCGTAGAACTGTACGTTCTGCTTGTAGTCCTTCAGGTTGCCGAACATGGTGCCGTCCTCCTGATTATGTCCGTAGAACACAATGTTGGGGGAGATATAGTCGTCGGAAAAGGTGCAGCGGTAGTCCATGAAAACGGTGCCCGCCTTGTTGTTTCCGCCGTGGATCGCGTGGGTCAGATAGTAGTCGTTGTCGCTTCCCTGAACGATAGGCTCGGCAATGTCGCAGCCGCTCAGTTCAAGGTAGCCGATGTAGTCCTCGTTGATACCTTTATAGTACTCCGCAACATTAAAGCGGTGTTCGGCTACTTCCTCATCGGTGGGGGCGATGGTTATGACATTTCCGCTTTCGTCAATGGACGTTGCTACTGTAGTGACGATCACTTCCTTGTCCTTTTCCTTTTGCTCAACGGCTTGTTTGGACTGGATAAGCGTGCTTACCAGCATACAGCCTGCGCCGACGAAAACTGCTGACGCCGCGATGAAGATAATTTTCCTTATGACCTCCCAAACGGAATCGCCTTTCCATGGCAGGATACCCTTAAAAAATCTCACCGCGGGACTTTCATTAAAGCCGCTGTCAATATCGTCGTCCGCACCGCCGAAAGCTTCGGTTTCGGGACTGTCATTTTCTGAAATATTTTCTGTTTCCGTTTTGGGATTTCGGGAAATTTCCGTTTCCTTTTCTGTTTCCATTTCATTTCTGACGTTTTCTTCCATATTTCCGCTATCCTCGCAAACCGCGCTGTCACCGCGGGAAACGGGAGAAGCGTCCTCGGAAATGCCGCTTTTATCAAAGATTTCCGACACGGTTTCCGTGATTTCCAACGAGTCCCACTCGGATTTTCCCGCAACGGCTATATCCGCATTTTCCGCCTCGGAGGTATCTTCCTCCAGCGTGTCCACAACGATCTCAGTATCGTCTCCAAGATCGTCCTCTTCCGCGGAAATCTCCTCCGTTTCCGCTTCGGAAACGGCAGCTTCGGTTTGTGCGGAGGACGCCTCAGCAGTCTCCGCAGGAGTATTTCCCACGGTCTCTTCATCGGAAAAGAACTCGCTTAACAGATCGTTTGCCGTGTAATTTTTTTTGTTGGTATCAGACATAAAGTAAACCTCGGTTTATCATTATCTGCTGTAAATGTAGCTGTAGTCGGGTTCGAGCATATCCTCGTTTATAGCCGCCTTGGAAACGTCCACCTCGGGGCTTTCGCCGTCGCGGACGCGTCTGCCGATGACCACAAGTCTTGACGGCTCGAACTCGTTTGAACAGGTAGACAGCGTAATGAACTTGTCTCCCTCTTCAAAATCAACGCCTGTATTTACAGCTGTTCTTTTAAGGATATTCTCCTTGAAATCGGAAAAAGTCCTGTTTTTGCCGAACTTGATGTAGTTATGGTAATCGAAAATAACGCCGTCTCTTGTCTGGTAAGGCTCAACCTCGATGACGAAAATTGCGATAATCTTGTATGTATACTCCTCGTACAGATTGCTGAATTTGAATGTGGGGTGTTCCTTGTAGAAGTCGAAATTTTTGGTATTGTCCTTTTTGATTTTGTACTTTTTCAGCGTGCCGAACATGGTCAGGTCAGCCTGATTGTGACCGTAGATTATCAGATTGTCGCTCTGGTTCTTGCTGTAGTCGTTGGCAATGCACCTGTAGTCAATGTAGATCTGACCCGCGATATTTCTGTTTCCGTAGAAATCCTTGTCAAGATAGTAGTCGTTGTTGTCGGTCTGGAGCACAACGTTGTCGATATTGGTACCGTCAACGGTAAGCCAGCCCGCCGTGTCGGAATTCTGCTCCAGAAGCGCGGACATACTGTCCAGAACCACCAGCGGAGGCGGCTCGGTCTCGGTGGTGCTCTCCTCGGTCTCGGGCGGGGCTGTGGACTGTGTTATCACAACGGGCGCCGTGTTGTGCAGCTCTCTTTGCCTTTCGATATCAGCCTTTATTTTGGCCTGCTGAACAAAGTACCACGCGAGAACTATTATTGCGATCACCAGAACGAGCGCGGAAACGTCCGTAACGATCTTTCTCGCTACATCTCCGCGGGAATCGCCCTCCCTTGGTATAAAGTTATCCAGAAAGCTTTTTTTGTCGTTTTTGTATCCTGCCATAACCGAACATCTCCTAACAGAAAAATAGAGATAAAAAATAGAAGATATGCAAAATTTTATTTAACGATTTAACGATAGATAACGTCCCAGTCGGGTTCTTTCGCACCCGCGTTAAGGTACGCCTGGGAAACGTCCACTGTATCGTCCTCACCGTCTCGGACGCGTCTTGCGAATACCACAAAGCGGGACGGCTCAAACTCGTTTGAACAGGTGGACAGCGTAAGAAACTTGTCGCCGTACTGCACGTCCACGGGAGTGATTATCTGCGTCCTAAGCATTATATTATCCATGAAGGCGTTATAGTCCGCCTCGGATTTGAAATTCAGATAGTTGTGGTAGTCGAACACAACTCCGTCGCGGGTCTGGGATTCCAGCACAGGCGTTACGAAATACGCAAAAATCTTGTATTTGTCCGACCTGTAGTTGGAGCTGAACTGTATGATCGGGTGCTCGGAGTAGTACTGCAAGTCCTTTTTGTAGTACCCCAAGTCGCCGAACATTGTCTTGTCCCGCTGATTGTGACCGTAGAGAACGATGTTGTCCGACCGCTCGTGAGCGTCAAGGACGTTTCGGGTATCCATAAATATAGTACCCGCCTTATTTACGCTTCCGTCAAAAGCATATTTAAGATAGTATTCGTTTCCGTCGCTGCCCGAGCGGTGTACCACGGGCATGGAAATATTTGTATTGTCAATATGCACCCAGCCGACGGTATCGGGGTTGATCTTGAGCAGCTCCTTTGCGCTGTCGAGAAGCTCGCCGCCGTTGTCGCCGGGGCTGATGTAGGTGTAGTAAAGCTCTTTAAGGGAGCTGTTGAGGAACTTCGCGCTCAGGGAGAGCCTGAGTTCGTTGCCGAGAATGAGGATACAGCCGATAAGGACGAGTACCGCAAGCTGGGTAAAGAGCTTGCTTACCACCTCTTTTGCGCTGTCTCCTTTTTGTATAAGCAGCCAGTGACCGCGTTTTCTTTTTTTCTTCGCCTTGACAGCTTTTTTGTAAGCTTTCTTGGCGCTGCCGGAAAGTGCCATAGTAAATCCTCCGTATGTAGGCATAGAAGTCTACACTACTATAATACACTATTTAATGCAATTCGTCAAGGAATTTCGACACATTTTGTTGCAAACGCCGAAACATTTCATCTTCTTTACACAAACCTATCAAAATACAAAAAATGAGCAGCATATTTTGGAAAAATAATACACTACTCATTTGTAAATTTTTTGTAAATTATTCACTGTAAGGTATTACGTCAAGCTTGGAAATATCAATGCTATAGTCAACTTCCTCCGTAAGAGAGTTGTCGTAGATATGGGAAGCTATGTTGTCCCTGACATCATTTCCGACCACAGTGTCTCCGTTTTTGTCGATATAAAAGGTTACAGAATCATTATCCGTATCTATCTGATACCGATAATATCCCATTGTGTAAATGGCGGTCACGGTATTTCCATCAGCTTTTAGGCAGTCCAGATATTCCTGTCCGTTTTCAAAATGGGCTGCAAAATCCTCTTCAGTTATTTCCTTTATCCCAAGCTGTCTGAACTTGCCGTCCTCGCAGAAAACAATAGGGTAGTCCATATAGGCATATTTAATAGTACAGTAAAAAACGCCGTTCAAGTATTCTATCCAGTTGGTTGAATTTAACACGATCTCCGGTTCAAGCGTGTCTCCGCAGGCACGGTAGATGTCGCTGCCCATGCTGGTAATACTGTTGTATTTATCGACTTGGACAAATTTATCTGTACCGAAATCAAGAACGTATACATTGGCGCCCGGAATACCGCCGAAGCCGATATTAAGGATATTTGTGCCGTCAATATAGTATATTGCGCTGCATCCTAAAAACCAAGACGGCGTAGGACAAAGGTCGAGTACGACAACGCTTTCGAGTTCGCCGTCTCCGTCAAAATCATAGCACGCGCCCACGGAAAAAGCAATATCATCGGCGGTTTTTACCGGTATGAAGCCATTTTCATTGGCAGCGTCTTCATTGTGACGATTTATTTCATCAGTGCATTTCTCGTCGGCAAAGGCAGTCCTGCGCGCAAGAGCAATATGCTCCGGCGCGGGGAAATCCGCTTCGTTTTCGCACATAATATCTTCGATTATCCTGCATTCGGGCGTGAAGTACAGCTTTTCGCCGCTAATTGCTTTAAGGTCACTTACCTCAATTTTGGGCACAGCTTCGGTTTGGACGGTTTCCACTGTTTCCGAAACGGTAGTTTTTTCCGTTTCGGCGGTTGTCAAACTTGTTGTCAAGGACGTTGTTTCGGACTCCGTTTCCGAAGCCGCGGAAGATGTAACGGTAGAAACGGACGTGCCCGTCTCCGAAACGGTTTCGCTCCGCTCCTCAGCACAGCCCGCAAGCGCAGCGCATATAACAAGTGCAACTGCTACAGCAATGATTTTTCCGTTCATTTTCAAGTCTCCTACAGCTTGATGACCTTAAGCTCGGTATCCGCCACAGCCTTTGCGATAAGCGGCTCGAAATCGTAGGCGTTCTGCGCCTTTTCCACCTCCGCGGGGACAGGTCTCGTCTTGGGGTGCTTGGGCGTGAATACCGTGCAGCAGTCCTCATACGGCTCTATGGAAATGTCGAATGTGTCTATCTTCCGCGCGATCTCCACGATCTCGGTCTTGTCCATGCCGATAACGGGACGGAACACAGGCATTCTGCAAGCCGCGTCTGTGCAGACTATCGCGCCCATGGTCTGGCTTGCGACCTGTCCAACGCTTTCGCCCGTAACAAGAGCCTGAATGTCCTTTTCCTCGGCTATGCGCTGGGCTATCTCCATCATCAGGCGGCGCATTATAATAGTAAACAGCTCTTCGGGACAGTTATCCCGCAAAGCCTCCTGTATCTCGGTGAATGGTACGCAGTAGAAAGCGATGTCCCCGCACCAAGGCGCAAGCTTTTCACAAAGTCTTTCCACCTTAAGACGCGCTCTTTCGGAGGTGTAGGGAGGCGAAACATAGTGTATCGCCGAAAGCCTTACGCCCCGCTTTGCCATCATGTAGGCGGCAACGGGACTGTCAATTCCTCCCGACAGGAGCAGCATGGCAGAACCCGACGTTCCCACGGGGATACCGCCTGCGCCCTTGATGTTTCCCGAATGAATGTAAGCGCCGTTGTCGCGAATTTCCACCGTTACCGTCATTTGCGGATTTTTCACGTCCACGGTAAGGTGAGGGTAGGCCTCAAGAATACGTCCGCCGAGTTCCGTGCATATTTCGGGGGACTTTAGGGGGAACTTCTTGTCCGACCGCTTGGCCTCCACCTTAAAGGTGCGGGACAGCTCCGCGTCCTCCTTAATGTGGGATATTGTTTCGCGGCAGATGGTCCCAAAGTCCTTTTCGACCACCAAAGCTCGGCAGAGAGCGGCCGCACCGAAAACCTTTGCGCCGCGGCTTACTGCCTCGTCAAGATCGATATCCTCGGACATGGGCTCGGCGCATATCGTGGACTGTGATTTTGTGTACTCGAATTTTCCAAGCGGAGCAAGACGGTGCTTGAGATTGCGGATAAAAGCGTCCTCGAAGCTGCGCTTGTTCAAGCCTTTCAGAGCGATTTCGCCCTCTTTGAATATGATAAGTTCTTTCATTTTTTACCATTCCTTTTTATTTTTTAGCGCGTTTGGCAAGCACCGCAAGTCCTGCCGCCGCAAGCATTATGTTCAGATATCCGCCGCCGTTTCCGGTGTTTGGGGAAGCTGTTGCTCCGTCCGAAAAATCGGAAGCGGGGTCGGGCTGCTCAAATTCGGGAGCTGTCCTGACGATCTCATACGAACACCCTGCATAACGCACCGTGCTGTCCATGCCGTCAACGGTTATCACAAAGTATTTTTTCGTTTTTATTGAAGCTATTACTGCACCTGAAACGTCCTCAACATACTCCTCTGCCTCTCCCTCCGCAAGAACCTCGTTTTCCGCAAGCGGTATCATATCCGGGTCGGAATAAAGCTTCTGTCCCGATTCAAGCTCGTCGATGATACCCGGGGTAATCGATGAGAAGATGACCTCGGAGTTTTCGTCCGTTGAGTAAGCATAGCCGCCGTTAGGCGCAATTTCCGCCTCCCAGCCTGTGTACTTCACTCTGCCGTTTTCAAGAGAATCAAAATACAGGATAAACCTTGAGCCGTCCTCCGCCGTACATTTGCGGTAAACCGTATCGCTTTCGGGATATTCCGCCGCAGCCTCCTCATATACCACATAATACCCCGCATAGCTGACAGTATCGTTTTCAAAATCGGCTACATAGCATCTGCCGCCGCTCATTGAAATTATGCCGTCTGACGGAGGGTCAAACTTTCTGTCAAATTCTGCAACAAGTCCGGCATAGCGAATATATTTGCTTTCTCCGTTCTCTTTTTCCAGCTCGTCAACATAGTCGAAAAAATCTTGACTGCTTGTAAATTCCTGATAATCACCGTCAAAGTTCATGCGGTTGTGAACATCATTCGGGTCTTGCGGGATCAGTAATCCTATGTCATATGACGAAAACCATATATTACCGTCATCGTCAATGGTAAAGTACAGCCATCCTTCTGTTCCGTCATCGGCAGTAAATTCATAATTTGCAATGTTTCCTCCCGCAGGAGCATAGTCAAATCCAACGACCCCTGCCGACACGTTCAGGGATAGAGCAGCTGCCGCTGATACTGCAATCATCATGGCGGAAAATTGTTTGAAAAGCTTCATAAAAATACCTCCCGAAAATTGTATTCACATATAATACAATCCAATAAGGCGAATTTTTTCAAAAGCACATGATCTTTATTTTTGCTTTGCAAGCTTTTGATATCCCTCCTGCACCGCATTGACAAGCACGTCTATTTCACCCATAGTAGTAGTGCGCCCGATAGACACCCGTATCGCCGAGTCCGCAAGCCTGTCTGGGATACCCATAGCGGTCAGCACAGAGCTATGTGCGCCTTTAGAGCAAGCCGACCCGCTGGACACATACACGTCCTTGCTTTCCAGAAAATGGAGCATTATCTCCGACCGTATCCCAGTGACGGAAAAATTGACTATGTATGGCGAACGGTTCTCCGCCGTGGAGTTCACCGTGATATAGTCCAGCTTTGCAAGCTTTTTCAGCAGATATGCGGAAATCTTCTCCGCGTTTTCGTGTGCGACGGGCATTGTGGGCATCAGGGCGCGTACAGCCGCTCCGAAGCCCGCGATAAGCGGCACGGACTCGGTTCCCGAACGCTTTCCCCGCTCCTGACCGCCTCCAAGAAGCAGCGGGGGAATGCGTATTCCCTTTTTCACAAACATTGCTCCTACACCCTTTACGGCATGGACTTTGTGTCCCGAAACGACAATGACGTCGGCAAAAAGCTCCGCAGACCTTATGGGTATTTTCATAAATCCCTGAACCGCGTCGCAGTGGGTTACGCATTCGGGGAAATTCCGTTTAACGTAGGAAAAAATTTTCCGCACGGGCTGTATAGACCCTGTTTCGTTGTTGACCGTCATGCAGGACACCAAAAAGGTGTTGTCGTCCACAGCGGCGATAAAGTCCTCCTCGGATATTTCGCCGTTCCGCGACGGCTTTATGCGGGCTACCTCAAAGCCCTGCTTTTCCTCAAGGAATTTTATAGGCTCTGCGACCGACGGGTGTTCTATCGCGGAGACGACTATCTTTTTCTTTCGTTTGCCGTAGTTCTGCGCCGCGCCGAGTATCGCCGTGTTGTTGCACTCGGTCGCTCCCGAAGTAAAGGTTATGCACTGAGGGTCGCATACAAGAGCGGCGGCGATAGCTTTTCGGGCTTCTTCGACGTGCTGTTCGGCAGTCAGACCCAACTTGTGCAGTGAGGACGGATTGCCGTAGTCCTCCACCATGCACTGGAAAACCGCAGATACCGCAGGCTCGCAGGGACGCGTGGTAGCGGCGTTGTCAAGATAAACGGGCATTTATATCAAGTCCTTTCATGTCATGTAAACATAATTAATATTATTATACCACAGTTTTTCCCGCAGGGCAAGCAAAACCGGCAAAAAAAGCCGCCGTATGGGTAACGGCGGTTGACATATACGGAAAAATGTGGTATTATCTGTAAAGAGCGTGTCACGCGGCGGACGGTTGCTCCCCTTTCATTACATAAGAAAGGGGGTGGATAATTATGGCTACATACGTAAGTTTATCTGACATAATTGCTATCATTAGTATGCTGACCCAGATTATCACCCTTTGTTACGTTGTCTTTAAAGACAGCAGACGTAAGTAGCAAAGGACAAAAATAACCGCCCAGCTCTACCAAAGTTGACGGTTATTTTTTAGCATTTATTCGCTTTGGGGAGCAGCCGTTCGTCGGCGCGCTCTTTATATTTAAAGTATAGCACTTCACCCTGCGTTTGTCAAGACATTTATTGACAATAGGCAGAAAATGTGGTATTATCTGTAAAGAGCGTGACCACGCGGCGGACGGTTGCTCCCTTTCCAACCGAAAGGGGGTGGGTAATATGAACATCAGTTTCTCGGACTTGTGTCTGTTTGTAACAATGATCGTGAGTATTATCTCCCTTACATACACCATATTCAAAGGCAAAAAGTAAGGCAGACAGAAAAATAACCGCCCAGCTCGACCAAAGTTGGCGGTTATTTTTATAGCAACCAATTAAGTGGAGCAGCCGTTCGTCGGCGCGCTCTTTATATTTAAAGTATAGCACCTTGCTCCAAGTTTGTCAAGCGGAGGAAAAAAATATTTTTCCGAATAATGTTGTTTTTGCCGTTGACTTTTTTCCGATTTTGTATTATTATAATAAGTAACTGTATTTTATATTTTATTTTCAGCAAAGGAATGGTGGAAAATGAAAAAGATATTCTCAGTTTTGCTCTCGCTTGCTATGACGGCGGTTTGCTTTACATCATGCTCAAAGGACGAAGCGGAAGTTTCCGAAAATGCGTATTCGGGTATCCTTACAAAGGTAAAGCTCGGTATGCCTATGACAAAGATCGTGGGTCTCCAGCCTGACGGGGTAACGCTTAACTTTGAGACCGACACAAGGCTCTGGAGCGTCAACACCGATACGGAGCTTATGGAGCTGCGCGATGTTATTCCTGCGGACAATCCGATCTATTATGTTGAGGACTCGCTTATTACATACGATTTCAAGACTGTAAAGGGCGACGAAAATATCTATCTCTGCGGCTATCTGGCTGAGGCGTACTGCTGTCTCGACCGCCAGACCTCCGAGGATTTCTTTGCCAACAAGACAGAGGAACTGGAAAAAAGACACAGCGCCGAGTCTACAGGTACTCTCAAAGGTACCGAGGACGTTGACATGGAGCTTGTCTATACCGAGAAGCTTGACTGTCCTTCCTACACGGTAACATTTACCATGAAAGAAAAGTATGACACCGTTGAGGGCGTTGACGGCTATTACGGAAGCTATTTCTCCATCGAGGTAAAGGAAAAGGACGTTAAGAGCGAAGTGCCTATAGAGGTATCCGGCGGCAGCAAGGAAAAGAAAGAGACCGAAGCCAAGGAGGAAGAATAATGAACACTAAAAATATGCCTGTTGTAAAGCTTGGCATCTGCGCGGTGAGCCGCGACTGCTTCCCCATGGAGCTGTCCGCGCGCCGCAGAGAAGCCGTTGTAAAGGCCTGCAAGGAAAAGAACATTGAGATATACGAATGTCCCGTGACGGTGGAGAACGAGAAGCATATGCTCGCCGCCGTTGAGGACATGAAGAAAGCGGGCGTAAACGCGCTTGTGATGTATCTGGGCAACTTCGGTCCCGAAACGTCCGAGACCCTTTTGGCAAAGACTTTCGGCGCTCCCGTGATGTTCGCGGCTGCTGCCGAGGAAAGCTCCGATACTCTGGTAGACGGCAGGGGAGACGCTTACTGCGGTATGCTCAACGCAAGCTACAATTTGGGTCTGCGCAACATTAAGGCGTACATTCCCGAATATCCCGTAGGCACGGCTTCGGAGATTGCGGACATGATCGCGGACTTTATTCCCGTTGCAAGAACTCTTCTCGGACTGGCAAATCTGAAGATAATTTCTTTCGGCCCCCGTCCCCAGGACTTCCTTGCCTGCAACGCTCCTATCCGTCAGCTTTACAACATCGGTGTTGAAATTGAGGAAAATTCCGAGCTTGACCTGTTTGCGGCGTTTAACGCTCACGCGGGCGACAAGCGTATACCCGACGTTATCGCCGATATGGAAAAGGAGCTTGGCGACGGAAACAAAATGGCGGGTATCCTGCCCAAGCTTGCTCAGTACGAGGTAACTCTCCTTGACCGGGCGGAGGAGCACAAGGGCAGCCGCGAGTACGTTGTTTTCGCAAACAAGTGCTGGCCCTCGTTCCAGACACAGTTCGGCTTTGTACCCTGCTATGTAAACAGCCGTCTCGGCGCAATGGGCATTCCCGTGGCGTGCGAGGTGGACATATACGGCGCGCTCAGCGAATTTATCGGACAGTGCGTTTCCGACGACGCGGTTACTCTGCTTGACATCAACAACAGCGTTCCCGCGGATATGTACCTGAATGAGATCAAGGGCAAGTTCGACTATAAGCACACCGATACATTTATGGGCTTCCACTGCGGAAACACTCCCGCCTGCAAGCTTTCAAGCCGTACAATGAAGTACCAGCTTATCATGCACAGGGGTCTGGAGCCCGACAAGGAGCCCGATATTACAAGGGGTACACTGGAGGGCGACATCGCTCCGTCGGATATCACGTTTTTCCGTCTCCAGAGCACTGCGGACGCGAAGCTTCGCGCATATGTTGCGGAGGGTGAGATACTTCCCGTGGCTACAAAAAGCTTCGGCGGCATAGGCGTGTTTGCCATTAAGGAAATGGGAAGATTTTACCGTCATGTGCTGATCGAGGGAAGATATCCCCACCACGGCGCGGTAACGTTTGCCCACAACGGAAAGGCTCTGTGGAACGTTTTCCGCTATCTTGGAGTTGAGGAAGTAGGTTTCAATCAGCCTGCGGGAATGTTATACAAGACGGAGAACCCATTCTAAAAATTACAAATTGTAAAATAAAAATGCTGTGAAGTGAAGAAGTAACCGCTATTTTCGGATAAAGAGAGTTCTTGGTCGGTGTGAAAGGACGGAGAGGTAACGGCGAATACATCACGGAGCTTGTGTCCCGAACTTGCAGTAGGGATATGCGGTTCACGCCCGTTAAAGCGTTTCGAGGTCGGCAGGCAAAGGGTTTGCTGAACATTGTTCAGCTGGCTCAGCCTTGCAGATAAATTGAGGTGGTACAGCGATAATTCGCCCTCTGACGGTTTTGCCGTCGGAGGGCGTTTTTGTTGTTTGGGGAGGGTGCATTGTGAAAGCAAAATTCGGAAGGTCGGGAGTGACCGACGCCGTACTCGGGCTTGTACGTGCGGCAGACGCGATATGCGTCCTTGTGTTTCTTTTCACGTTTTCCGACGAAAATTTAACGAGTAGAACAATATATGGGATACTCACGCTGATATTTACGGCTTGCGCGGTCGCTCTGTGCAGCTTGCACGGCTCTGTAACCGCAGATGAAAAAGCGGTAGTCATTGTCTCCACGCTTTTCGGAAAGACCGTCAGGAAAAGGGTTATTGAGTACAGTGAAATAGACGGCACCGAGTGCGGCGTGGAAACAGAAATACGCCGCAGGCGGGGCTGGGTCAGCTACACAATGGTTCTTACAATAAAAATGAAAGACGGCTTGGAAGCCCAGTTTTTAAAAGTTCTGAACATTGACAGCAGTTTTCCCGCTTCTGAACCCGATAAGTACAAACAATACCTGTCCGACCAGCCGCTTATGAAAATTTCCCACTATATTGACAGCAAGCTGCATTTGAACACGTCCGCCTAATGGAGAAAAATTATGAAAACAATCCCCGCAAAAACAATACTGCATAAGAACAAGTCTGCGGACTGGTTCGGCAGCGACTATAATATAAACCTCTACAAGGGCTGCTGTCACGGCTGTCTGTACTGCGACAGCCGCAGCGACTGCTACCAGATCGAGAATTTTTCCGCTGTCCGCGCAAAGGAAAACTGTCTGGAGATCCTCCGCGACGAGCTTCGCCGCAAGGTCAGGACAGGCATTGTGGGGACGGGGGCAATGTGCGACCCCTACAGTCCCTTTGAGGAGACGGAACAGCTTACACGCCACGCCATGGAGCTTCTGAACGCTTTCGGCTTCGGGGCGCACGTCCTGACGAAAAGCAGTCTTATCGCAAGGGACGCTGATGTTTTTTCCGACATTGCAGAGCATTCCCCCGTGCTGTGTCAGGTTACGGTAACAGCCGCCGAGGACAGCCTTTCCGCCCTTGTTGAACCAAACGTCAGCAGGACTTCCGAACGGCTTAACGCTCTTGCTAAACTGTCCGAAAAAGGCTTGTTCACGGGTGTGGTCATGACCCCGCTCCTGCCCTTTATCGAGGACACCGAGGAAAACGTGCTTGCTATTGTCCGCATGGCAAAGGAGTGCGGGGCAAGGTCGGTTTACCCCATGTTCGGGCTGACAATGCGAAGCGGACAGCGGGAGTATTTTTACCAAAAGCTGGAGGAAAAATTCCCAGGCAGCGGGCTTGCGGAGCGGTACGCCAAAACCTACGGCGAGCGGTATATGTGCTGGTCTCCCCACGCGAAAAGGCTGTGGAAAATCTTTTCGGAGGAGTGCCAAAGGCTTGGTCTGGTGTACGAAATGCGGGACATTATCGCGTCCTATAAGCTTGGGTACGGGGACGGACAGTTGTCTTTTTTTTAGCAATTCGTATATAAGGACTATGAATGATTTTTAGGAGCATATTATGAATCATTTTAAAGGCAGGGCGCAATGTATTGTTGTCCGAGACGGAAAGATACTTATGGCAAAGCACCGTGAGGGCGGCATGGAATATTACTGTATTCCCGGCGGAGGTATTGAAGCAGGAGAAACTCCCGAACAGGCGGCAGTCCGTGAATTGCGAGAGGAGTGCTGCGTTGAGGGAAAGATAATCAAAAAGCTTGGAGAATACCACGACCCTTACGAGTATGACAGGATTTTTTACAACTATCAGCTTGACATAGGCGAACAAGAGCCGAAGCTTGGCTATGACCCCGAATTTGCTGAAAAAGCTCCCATACTTGTGGGCGTTGAATGGCTTGCTCTTAATGAAATGAGCGAGCGTGACAGGGCGTTTTTGTGGTCGGCGGGAATTTTTGCCATAAAAGAATTTGCGGAAGAACTTCAATCTTACAGCGATGATATAAGCTATCCGAAAAAGGCTGGAACATTACGGAAAGATTTTACCGTGAGTAAATTCATATACAACGATGAAAGAGAGGGTTCGTGCTATCTGGAATTTCAGCTCTGCGAGACCGACAAGCCGCTGAAAAACGGCAAGACCATTTGCGATAATATCAAGCATTGGAGCGACAATTCTTTTTATATGGACTGGGACGACTTTAACGAGTTTTACGGACTGTACGGCGACCTGTTCGGCTGTGCGGTTTTTCCAAACGGGGAAAGGGGCTTTGACGGCTGCGGCGTGAATTACTACGGCAAAGAGGAGACCGAAAAAATTGTCGAAAAGCTTTCCTCCCGACTAAACGAGGAATACGCCGCATTGCTTCCGTGGTTAAAGGTCGCCGAAAAACGCGGCAAAGGCTTTTACATTTTAGGAGTATAAAAATCCCATTGAAAGGTTGTGATAAAAATGATATCGCCCGACGATCTCATTGTTTATGATAAAATTGAGGTAAAAATATGAAAATGTCCAAATCAAAAAAATCCAAGGTAATATCAGCAATTATCGTCATTATTATGGTAATACTTCTTGTGCCGTTTCCTGTCGGATATAAGGACGGGGGAACGGTAAAATACAGAGCCGCGCTGTACTGCGTTACAAAACGGCATTCGATTGCCTATGACCCTTTGACACAGAAAGACGGCTACGATATAGGCACGACAATTGAAATTCTTGGATTTGAGGTCTACAATGACGTTAAGTATTACAGCATGCAAACTCTAAAAGAGTTAAATAAAAAGGAGATTTTTAAAATGACTTTGTACGAAGAACTTGTTGCCCGCGGACTTATCGCGCAGGTGACCGACGAAAAAGAGATCAGCGACATGATCAACAACGGAAAGGCTACCTTTTACATCGGCTTCGACCCCACCGCCGACAGCCTCCATGTGGGACATTTTATGGCTCTCTGCCTGATGAAACGTCTGCAAATGGCGGGAAACAAGCCTATCGCCCTCCTCGGCGGCGGTACGGGCATGATCGGCGACCCCTCGGGAAAATCCGACATGAGAAAAATGCTGACAAAAGAGGACATCGACCACAATATCGAGTGCTTCAAAAAGCAGATGAGCAGGTTTATTGACTTCTCCGACGGAAAAGCAATTATGGTAAATAATGCCGACTGGCTTCTCGATCTTAACTATGTGGACGTTCTCCGCGAGGTGGGCGCGTGCTTCTCGGTAAACAAAATGCTGACCTACGAGTGCTACAAACAGCGCATGGAACGCGGTCTGACGTTCCTTGAATTCAACTACATGATAATGCAGAGCTACGATTTCTATATGCTGTACCAGAAATACGGCTGTACAATGCAGTTCGGCGGCGACGACCAGTGGGCGAATATGCTTGGCGGCACGGAGCTTATCCGCAAAAAGCTTGGCAAGGATGCTCACGCTATGACAATAACTCTGCTTCTCAACTCCGAGGGCAAGAAAATGGGCAAGACCGAAAAGGGCGCGGTTTGGCTTGACCCAGAGAAAACTTCCCCATTTGATTTTTACCAGTACTGGAGAAACGTTGCCGACGCTGATGTTATGAAGTGCATACGTATGCTTACGTTCCTGCCTATTGAGGAAATCGAAGCTATGAAAGACTGGGAGGGCAGTCAGCTTAACAAGGCTAAGGAAATTCTTGCCTACGAGCTGACAAAGCTTGTCCACGGCGAGGAGGAAGCCAACAAGGCGCAGGAGGGCGCAAAGGCTCTCTTCGGCGGCGGGGGAAACACCGAGAATATGCCAAGTACGGAAATTCCCGCCGCGGAAATTCCTGCGGACGGTATAAATATTCTTGACCTGCTTGTAAAGACGGGGCTTGCTCCCTCAAAGAGCGAGGCGAGACGGCTTGTTCAGCAGGGAGGAATTTCCGTGGACGACGGCAAGGTCGCAGACCCTAACGCTCTTGTGAAGATTGAGACGGAGGTCATTATCAAAAAGGGTAAAAAGGTTTTCCATAAAGCGGTAAAAGTTTAAAGTAATAGTGAAAAGCTGCACGTCTCGAAAAGGCGTGCGGCTTTGTTTGCGATAAAGGTGATAAATTTTGATTTAGCGCACAGCGCACCAAGTAGCAAGCCTTTAGGCGGCGAAGCCGCCGACATCAGCTGGACCAGCTATAGTCGGCGGCTTCGCCGCCTGTTTTGCGCCTACAGTTAGTGCGTTAAATCAAAATTTATCTTTTTCGACGGCATGATTCGCACGTCCGAAAAAGTCGTGCGGCTTTTTGTGCAATTTTTTTAGTAAAATTACATAAAAAATTTGACATTTGAATTATAATATGGTATAATTGTACTATTAAAAGGAGCGTTAAAAATGTACATTGATTTCCATACCCACGCTTTTGCCGACGCAATAGCGGAAAAGGCTATATCAAAGCTTGAACATACCCTTATCGAATCGGGCTACGGCGCATCCGTTCCCGCCGCAACGAGAGGTACTGTGGGCGAACTGCTTGAAATGCTTCCCAAATGGAAGGTTGACAAGGCGGTAATTCTTCCCATCGCCACAAAGCCCTCCCAGCAGACGGTGATAAACAACTGGGCTAAGGACGTCCAGACCGCAAACAGCGGCACACTGTACTGCTTCGGCTCCGTCCACCCGGACGCGGAGGACGCTCTCACCGAGCTTGAACGCATAAAGTCTCTCGGGCTTCACGGAGTTAAGCTCCACCCCGATTATCAGGGCTTTTTCGCCAACGAGCAGCGACTTTTCCCGCTGTACCGCAAGTGCGCGGAGCTTGGTCTGCCAGTGGTTTTCCACGCGGGTCTGGACGCTATGTCCGTGGACTGTATCCACTGCACGCCCCAAATGAGCGCGGAGGTTCTGGACGCTGTCCCCGAAATGACCCTTATCCTCGCACACCTGGGCGGAAACGAACGCTGGGATGATGTGGAAAAATATCTGGTGGGCAGAGACGTTTACTTCGATACCGCCTATATCGACGGCACTATTTCCGACGAACAGGCGCTGCGGATATTCAGAAACCACGGCGCGGATAAGATACTGTTCGCTTCGGACTGTCCGTGGCACCCGTCCTGCCGCGAAAGGGAAATGCTGGAACGGCTTCCACTCACAGACGGGGAACGCGAGCTTATTTCCCATGTTAATGCGGAAAAGCTTTTAAACATTTGTTAATTGTTTCAAAATACTTTTTCGGCCGCGTTTGGACATTTTTATTAATACGGCATAAAATCGAATGTGTGTTTTTTGTGAAAATGTGCAGATATTCATTGCCGATTTGTTAAAAATAACATATTGCCAAATTTATAATAAAATGTTATAATATTTAAAGTATCGTGGGCATTTTTTGCACGGACCTTTTTAAAGCGTTTTTTCCCTGCCCGGGGACTGTGATTCTGCCGACGTGTCAAATCTGTGCGTGACTTCGCGGATATCCCGCAGGCAAAGCGTTTGACAGGTCAGAATGCTGCGGTCACCGTCAGGGGACGGCGGCGTAAAATTGCCTGAAGATAATTTTTATCCATATCGGAGGTGTCAACCAATTTATGAAGACATTTATCTATACGGCTACGGACGTTCAGGGTAATACTGTCAAAAATGCCAGAATGGTCGCTGAAGATGTAAATGATTTTCTGGAAAAAATCCACGAAAAAGGTCTTTTCTGCTCGAGCTACAAGGAATCGAACGAAAAAGGAGCAAAGACGCTTCATAAGTTCACTACCGGCGAGCTGGCCTACAACTGCCGTCAGCTCAGCGCAATGCTTACGTCCGGTCTGACTCTTGTAAGAGCCCTTGACATTCTGTACAAGGAGCAGGAAAAGGACAATGCCAAGCAGCTGTTCAGAGAGGTTTATGAAGAGGTGCAGAAGGGTTCGTCTTTCTCGGACGCGCTGAAAATGCAGCAGGGAGCTTTTCCGAGCTTTATGGTATCCATGATTCAGGCGGGTGAGTCTTCGGGTTCGCTGGACGTTATTATCCGCCGTCTTGAGGATTATTACGACAAGCAGAACAAGCTGAACAACAAGATCAGGGGCGCAATGATGTACCCTATCATTCTGGCGGTACTCTGCGTTGCTATCGTAATCGCGCTGTTCACATTCATCATGCCTACGTTCAAGGATCTGCTTACGGAAGAGGATATGAAAGGTCTGACAGGCGCGCTGTTTGCGTTCTCCGACAGCCTTACGGGATACTGGTACATATACCTCGGCGTTGTTCTGGCGGCGGTATTTATTATCAAGTATTCGCTGAAGATACCCGATGTGCGGTATAAATTCGATAAGATGATATGTAAGATGCCAAAAATAGGAAAACTTATCGTAAAGGTCTATACGGGACGTTTCGCAAGAACACTGTCCTCGCTGTATTCCTCAGGTATCCCTATGGTAGAGGCTCTCGAGCGTTCGTCGGCTATCCTTAACAATACCTTTATAGAAAAGGCGTTCGTTACGGTCGTTGACGAGGTTAAGCAGGGC
>JAAVHL010000039.1 GCA_014799735.1 Ruminococcus sp.
AAATTTTGATTTAGCGCACCACGCACTATGTAACAAACCTTTAGGCGGCGAAGCCGCCGACATCAGCTGGTCGAGCTGAGCCCAGCTCGCAGAAGTCCAGAGGGCGGAGCCCTTTGGTCGCCGCCCGCAGGCGGCGAAATCCCTTTCACCGTTTTGAACGATATGCGCCTGCGGGCGCGGGGAAGGATTTCGCTCCCTGCGGGGAGCGACCAGGGGCTCTGCCCCGTGGACCTCGCCACCTTTGAAAAGGTGGACGAAACTTTTCCATGCGGCTTCGCCGCGCAGGGACTTTTAGTTAGTGAGTTATCACCTATATCAACAAAACCAAAACGGAGCAGGTTTACTGCTCCGTTTGTTTTATACTTATTTACCCTGCGGCTTCTGGGGCTGCGCGCTGTTTGCGGCAACCTCTTTAATGGAGGTAACAAGTCCCGCAAGTCCCTGAATTTCCGAGGGAATAATGATCTTTGTGGCTCTGCCGTCGGCAGCTTTCGCAAAGGCTTCAAGGCTCTTGAGAGCGATAACGTTGTCCTGAGGATTGGACTGATTAAGACGGACAAGGCTTTCCGCAAGAGCGTTCTGAACAAGCTGAATGGACTCCGCTTCACCCTGCGCTTCAAGTATCTTCTGCTGTCTTACAGCGTCCGCGCGGAGGATCATAGCCTGCTTCTCAGCCTCGGCACGGAGAATTTCCGCTTCCTTGTCGGCTTCGGCGCGGAGAATCTTGGACTCCTTTTCACCCTCTGCAACAAGCACCTGAGACTTCTTTTCACCCTCTGCCTGGAGGATTTTCTCACGTCTTTCGCGCTCCGCTTTCATCTGACGTTCCATGGAGTCCTGAATTTCTCTGGGAGGGATAATGTTTTTCAGCTCAACGCGGTTTACCTTGATGCCCCATGGGTCGGTGGCTTCGTCGAGGATAGCGGTTATCTTCGCGTTGATAACGTCTCTGGACGTGAGAGTGGCGTCAAGCTCAAGCTCGCCTATGATGTTACGGAGAGTTGTTGCGGTAAGGTTCTCGATTGCCGCCAAGGGACGCTCAACGCCGTAGGTGTAAAGCTTTGAATCGGTAATGCGGTAGAACACAACGGTGTCTATCTGCATGGTAACGTTATCCTTGGTGATAACGGGCTGGGGCTTGAAGTCCGCGACCTGCTCCTTTACGGAAACTCTCTTTGCGACTTTTTCGATAAAGGGAATAACATAGTGAGGACCCGCATGGAGAGAGCGGGAAAAAGTACCCAGTCTTTCCACAACGTACTCATTAGCCTGCGGGACAAACTTGATGCCCGAAATAAGAATAAGAATGACCAGAATAATAAGACCGATAAAAATAAACTGCATAATAACGTCAACCTTTCAAATTAATTTTTTGTATCGCTTTCGCCGCCGCTGTCATTAGCTTTAAGAATAACCGCAAGCTTTGCGGAACGAACCTCTGTTACTGTAACGACCGCACCCTCGGAAATTTTCGCTCCGTCCGCGGAGACAGCCGCCCAGTTCACGCCGCCAAGTCTGACCCTGCCGCCGCCCGTTTCGTTGTCGATATTTTCCGTGACAACGGCGGTCTTTCCCACTTCAAGCTCTGAGTTTGTCGGGATAAACTTGTTGGGGAAAAGCTTTTTCAGCATAGGACGTGTAAACGCCAATAGTATACCCGAAACCAAGGTAAATACAATAAGCTGGAGCGTAAGATTTCCGCCCAGCGAAGCGGTGATGAGAGCGCCCATCGCGCCCGCCGCGAACCATATGGACACAAGCGCAAAGGTCGCCGCTTCAACCAGAAGCGCGGCTATAAAAAAGATGATCCAGAATATGATCATATCCGTTCTCCTTTCCATACTTTTAAAAAACGTGTCGTAAAAAAGGGAATGAACCTTTAAATCAATAATACCATATATACGGGACGAATGCAAGTTAAATGCAAATTAAATTTTATGGAAATGCAAAAATTTCAAATTTTCCGAGCCGTTCCCGCCGATAATTTTTCAGACCTTATTTGCGCCTATCTCCACCCACGCGGGACGGAAGCCGCAGTTAAGAGCAATATTCCATGAATGGTAATTCGACAGGCTTGTGCCGTAAAACGGAATATCCCCGCGTTTTAAAATTTCGTTTTTCAGCAGTGTGACAAGATATGTACCCACGCCCTTTGAACGGTATTCGGGCATAACGTCTATGCCGATCTGCTGCCAGCCCGCGGTATCCTGAGAGCAGCCCGCCATGCCTGTTATTGTTTCGCCGTCATAGGCGCAGACAACAATTGTGTCGGGACGTTCCTCAAGATATTTTCCGCATATCGCGTTGGGAAAACGCTTGTCCCCATAGAACGGAGAAATTTCCTCTTTTCCGTAAAACCACTTTACGGGATAATTTTTTTCGGGCAGAACATTTTCCGACGGCAGGAACATATGGTGGGTCTGTGAAAGGGTGTACCCGAATTTGGTCAGTTCTTTTTCAAGGGGGAGCAGGTTCGGCAGCTCAAAAAGCCAGTGTCCGAATTCGGCGGTCATAAAGCCGCGCAGGAACGGGTGCAGGCTTTCGTCCGCGGTAATGACCGCGTTCCCGCCCGTTGTTGCCATATGAAAAAAATATTTTTCGGGACTGTACTTCCGTCTGCCCTCGTTTAAAGCGGAGATTGTGAGAATGTTTTCCTGCTTTGTAAAATCGTCTGGGGAGCAGTTAAATTCGACCGCAAGCAAGGTTCGAAGCTTTACACCGAGGTCGTATTCCTTTTTAGACATATTATACACCGCCTTTTCAAATCAACTATACTATTATATAAATATTTCTTATGCTTGTCAAGATAAAAACGGCGCAGACCTTGGGTTCTGCGCCGTTTTGCCGAATATTGCGGTTATCTTGCCTTTTCGTCGTTCTCTCTGAAAATTCTTTCCAGAACTTCGTCCATGGGCTTTGCACCAAGGTCGCCCTCCTTGCAGGAACGGAGAGAAAGTGTATTCTCCTCCACTTCCTTGTCGCCTACGATAAAGAAGCAAGGTATCTTGTCAAGCTGTGCCTGACGAATTTTGTAGCCCACGCCCTCCTTGCGGGAGTCAACAGTCGCGCGGATACCCCTTGCTTCAAGCTTTTCAAGGACTTTCTGACTGTAGTCGGCGGCTCTGTCCGTAACGGGGAGAATTCTCACCTGTTCGGGAGAAAGCCACAGCGGAAGCGCGCCCGCGTAGGTCTCAATAAGGTACGCAAGCGTACGCTCGTAGCAACCGAGGGACGTTCTGTGAATGATATAGGGCATACGCTTTTTGCCGTCAACGTCGGTGTACTCCATGCCGAATTTTGCCGCAAGAAGCATATCTATCTGAATTGTTACAAGGGTATCTTCCTTGCCGTATACGTTTTTGTACTGGATATCCAATTTCGGACCATAGAAAGCAGCTTCATCTATACCGATAGTATATTCCAATCCAAGGTGGTCGAGAATCTTTTTCATGACCGACTGAGCCTCTTCCCACTGCTCCGCAGTACCCTCGTACTTGTTTTTGGGATTTGCGGGATCCCACTGTGAGAAGCGGAAAGTACATTTGTCAAGGAGACCAACCGTGCCAAGCATATATTTTGCAAGCTCCAGACAGTCCTTGAATTCCTCTTCAAGCTGTTCGGGACGGAGGATAAGGTGTCCCTCGGAGATCGTGAACTGACGGACGCGGATAAGTCCGTGCATTTCGCCGCTGTCCTCGTTTCTGAAAAGGGTAGATGTCTCGCCCAGTCTCATAGGAAGATCGCGGTAGGAACGTGCCCTGTTCAGAAATACCTGATACTGGAAAGGACAGGTCATGGGACGGAGAGCGAAGCATTCCTTAGTTTCGTCGTGAGGGTCGCCGAGAACAAACATACCGTCCAAATAGTGATCCCAGTGTCCCGAAATTTTATAAAGCTCACGCTTTGCCATGTAGGGAGTTTTTGTCAGCAGATAGCCGTGCTTCTGTTCAACGTCCTCAACCCAGCGCTGGAGCGTCTGAATAACTCTTGCGCCCTTTGGCAGGATAATGGGAAGTCCCTGACCGATGTAGTCAACGGTCGTGAAATATTCAAGTTCACGTCCCAGCTTGTTGTGGTCGCGCTTTTTGGCTTCCTCGGCAGCCTTGAGGTGTTCCTCAAGCTGACTTGCCTTGGGATATGCAGTACCGTAAACACGGGAAAGCTGTTTGCCCTTAGCGTCGCCCCGCCAGTATGCGCCCGTGCAGGCTGTAAGCTTGAAAGCCTTTACAGCGGAAGTGTTCATCAGATGAGGGCCGGCGCAAAGGTCGGTAAAATCACCCTGCCTGTAGAAGCTGATGTCCTCGCCCTTGCCTGCGTGCTCGGTGCAAAGCTCCACCTTGTAGGGTTCGCCCATTTTTTCAAGCATAGCCTTTGCCTCGTCAGCGGGAAGTCCGAACTGCTCAATGTCGATACCCTCCTTGACGATTTTTTTCATCTCTGCTTCAAGAGCCGCAAGGTCGTCGGCGGTAAAAGCCTTTTCGGTGTCGAAATCATAGTAAAAGCCGTTGTCGATAGCGGGGCCTATTGCAAGCTTAACGCTGGGGTAAAGTCTCTTGACAGCCTGCGCCAGAATGTGAGAAGCTGTGTGCCAGAAGGTCTTTTTGCCCTCGTCGCTGTCAAAGGTCATTACCTCAAAGGTGCAGTCCTTGTCGATTGTGGTACGCAGATCGCATACCTGTCCGTCCAGCTTTACGCAGCAGGCGGATTTGTACAGTCCCATGCCAATGCCCTTGACTACCTCGGCAGCGGGCATTGCGGCTTCGATCTCCTTTACGGAGCCGTCTTTCAGTGTTAGTTTGATCATTTTAATAATCTCCTTTGTATAATTTATATTAAATATTACAATTTGTAAAACTTAATTGACCGAAATTTTCTGCTCGTCAATCTCATATGCGACCTTTGCATTGTTTTTTCTCAGCAGTTCCTTTCGGAGAAGCTGACCCGAACGGGAGTCCACAACCGCCCGATAGACCTCGCCTCTGCGGTACACCACGCCGTCCTCGCGGACAAACCGCTCGTTTTCGGTTTTTATGTGAAAGGCAAATTTTGAGCGGGTCAGGGCTCTCAGCTCGCTGCGGAGATATTCTCCGTCGATGTAAACGATCAGCTGATAGGTGTTGTCCGTGTTGTTTTTCAGCCTGTAGTCAACGTAGTTATAGAAAACCGACGTACCCGTGCCGAACGGAACTTTCCTGCCGTGATCGGGGAAAAGGTCGATCTGGTCGTGGTGGTGATGCTCGGAAATTTCCAGCTCGGAGTGGAGAGCCATCCAGTGGATAAGGTTTGTCATCTGGCAAAGTCCGCCGCCTATACCTGACGAGGGAGTTCCTTTTTCAATGGTAAGTCCCTCCAGATAGCCCTTTTTTTCGTCGGGACTTCCAACAAGCTTCCAAAAGGAAAAGGTTTCGCCGGGGTGTATCAGTATCCCCGAAATTTTCGGCGCGGCAATTGAAAGGTTCACCGCCTTGTTTTCCTGAAGCCGCATATCGGCGTTTCCAAGCCGCCTGCGTATCAGGGAGCTGTGCTTATAGAGCAGCGCGGGAAGCTTTTCCTCGGTTTTTTCGGAAGCAAAACGCACTCCGAAAAATACTCCGAAAAAATTTTTTATATGCCGCAGCGCTATGCATTTCAGCATGGATACCTTGTAGGTAAACGGTGAGATCTCGCAGAACAGCCGTCTTTTCATAGTTGAAGCTCCAATCCTATCAGTGTTATCCAAATAATAGCACTGCCTACAGAAAACTTCAACGGTTGTTCCGAATTGTAACCGAGCCGATACCGAATTATAATCGGACGGTAACAACACTATTAATAATAGTTACAAAAAAGTCCCTTAATCCGAAATTTTATTTTTCGGACTAAGGGACGATAATATCGCGGTTCCACCCAAATTCATATACGTATTGTATTATTGATAACCAACATTACAAACAGTATACCTCATTTCACTCTGTAACGGGAGCGACCCGCCGTGTATTGGACGGACTCAAAGGCGGTGTGCGTTACACTTGGGAATACCCCGCTCGCAGCAAGCCGCTGAAAGCAGCTGCGGGACTCTCTGAAAACCCTTGGCGTATAACGCCTTCCTTATCAGCGTTTTGTACTATAAATTTAGAATATCACATTTAATTTGTTTTGTCAATCGTCTTTTTGTACATACTGAGGGGGTAAATATTATTAAATAGTGTCAAATTGTATAATTTTCCTTGACAAACAGATGATTTTATAGTAAAATGATAGAATGAATGCAATGTATTTAGATAAACGGTTTCGGGGTTCGGCGTGACCGAGTTTTCCCGCAGACTATGCAAATAAATTGCTGTTCAATTTTTTTCTTTCTTCTATGGCGAATAGAAGGTTTTCATATATTATATTATAAACGGATAAATTCGTTTTACTCAAAGTATTTTTCTGTGCCATGTGTTGTGTATAGTACAGAAAGATCGCTTCGGGTCTTTTTCCGTATACACGGCATTCCGTGACCCGCAGGGCCGGAACGGGACTGCCGCCGTCTCCTGCGAATACGTTTAAGGAGACTTTATCACAGGCCGGCAGGCAGCCCGCGCTTTATCGGCGGCTCCGGCGGCGGTCTGACAATCGTATATAGTGGAAACCTTTATTCTCCTTGAAGAAATACTATAAAGGAGGTAAACGGGTTGGAATTTGTAATCGGAATTATAGCGTTCGTTGTCGGCGCGGCGGCTTCCGGCTTCATTATGTTTAAAGTCGGAATAAACTACCGCAAGCAGCAGGCAGAATCCGCTATCGGTTCCGCCGAAAAGGAAGCCGAGAGGATCATCGAGGACGCTAAAAAGGAAGCCGAAAGCAAGAAAAAAATTGCTCTTGTGGAGGCTAAGGACGAGATCCATAAAAGCCGCTCCGAGCTGGAAAAGGAGATCAAGGAGCGCAGAAACGATATGTCCCGCCAGGAGAGACGTATCCAGCAGAAAGAGGAAAACCTCGACAAGAAAAGCGACAACATAGAGAAAAAGGACGAGCTTTTGCAGAAAAAGCTCAAACAGGCTGAGGAAAAGCTTGAAGAAGCGGACAAGATCAAAAGGTCCCAGATGGAAATTCTGGAAAAAATTTCTCAGTTTACCATGGAGCAGGCTAAGGAACACCTGCTGTCAATGCTGGAAAACGACCTTATCCACGACAAGGCGCTGAAAATACAGCAGTACGAGACCCAGCTCAAGGACGAATGTGAGGAAAAGGCAAGAGACCTTATCTCTCTGGCGGTGTCAAAATGCGCCGCGGATCAGGTTTCCGAGACAGCAGTTTCGGTTGTGCCGCTTCCCAATGACGAAATGAAAGGACGTATCATCGGCCGTGAGGGACGCAATATCCGCACACTTGAGACACTTACGGGCGTTGACCTTATCATAGACGATACTCCCGAGGCGATCACACTGTCCTGCTTCGATCAGGCAAGGCGCGAGGTTGCAAGGATCGCTCTCGAAAAGCTTATCGCGGACGGACGTATCCACCCCTCCCGTATCGAGGAAATGGTTGACAAGGCTCGCCGCGAGGTTGAACATAAGATCAAGCAGGAGGGCGAAAGAGCCGTTCTGGAGACCAACGTTCACGGTCTTAACCATGAGCTTGTTCGACTTATCGGACGTCTCCACTACCGCACATCTTACCGTCAGAACGTTCTCAACCACTCCATTGAGGTGGCTCACCTTGCGGGTATAATGGCCTCCGAGCTTGGCGTGGACGCTAATCTTGCACGCCGCGCGGGACTTCTCCATGACGTGGGCAAGGCTCTCAGCTACGAGATCGAGGGCTCTCACGTTCAGATAGGCGTTGACGTGTGCCGCAAGTACAAGGAGAACGCGGACGTTATCCACGCTATCGAGGCTCACCACGGCGACGTTGAGGCGAAAACCGTTGTGGCTACGCTGGTTCAGGCTGCCGACGCTATTTCCGCAGCAAGACCCGGCGCAAGAAGCGAAAACTATGAGAACTACATCAAGCGTCTCCAGAAGCTTGAAGAGATCTGCACGTCCTACGACGGAGTTGAGAAATCCTTTGCCATTCAGGCGGGACGCGAAGTCCGCATAATGGTATTCCCCGACAAGATCAACGACGAGAAGATGACCATTGTTGCCCGCGAGATCGCTCAGCGTATCGAAAACGAGATGGATTATCCCGGACAGATAAAGATCAATCTTATCAGAGAAAGCCGTGCGGTTGAATACGCCAAGTAATAATATGACGAGTTATAACTGAAAGTATATTAAACAGGGGCTTCCGTAAGCCCCTGTTTTGGTAGGAGGATCAGTATGCCAAAAACGATTTTCGGTACAACGGAAAAATCCAATTTTATACTGAACATGAACAAAAGCACAGTCAGAAAGTGGGTCACGGGACTTCTGTGCGCCTGCGTTATCGTACCGCTTATCGGCGGGATAGTCATTACCGCCGTTCCGGGAACAAGCGCGCTGATGGGGTCTTTTCTCTATGCCACGGGTTTTTCCTGCATACTTTTTTATATAGTACTGCTGCTGAGAAAGGATATCAGCATAAAGGATTACCCCTGCGCGTATCTTGTGATTGCGCTTGCGGCGCTGGCGCTGGCTTCGTATTACCGGGTCGCGATCAGCAACAGCGATTATCAGGAGGCTGTAAACACCGCTCTGCTGGGCGAGACGGGCAGATACGAGGGTCTGCTTTCGCTGTTCGCGTATTTCGGGATATTCCTGCTTGCGTCGGCGGTGCTGAAAAGAAGCTCGGTGAAGATCATTTTTGACATTCTGGTGGGAGCGGGTATCATTCAGGGCATTGTGGCTGTACTTCAGCATATCCCCGGAGATTTCCCCTCGGATTTCAGAAAGCTTCCCGCGCTGCTGCTTTTAAAGGACGTACACCTTTCAAGCGGTCTGTCGGACAGTCCTATCTTCTACGGGTCGTTTCTTACGCTGGTGACGGCTGTTGCGGCGGCGGGAGCGATGTATGAGAAAAATATTCTGCGCGCAAGGATATACGGCGTATCGGCGGTATTTTTCTTTCTGACGGGACTTTTTACGTCGTCGGTTGTGCCGCTTATCGGTATCGGAACGGCATATGTTGTGCTTATTGCGGCGGAATTTACCGCGGGAAAGAGCGGAAACCGCTCTGAGAGCGGTTCCGTCTTTGATGAGGGGGTACTGAAAAGTCCGCAGAAAAGGCTTGCGGCGCTGCTGATCGGGACTGCCGCAGTTTTAGGCATTGTTCTTGCGTTTCAGGGACTTTGGCTGCGTGACAAGGCGGTCGCCTATACGGACTGCTTTTACCGTCTGTATATAACAGGCGGACCGTCGCCCGTAAACTATGATTCTTTGTGGAAAATAGGCGCGGAAAGAAGCCTTATCCTTATAAAGGAGCACCCGATACTCGGTATCGGTCCGGACCTTATGGCGAAGTACCAGATAAGCTTTGAGGAGCTTGTTACGGACAGCATCGACCGCAGTTACAACGAGTATCTTTATATCGCGGCAACAAGAGGAATACCCGCGCTTGCCGTGTATATCGCTCTGCTGATGGCAAGCTTCGCAAGGCTTTTCAAGGACGTGAGGGAGTTTGCCTCGGACAGGGAAAAATGGTTCCGTCCGGCGCTGCTTGCGGCGGTGACGGCGTATTCGGTACAGGCGTTCTTCAGCGCGAGCGCGATAACGGTCGCACCGTTTTTCTGGCTGCTTCTCGGCATTTCGTGGTCGAAATTTACCGAGGACAAGGCATAAAAGAACCCGTTCCGGGCTTATCGGAACGGGTTTTTCATATATTGACAAAAACGGCAAAATGTGCTAAAATAACAGCGGCGCACCACACGGAAAGGCGGCTGATCTCCCTTTTATTCATAAGAAAGGGGGACTGATAACTATGAATACATATATCGGTTTGTCCGATCTGGTACAGTTTGTACTTATGTTGACAAATGTTGTCACCCTTTGTTATCTTGTCTTTAATGACAAACGACGTAAGTAACAAAGGA
>JAAVHL010000123.1 GCA_014799735.1 Ruminococcus sp.
CGCCTGCGGGCGCAGGAGGGGAGTTTCGCGCTCTGCGGAGCGCGACCAAAGGCTCCGCCTCTGGACTTCGCGAGCTGGGCTCAGCTCGACCAGCTTTAGTCGGCGGCTTCGCCGCCTAAGAACACGCACGATAGTGCGCTAAATCAAAATTTATACTTTTTCTACTTATTCAGAATTTCATTGTAAATTTTCTCCTGACCGTCCAGCTGCTCGGCGGCGTTGTCAAGTGTAGTTTGTGTAATATGCTCTCCGCCGAGGATACGGGCTATCTCGCCTATGCGCTGATCGCGGTCAAGCCTTGTAACGCTTGTTACCGTGCTGTCCTCGGAGCTTGTTTTCTCTATCAGCAGGTGGTTGTCCGCCATTACCGCTATCTGGGACAGGTGCGTAACGCATATTACTTGCCTTGTTTTAGATACCTGACGGAGCTTTACGCCGATCTTCTGCGCGGCGCGTCCGCTTACTCCCGTATCAATCTCGTCAAAAATCATTGTGGGAGTGTCCTCTTTTTCCGCGGACACGTTCTTTATCGCCAGCATTATCCTCGAAAGCTCGCCGCCCGAAGCGGTCTTTGCGATTGGCTTGGGAGGCTCTCCCGGATTTACCGAGATCATCAGCTCCATGATGTCCATTCCGTTTGCGGTAAGCTTTCCCCTTTCATGCTTAAAAAGTATCTTGACGTTGGGCATATCAAGGAATTTAAGTTCCTCGGCGATCTTTGCGGTAAGCTTTTCCGACGCAGCCGTACGCGCCTCCGACAGCTTTTCCGCTTTTTCCGACACCTCCGCAAGGAGCTTGCTTTTCAAGCCCGAAAGCTCCTCTATCTCCTTTGTATAGCCCGCGATCTCCTTTGCCTCGCCGCTGTAGGAATCGTACCGCTCTATCAGCTCCGCAAGGGTGCAGGAGTAACGCTTTTTTATGCTGTGAAGCTTTTCCCTGCGGTCGGAAAGGTACTCCAGACGCTGTTCGTCAACATCTATCCCGTCCAGAAGCCTCGACAGCTCGCCGCCTATGTCGGAAAGCTCTATCTTCGCCGCCTCCAGACGTCCTATAAGCGGTTCAAGCGCGGGAAGCATATCCGAATAGTCGGACAGCTCTCCCGTCACGGAATCAATGCTCTCCGTCATTCCCGAGCTGTCCTCGCTTCCGCATACGGCCGCGTGGGAGCGGGAAAGGGTCTCCGCAAGAACGCTGCTGTTGTTTGCAACGGTAAATTCATTTTCGACGCTTGTATCCTCGTTCGCGTCCTCCAGCTCCAGTTCCCCCACCTCGTCGAGAAATCTGTTCAGGTACTCGATCCTCTGCTGCTTTTCGCTTTCCAGAACAGCCAGCTTTTTTATCTTTCTCGCCGTATCCTGAAGCTCTCTGAAGGACTTTCTGTAATCCTCCAGCTGACCTTGCAGCTCGGCATAGCCGTCTATTATGTCGATATGCTTTTCTGGGTACATAAGTATTTTGTTATCATGCTGTCCGTGGACGTCTATAAGTGTCTCGCCAAGCTCCCTGACCACCGATATGGGGACGGCTTTCGAGTTTATCCTTGCGCTGCTGCCGCCGTCCGCGGAAATTTCACGGGTTATCATCAGCTCGTCGTCCTCGCAGCTTATTCCCAGCTCCGCAAGCTTGTCCAGCGTACCTGTGGTGAGCTTTCTGAACATTGCGCTGACCGAAGCCTTTTCGCAGCCCGAACGCACCATATCCCTGCTTATGCGCTTTCCCAGAACGGCGTTTATGCCGCCCACGAGAATGGATTTTCCCGCTCCTGTCTCTCCCGTAAACACATTGAAGCTTTCCGTCAGCGGAATCTCAGCCTTTTGTATTACAGCAAGGTTTTCGATATATAATTCACTAAGCATAATAAACGTCCTTTCATAAGCTGCGAACGCAAAATATGTACGCCGTTCAGTCCTTAGAGATCATAGCTTTAAGTCCGTCGGCAAATTCGCAGGCTGCCGCTTCGCTTCTCATAAGCGCAAAGATGGTGTCGTCCCCCGCTATCGTGCCCACGATCTCTGAGCAGTCCATTTTATCCAGCACCGCGCACGCCGCCTGCGCCATACCCGTGTGGCACTTTATTACCACCGTGTTCAGCGCGTAGTCGATAGCCGCAACCGAGTCCCTGAAAATAGGCGGACACTGAACCGCGGGTCTCTGCACCCGAACGTAAACGTAAGTCCCCGAGGCCGACAGCTCCTTTCGCAGGTCAAGCTCGTTTATGTCCCTTGACAAAGTAGCCTGCGTAACGACTATCCCTTCGTCCTCCAGACGTTTTTTCAGAGCGTCCTGCGTAGTGATCTCATACCGACCGATGATCTCTATTATTTTATTCTGCCTGTGCCTTTTCATCTGTACCTTTCCTCACTTTATGGGATTCATCAGCTTGCTGTTTACCGCGCCGAAAAAGGAGTGTCCCTTGATATCTATAAGCCTGAGCTTTTTTTCCGATTTTTTTATAATAAGACGTTCGTCCCGTGCCAGCGCGCAGGAGAACTTTCCGTCCACCGTAAAATACACCGAATCGTCGTCGGAAAAATGCCTTACCTCAAGCTCTCTTGACGATTTGAACACCATAGTTCTCGAAAACAGCGAATGGGGACATATTGGAGTAAGCTGTATGCATTCGGTCTCAGGCTCTAAAATAGGCCCGCCCGCAGAAAGCGCGTACGCCGTGGAGCCCGTTGGAGTGGCGAAAACCATTCCGTCCGAGCGCATGGAGCTTACAACTATCCCGTCGGTGAATATTTCATAATCAGTTATCTTCGAGTAGGGTCTCGATATTACCACGTCGTTCAGAGCCGTATGGGAGGAAACCGTCTCCCCTCCGCGGACAAGCTCCGCGTCCAGCATCATTCTTTCCTCGGTAACATAATCCCCCGTTTTCAGCCGCTCCAGACCGTCAAGCTCGTCCCGCTCCATTGAAGCCATAAAGCCGAGCCTGCCCGTGTTTATACCAAGCAGCGGCTTTCCGCAGGCAGCGGCGTACGCCGAAGCCGTAAGTATCGTTCCGTCGCCGCCTATGGCTATCATAATGTCGCATTCCTCGGAGATATCCTCCGCCGCGCCGAAAGACACAAAGCCTTTCACCGCAAATTCCTTTTTAAAACGTTCCTCCGCCAGAACCTCTATTCCGAGAGAATTAAGTATATCACAGCATTCCAGCGCGGTTTTAAGCGCGTAAAGCTTTCCGAAATTCGGCATAAGTGCAATTTTCACAGCCTGAGCGTTCCTTTCATCTTTTTTTCAGTTCACCGAAAGCGTTCCCCACGATCTCCCCGAAATCGAACTCCGTTTGGGAAGCTCCCGTTTTCAGATACGCAAGGTACTCGATATTCCCGTCCGTTACGCTTCCGCCCGTTACGGGAGAATGTGTCAGACCCGCCGTCTCAAATCCAACAGAGCGGCAGAATGATACCATATCCTCCAGAACCGCGGCGTGTACCTTTCTGTCCTTTACAATACCGTTTTTGCCGATATTTGCTTTTCCCGCCTCGAACTGGGGCTTTATCAGCACAGCCGCCTCTCCGTTTTCGGGCAGCAGCTCCCTTATCTTCGGCAGTATCCGTTTCAGCGACACAAAGGAAACGTCCGCGGAAATAAACGTGGGACTTTTCGGGAAGTCCTCCGCCGAAAGCTCCAGTATGTTGGTTTTCTCCATATTAAGTACGCGTTCGTCGTTTATCAGCTTCTCGTCAAGCTGACCGTGACCCACGTCCACCGCGTAAACATACGCCGCGCCGTTCTGGAGCATACAGTCCGTAAAGCCGCCCGTGGACGCGCCCACGTCGATACAGACCCGCTCCGCAAGGCTTATCCCGAACGTGCTCAGAGCCTTTTCAAGCTTCAGGCCGCCTCTGCCAACGTACCGAAGCTGTTCGCCCTCAATGCTGACCGTGCAGCCGTCCGAAACGTCAAAGGAGGGCTTTGAGACGGCTTTGCCGTCCACCGTGACCCGTCCCGCCTGTATAAGCTCCTTTGCCGCAGTGCGGCTTTTCGCAAGTCCGTTTTCGGTAATGTATTGATCAAGTCTCAATTTTATCCTCCGTGCGGATATTGCTGCCGTTAAGTATCTCCGCCATTTTTTCCCTGCTCAGACCGCATTCGTCCAGACATTCCTCCGCGGAAGCCTGACAGGCGAACCCGTCCGCGGCCGTTATCGTGAATTTTCCTCTGTAGCCCTTTCCGTAAAGCTCCGTCATAAGGTACTCCCCGACGCCCCCGCGCCGCGAGCCCTCCTCGAAAAAGTATATCTCATCATAATTCATGCAAAGCTCCGCCGCCTGACCGTCTATGGGAAATATCCTTGCAAGCTTCAGAACATCGCACCCCGCGGTTTCCGCGGCTGCATAAAGGTTATGGATTATCCTGCCGTAGCCTACCGCAAGCCTGCGTCCGCCGTTTTTCGTGATACTAAACGAATCTGTATCCTCCGCGCCGAATGTAACGACCTCCGCACCCTTGGGATATCTTACCGCCGCAACTCCGTCCGCTCTGAAAAACGCGCTTTCCATGCACATTTCAAGCTCTCCGTAGGTGGAGGGAGAATATACAGTCACGCCGGGGACAGTCAGCAGCATAGGCACGTCGAAAAGTCCCTGATGGGTCTCACCGTCCTCGCCAACAAAGCCCGCGCGGTCAATGCCCAGAACCATGTGTACCCTGTCTATGGACGCGTCATGGATAAGCTGGTCGTAGGAACGCTGCAAAAAGCTTGAATACACCGCAAAAAACGGAAGCTTTCCGCCCTTGGCAAGCCCCGCTGCAAAGGTGACGGCATGCTGCTCCGCGATACCCACGTCGAAAAATCTTTCGGGATACCTTGCGGCAAAATGCTGCATTCCCGTTGCGTACTTCATTGCGGCGGTTATGGCGCAGACGTTTTCGTCCTTGGCGGCTATACGGCAAAGAAGCTTTCCCGCGGTCTCCGAAAAGGAATCGGCGGTAACGTTGTTTGGATTGCTTTTTCTGTACCCGCAGGAGGGTATTGCATGGAATGCTCCCGGATTTATTTCAGCGGGTCGGAAACCCTTTCCCTTGACAGTGTTGACGTGTACGAAAACAGGTCTGCGAAGCTTTTTTGCCGCCCTGAGAGCGTCCTCAAGCTCGGAGATGTTGTGACCGTCTATCGGTCCAAGATACACAAAGCCCATATCCTCAAACATTGTTGAATGGTACAGAACTGATTTTAACGCCGACTTTGAGGTCTGTATGACCTTTTTGATTGGCTCTCCCACAAAGGGAGTGTTGCCCAGAATATGCTCCACCCTTTTCTTGGCGTTAAGGTAAGCGGTATTTCCTCTGATCGAGGTAAGGTACTTTGCGAACGCGCCCACGTTCTTTGATATGGACATATCGTTGTGATTAAGTATAACTATCAGATTGTTATTGCTTTTTCCCGCGTTGTTGAGACCCTCGTAGGCAAGTCCCCCCGTAAAGGCTCCGTCGCCTATGACCGCAACGGCATGGTGCTTGTCTCCGTTCAGGCGCATCGCCTCCGCCATTCCCAGAGCCGCGGAGATAGACGTGCTGCTGTGACCGCTTATGAAAGCGTCATGCTCGGACTCCGCAGGACGGCAGAAGCCTGATATGCCGCCCTTTTTCCGCAGGGACGTGAAATCGCCGCACCGTCCCGTAAGAAGTTTGTGGGCGTAAGCCTGATGTCCCACGTCCCAGACGATCTTGTCCGCGGGAGAGCGGAAAACCCTGTGTATCGCCACCGTAAGCTCAACCGTTCCCAGATTTGAGGACAGGTGTCCGCCGTTTTTCATAACGGTGCGTATAATATTTTCCCTTATCTCGCCGCATATTTTCTCGCACTGGGGTATGCTCAGACGGCTCAGCTCGTGCGGGTCGGAAAGGTCTTCAAGCGTTATATTCTTACTGTTCATATGCAATTTTCCCTTTTATATGATAATATCCATAGGCATTGCCATTGCAATGAGTATGCCGAGAAGCGCGCCTCCGAGAACCTCAAAGGGCGTATGACCGAGATATTCCTTCAGTTCCTTTTTCTTTTTTTCGGGCTTCTGCTCCGAGGCGTCCTCGTTCAGCTTGATACCCTTGACGGCGAAGATACGGTTTATCCTGTTGATCTCCCTCGCGTGAAGTCCCGCAGAACGCCTTACTCCCATTGCGTCGTACATAACGACCATGGCGATAATGAACATCATGGCAAACTCCGCCGAGCCGAACCCGCATTTCCTGCAAACGGCAATAGTCGCCGAGCATACCAGAGCCGAGTGGGAGCTTGGCATTCCACCCGCGCCGAAAAGACGTTCGGGATTGAATTTTTGGGTCTGCAAAAAGTTCAGCAGGGTTTTTATGACCTGCGCCGCGCACCACGACAGCAGTGCGGAAAACAGAGTATAGTTGTATGAAAGCGTATTCATGTTTTTCATTCCTTTTCAATAAGGGGCATCGCCCCGTCATTCAACTCACGACTTGGGGCGTTAGCCCCTTAGGGGTTTCAGCGGGGGCTTCAGCCTCCGCTGAAAGACCGTTTGCTCTCCCGCCTAATAGGCGGGAGACATCAAGTCGTGGTTATATTAATGATCCCGTTTCAGAAGAAACAGGGTAAGTTCTTTCAGGAATTGCGTGTCTTCAAACGCTTCGAGAGCGTTCAGTGCTTCATCGGTAAGTATCTCCGCCGCATTGCGGGATTTTTCCGTTCCGTTCAGGGTGACATAGGTCGTCTTGTCGTTTTCACTGTCGCTGCCTATGGGCTTTCCAAGCAGCTTTTCGTCCCCCGTAACGTCCAGTATGTCGTCGATTATCTGGAACGCCAGTCCCAGCTTTTCGGCGTAAAGCTCCGCCGCGGCGATCTTTTCGTCCCCTGCGCCCGCAGCGATACAGCCCATTTTGCAGGCCGTTTTAAGCAGCGCGCCCGTTTTCATGGAGTACATATTCAGCAGCTCGGCTTCCGTCATTTTCCCCTCAAAGGTCGTGTCTATGACCTGCCCGCCGATCATGCCGTTTACCCCCGTGGCTTTGGAAAGCTCCGATATCAGCGCGAGCTTCGTCTCCGCAGATAATCCGTCCCCGCCGCTTATGACCTCATACGCGTAGTTCAGCAGAGCGTCCCCGGCCAGCAGAGCCATAGCCTCGCCGAAAGCGGCGTGACAGGAGGGCTTTCCCCGCCGCATATCGTCGTCGTCCATGCAGGGAAGATCGTCATGTATGAGCGAAAAGGTGTGTATCATTTCCAGCGCGCAGGCTGCGGGAAGCGCGGCTTCGGCGTCCCCGCCGCATATTCGGCAGAACTCGGCGGCAAGCACGGGACGTATCCGCTTTCCTCCCGCGGAAAGGGAGTACCCCATTGCCTCGGCGACCTTTCGCTGACCTTTGGTTTCCGCCAGAACCTTTGTCATGTAGTCCTCAAGCTTTCGGCTGACGGTGCCGGAAAGCTCGTCCAGACGTTTTGTAAATTCAGCAGTCAAAATAAATCCTCCGTTTTAAAATGTCATTGGGAAGTCTCCGCTTCCTCCACGGTAACGAGAAGCTCCGCGCTGTCCAGCAGACCGCGGCATTTACCAAGCAGTTCCGTTCCCTCACGGTATATTTCAATGGACTCTTCAAGAGATACCTCATTGCTTTCAAGCTTTGAGATTATTTCGTCAAGCCGTTTCAGCGATTTTTCAAAATTCATGTTATGTCCTCCATTAGTTGATTAATCAATTACAGCGGAAACCGTTCCGTCCGAAAGGCGGATATCCACCCTGTCCCCCGCGGAAAGCTCGTCCGCGGACTTTACAAGCTTGTCACCGCTGTAGACAAGCGAATAACCTCTGCTCAGGGTTTTCAGCGGACTGAGACCGTCCAGAGCCGCCGCCTTTTCCGCAAGAAGTCCTCCGCAAGCCGTCAGCTTCAGCCTGAACGCCGCTTCAAGACGTTTTTCCGCCTGCAAAAAATTCTCCTTCAGACGGGACGCTCTGTACTTGGGGTCAAGCCTTTCAAGTCGCCTTGCAGCATTTTCAAGCTTTTGGTATTTTTCATCAAGACGGTCACGGAAGCTGTCCGTCAGAGCCTTTTCAAGCGCGTTAAGCCGTCCGTACAGAAACGTGATATCGGGAGCGGCAAGCTCGGCAGCCGCCGATGGAGTTGGCGCGCGCAGGTCGGCAGCCATGTCCGCAACGGTGAAATCCGTTTCGTGTCCCACCGCGGAAATAACAGGCGTACTGCACCCGTACAGACACCGCGCCACCGCTTCGGTATTGAACGCGGACAAGTCCTCAAAAGAGCCGCCGCCCCGACCGCAGATAAGCAGATCCATTCCCCGACCGTCGGCATAGCGCAGCGCCCTGCAAATCGATTCGGGAGCGGTCTCTCCCTGCACCGCCGCGGGAAAGACAGTCACCTCCGCAAGAGGATACCGCCTTGCCAGAATGTTCAGCATATCCTGAAGCGCGGCAGCTTCGGTTGAGGTCACAATGCCGATCTTTTTCGGCATGGACGGCAGCGGCTTCTTGCCCGCCTCGTCGAAGATACCCTCACGGGAAAGCCTTTCTTTAAGCTGTTCGAGAGCAAGATAAAGCGCTCCCGCACCGTCGGGCTGCATATCGGTGACGTAAAGCTGATAAACGCCGTCACGCTCGTAGACGCGCACGTCCGCCGAAACTATGACCCTCATTCCGCTTTTCGGCATAAACGGCAGCCTTGAAGCCATATTGCTGAACATGACCGCCTTTACCGCACTTTCGCCGTCTTTAAGGGTAAAGTAAAAATGTCCGCTTTTGGTATGATTTGTAAAATTCGATATCTCACCGCGGATAAGCTTTCCGTGGAGATTTCCGTCCTCTTTGAGCTTAAAGGCGATGTATCTGTTAAGCTGTGTGACCGTAAGTATCGCGCTCATATAAAATTTCCTTTCAGAGCCGCAAAAACCGCAGTTCCAGCGGCGTTGTCGCAGGAAAACTCAGGCTCGGCAAAGCTGCACCTGAACACGCTTTCAAGCCGTTCCCGTATAAGTTTGTCCGACATCACCCCGCCCGCAAACACCACAGGCAGGTCTCCCTGCGTTTCCAAGGCGTGACGGGTCATTCCCTCCACCGCCGCGCAGACGTACTGCAAGCAGTATGCCGCTGTATCTTCGGGACTTTCACCCTCGTCAAGCATTTTCCTGCACTGATTTTCCACACCCGAAAGACAGCAGCTTCCGCCTTTCAGCGTCGGTTTTGGCTTGAATTTCCTGCCGCTTTTTACAGCAAGCTCCTCAAGCATTTTTCCGCAGGGAAAATCAAGTCCCAGCATAAGTCCCACTCTGTCCACAGCCTGTCCCGCTTTAAGGTCTAAGGACGTGCCAAGCTCCGTGACCCTGACAACGCTTTCTCCGTCGGGCTCGGCAAGCAGACAGTCCGTAGTTCCCCCGCTGACGTGAAAGGCAATGAATTTTTCCTTTGTAAGGTCAAGCCTGTCCGCGGAATAAAGCGCGGCAAGAATATGTCCCACCTGATGAGAAGTCTTGTAGACGGGAATATTATTCACCGCTCCCAGCGAATCCGCAAGTCCCTCGCCGCACAGAAAGCAGGGCATATAGGAACCGACTATATTACGCGGTCTGACCGAAACCCCCACAGCCGCGGGGACTTCCCCGTTGTCCCCGAAAAGAGCCTTCACAATTTCGGGAAGCTGCTTTGTGTGGTGGAAAACCGCGTCGCTCTGTCTAAGTCCCAGCTCGCCCTTTTTAACGGGCAGAAGCTTTTTTGACTGTCTGACAGTACCATCCGACGTGTCCAGCAAAGCCGCCGAGGTGGTGTAGTTGCTTGTGTCAATCCCCAGTATTTTCATTTTCTTCCGAACCGTCCCTGACCCTGCTTCTGCTGAACGCGCCAAGCAGACCGTTCACGAACTGCACGTCGTTTTCGTAGGCGAACTTCTGCGCAAGAATGACCGCCTCGCTTATAGCCACGTTGTCGTGTATCTTCGGGTCGTAAAGCATTTCGTAGACCGCAATCCTCAGCACCGCGGTCAGCACCTTGGGTATGCGGCTGAACTGCCGCTTTTCGCTGAATTTTGCGATAGTCCCGTCGATCTCTGAGGAATTTTCGTCGATCGCCTTGAACATATTTTCAACGTCCTCGTTCATTTCAAAAACGTCGGCTTCGTAAGCGGTGTCGATGATCTCATCGGCGGTATCGCTGCTGAACAGCTTTTCAAACGTCAGGAAAAAAACCGCTTCTCTTATTTCGCTTCTTTTCAATTTGCACAATCCTTTCTGTATAGGCAAACGCGGAAAAACACGCAAAAGCAAGCCCTCCCCTAAAAAGAGCCTGCTTTCATTATTGGTCGTTTTCGCTGCTTTCCGCGTCGAAAACTATACCGTAAATGTATACGTTCACCTTTGTGACAGCTATTCCCGTCATGCTCTGCACGTCGTCCTTGACGCGCTTCTGTACCTTTTCGGCGACGCTTTTGACCCTGCATTTTCCGGAGACCTTTATCCCAAGCGATATCTCCGCCGAGCCGTCGCTTACCCTTACGCCGATATCGGGCTGTCTGACCGCTCTTATAAACAGATCCGTGAAGTCCGTCCCGGACGTTACGAAGCCGCATACTCCGTCAACGTCCAGCGCGGCTATCTCCACGATCTTGCAGACAACATTTTCAAAAATCTTAAGGTTGTTTGTTTTTTCCGCTCTGACAGCATTGCTCATAACGATACCTCCTTGTCGCTAAGCTGACGGGTTATCATTATGCCTTGTCAGCCCTTCAAAAAAATGTATGTATTTATATTATACCAAATTTTTTTGAAAGAAACAACTACTTAACCTCAAAAATTCTAATATTTTCTGCGGGAATTGTCACCTCTGTTAACAAAATGTCTTTAATTTGTGCCGCTTCGGCTGGAACAAGCCCCTCGGACTTGACTACAACGTTAGCCATAGAGCCGTTGAGATATACCACGCAGTCCTCGAAGCCCTGAGCTTTTATCAGGCTTTCGATAGTGTTCTCGCTCTCGGAAAGCTTGGACAGAGTTACCGCTTCGCCTGTATAGACCGCGTTTTCCTCATCGGAAAGGTCTCCGCCGCCCAGAATAGCCGAAAGGGTCTCCACCGCTTCGTCGCGGGAGGTCATTCTCGCAAGTCTTACCTGCGCGAAGTAATCGCTTTCTCCCGACGCGCTTACAAACGCCGCGTCGCCGTAATTTGCCGCCTCGACGCTGCCGTCCGAGAATGTGCCGGACATTGTCTTTTCCGCCGTGATGTCGTCCTCAACGGAAGCAAACGCGTAGTTCATATAGACCGCCACGCCCAGAATAAGCGTGAGGCACGCAAGGATAATGTGCTTTTTGCCGATGATAAGATTTGGCTTTCTCATAAAAAATCCTCCTATTTCATTTCTGCAACATAAATTCTGCTTGTCGGAATATCAAGCGCGGTGGATACCGCCTTGTAAATCTTTTCGCATACCCGCGGGTCATCGCCTCCCTCGCAAACTATTACAACGCCTTTTATCGACGGATTGTTTACCTTTTTCACCAACGCCTCCTTCTGCGAACCCTTGTCTATTATCACATAGCTGTTTTCCGCCTGCGACGTCCCTACCTTTTTTGTTTCGGCATAAACGTATTCCTCCGTAGAGTCTACCGTCAGCATGACCTGCGCCTTTCCCACGCCCTCGATAGAGGTAAGCAATTCGCACAGCCTTGAATCCATGCTGTCGGCGTAAATATCGGAGTACCCGAATGCTGCTGGAGTATTTTCCTCGGCTTCCGTGCTTTTTTTACTGCCGCCGTCCGAAAGGTCGGAAACAAGTATCAGCACGATAGCCAGTATTCCCGCCGCCATAGCCGCCTTCAGGAAAATCGGTTTTCTCGTGATATCCTTCAGCTTTTCGATAATTTCGTTCATTGCCATTCCTCATTTCCGCCGCCGTCCGCCGTTATCACAACGACGGCAGCGTCATTTCCGATACTTTCCGAAACCCGCCGCCTTGCGAATTCCGCGTCGGCTGAGCTTTCCAGCGTGATTTTTACTTCACTAATAGATATGCAGTAATTTTCCGAAATATTTATACTTGTCTCAACTTCTTCGGGATAAATTTCAATTTCCCTCAAAGCCGCCTCCACAGATGCGCTTATGTTTCTTTCCACCGACCTTATGAAGTATTCGTCCGCGCCGTCCCTGAGAGCCGCATACTGATCTGCGCTTGCCGACGCGGTCTCCGCTATTTCGGGGATATCGAGCCTGCCGCCGGCTATCGGTTTAATCAGGCTGAGAACGAATATCAGGGAAAAAATAATTTTTATCTGTCCCGCAAATTTATCTGAGGGATACAGCGAGCTGAAAACGGCGATTACTATTCCCAGAAAGCAGGCGGTAAGAGATACCGTGCGAAAAGTTTCCATAAATTTTGTGATTTTCACGCAGGGGAAAATTTCAGTTTGCAGATAAAGATATAAATTTTGATTTAGCGTGCTACGCACAAAGTAACAAACCTTTAGGCGGCGAAGCCGCCGACATCAGCTGGTCGAGCTGAGCCCAGCTCGCAGAAGTCCAGAGGGCGGAGCCCTTTGGTCGCCGTCCGCAGACGGCGAAATTCCCTCCCCGCGCCCGCAGGCGCATATCGTTCAAAACGGTGAAAGGGGTGAGGAATGACGACAGTCATTCCGAGGGGGAGCGGACACGACCGCTCCCCCTTTGTACGGTGCGCGACAAAGTAAATCTCCA
>JAAVHL010000124.1 GCA_014799735.1 Ruminococcus sp.
ACTATGGCTGAATGTTGCCCTTACTATGCTTGGAAATCCCAACAAAGTATTGTTCGTTGAAAACAGTCCACTGGACTGTTTTCAAGGTTTACCTTGTCGCGTACCGCAAAAAGGAGGGGCGGTCGTGTTCGCCCCTCCTCGAAACGGCTCTCGCCGTTTCTCACCTCCTGCTCCGTTTCGGACGAAAGAGATTTCGCGCTCTGCGGGCGGCGACCAAAGGGCTCCTCGCCCTTTGGAAACCTCGCCAGCTGGGCTCAGCTGGACCAGCTGATGTCGGCGGCTTCGCCGCCTGAGAACCAGCACGATAGTGCGTTAAATCAAAATTTATATTTTTTCTGCATTCAGATTAAGACATTTTGAATATCAAAATCGTGTTATTGTCAGAGGGACAAAAGAGTACTCATTTTACCCTTATCCCAAAAGAAAGCAGGTGAACGTAATTGAACGCGGAAAACCGTGAGCTTGAAGAGCTGTACAGCCGTAACGCGGACATGGTCTATCGGATATGCTTTATGCGGCTTAAATCCGCAGAGGAAGCGGAGGACGCGGTGCAGGATATTTTTCTTCGGTATCTGAAAAAGCCCAAGGAATTTTCGGACTCCGAGCATGAAAAAGCATGGTTCATTACCGCCGCGCGAAATTACTGCAAGGACGTTTTCAAATTCTGCGGACGGCATCGGCGTGTGGATATGGAAAGTCTCCCCGAACAGGCAGAAATGGCGGGAAGTCCCGAAAACGAGGAGAGCGAGCTTTTTGAAAAGCTGATGTCCCTGCCCGAAAAGTACAGGGAGATATTGTACCTTTATTATTACGAGGACTACCCGACCAAGGAGATAGCAAAGCTTCTCGGGCGCAACGAAAGTACCGTCAGAACGCAGCTTTCCAAGGGCAGAGAACGTCTTAAAAAGCTGCTTCAAAAATAACGCGAAAGGAAATGATATTATGGATATAAACGAGAAAAAAATTACTGCGGCGTTTGAATATCTGAACCCGACCGAGGAACAGAAAGAGCGTGTATACGAAAATATTCTTAACGCAAAAAATGCGGAAATTTCGGGCGCGAAAAAGATCTCGTCGGGACGCTTCCGCGGAAAACGCATGGGGTCTGTTATTGCGGCAGCGGCGGCGGTTCTTGCGACGGGAACACTGGCGGTCTCCGCGCTGGGACTTATTGATCTGCAAGGCGCTTTCGGAAGAATTTTCGACAAGGACGTTGACAAGCTTGAAGCGATAACGACAGCCTCCGAGGATTACGTTACCGAGGGCGACGGCAGGCTGTCTCTCAGCCTTATGGCAGTGGGCGGCACGGAGACCGAAGCTATCGGGGCGATAAAGATAGTCAGGAACGACGGCGGGATTTTCCCCGATGAACTGGTTCTGCACAGCTTTGATTACTCGGTCGAAAATGACAGGAACAGCGGCATGAGCTATGACCTGACTGTGGAAAACGAGACTACGGCTGTTTTTCAGTTCCGTATCGCTTCGGACAGAACCATTAAAGGAAGCACTGCCACGCTAACATTTAACACAATATGCGACGGCAGCGCTTATCAAAGAGCGTTTCAGAGCATATGGTGGCAAAACGCCGAGACGGAGGATTATGAAAAGGCGATCGAGGACTACAGCGCGGTAATTCCTGAGGGCGGCTGGAGCATAACCTTCCCGCTGAATTACAATTCCGAATGTCTGACGGTTGACACGCAGATTCCCGTCAAGCTCAGAACCTTTGAAGTTACCGACAGCGGCGCGCATAACTTCTTCGATATCGGCGCGACCGTTACAAAAATCGGATATTCCGCAATATCCGCGGATATTACTTTTGAGGGAGACTATCCGATACTCTATTTACCCGCATTGGAAGTATCATTCTATCTTTCCGACGGAAGTGAAATGAAAGCACGACAGATGGATCTTTTTGCCAGTCCTTACGATTATGACGGAGAATACACTTTACATTGCAGCTTTGATTATCCCGTAGATGTCAATGACATTGAAAAGATCACCGTAAACGGCACTTCCATCGAGCTTAAATAATTCTTGAACAGGGACTTCCGATGCATTTTGGTCGGAAGTCCCTGACTATTTTAGTTTATACTATTTCTTTATCACACTGTAGACTTTTGTCCATAGTTTGATTATTGATTAGTATTACAAAACGGTTAAAATTTCGGAGCGCATAAGTTAAAATAAACCAATTTTTTTGCCCTTTTTGTGCAAACTGCCCGAAAGTAATAAAAAAATTTCCAAAAAAATGTGATAAAAAACATTGAAAAAAGCTTTTATTTTGTCCGCAGTTATGGTATAATATTAATGCTGTAAAAATGGATCAATTCTTATACGGCGCATACTGCCGTCCGAACGGGGCAAGGTGTGCGCAATTTGCTGCGAATATCTGTATTAACGCGGTCACTGCACCGCTTGGGAGAGAATTATTTTTGGAAAAATTTATTATAAAGGGCGGCCGCCGTCTCGAAGGGGAAGTCGAGATCAGCGGCGCTAAAAATGCTGTAGCTGCAATTATTCCCGCAGTTATCCTTTCGGACGAGCCTTGCGTGCTCGAAAATATCCCCGACATCAGCGACGTTTCAATAAGCCTGCGCATTCTTTACGAAATGGGCGCAACCGTTGTTTTTCTTGACAAGACTACCGTTAAAATAGACGCTTCGGGTATCACAGACCCCATCGTTCCCTACGAAATGGCGAAGCATATGCGTGCTTCATACTATTTTCTCGGAACGCTTCTCGGCAAGTTCGGCAGGGCGAGAGTATCCATGCCCGGCGGCTGCTATCTTGGCGACCGTCCCATAGATCAGCACCTGAAAGCCTTTGCCGCTTTGGGGGCGACCTGCTCGATCGACCACGGCATGATAGACGTCCGCTCGGACGGTCTTTACGGTACTCAGATATATTTCGACATGGTAACGGTGGGAGCAACCATTAATGCCATGCTTGCGGCTGTAAAGGCTACGGGCATGACCGTTATCGAAAATGCCGCAAAGGAACCCCACATAGTAGACCTTGCCAACTTCCTTAACTCTATGGGCGCGGATATTATGGGCGCGGGTACCGACGTTATAAAAATTCGCGGCGTAAAGCGTCTTAAGGGCGCGACCTATGCTATCATTCCCGATCAGATAGAAGCGGGTACATTTATGGTCGCTGCGGCGGCTACACGCGGAAACGTCCTTATCAAGAACGTTATTCCAAAGCACCTTGAAAGCATTACCGCAAAGCTTGAAAAGATCGGCGTAAATGTTGAGGAGTTTGACGAAAGCATACGCATTTCAGTGGACGGCCCGCTGGTCAAGACAAGCGTCAAGACAATGCCCCACCCGGGCTTCCCTACCGATATGCAGCCGCAGATATCCACGCTGCTGTGTCTTGCTGAGGGTACGAGCATTGTTACGGAGGGCATTTTCGACAACCGTTTCAGATACGTTGACGAGCTTCGCAGAATGGGCGCGGATATTTCTGTGGACGGCAAGGTTGCCGTTATCGAGGGTGTAGGCTCTCTCATGGGCGCGCCTGTTACAGCTCCCGACCTGAGAGCGGGCGCGGCGCTGGTTATCGCGGGACTTGCCGCAAAGGGCGTTACCGAAATAGAGGATATCTACCACATTGAGCGCGGCTATGAAAACTTTGAGGAGAAGCTTCGCGGTCTGGGCGCGGATATCACCAAAAAGAGCGTTCCCGGAGCAGCTGTCAGAAAGGCTGTTATCTGACCCTGCAAAAATCACACGGCGAGCCGGTATGCAAATTCCTGCCGATAACTTCGATACGCTTAAATTAATATCACATATTTAAAAGAGTGTTACCTTTAACAATAAGGGTGACGCTCTTTTTTGTTTGACTTTTAACATATCAATTCCCCGAATTTAATACGGTTCGGAAAAATATCAAATGCTATTGACAAGCCGCTGTCTGTGTGTTATACTGTATATATTAAAATATTAACAGTATAACAGGTGGCCGTTTTATGAAAATTGTAATTAAAAATAAATCAGATATGCCCATATATGAGCAGATCGAAGAACAGATAAAGGCACAGATACTTGAGGGCAAGGCCGCAGAGGACGAGCAGCTTCCGTCCATAAGGCAGCTTGCACGCGATCTGAAGATTAGCGTTATTACAACAACAAGGGTCTACACCGATCTTGCGGAGGAGGGCTTTATCATTTCCGTGGCGGGCAAGGGTTATTTTGTCGCGCCGAGAAATAACGAGCTCCTGCGGGAGCGTATGCTCTGCGAAATGGAGGACGGTCTTGAAAAAGCCGTGACTAACGGCAGAAACGCTGGACTTTCCGATGAAGATATTATTGCCGCGCTGAAAAAGTTTTTGGAGGAATGAACATGGAGAATATTCTTGAAATTAAAGGGCTGAACAAGGCCTACGAGGGATTTGCGCTTAAAGACGTGAGCTTCTCAATGCCGAGGGGTTATATAATGGGTTTTGTGGGACAGAACGGTTCGGGCAAGACCACGACTATCCGCGCAATTCTTGATATGGCGAAAACAGACAGCGGAAAGATAAGCGTATTCGGCATGGACAGCGTTACGGACACCATTGCCATAAAGGAACGTCTCGGCGTGGTGTTTGACAGTCTGTACCTTGCCAATCATCTGAATGTGAAACAAATAGAAAAACAGCTCCGGCCGTTTTACAAGGACTGGAGCAGCGATGAATTTTTCCGCAGGATAAGGGAATTTGACCTGCCCGACAACAGGAAGATAGGCGACTTCTCCAAGGGCATGAAAATGAAGCTTATGATAGCGGCGGCGCTGTCTCACAATGCGGAGCTTATCATTCTTGACGAGCCTACAAGCGGACTTGACCCTGTTGCCCGCGACGAGCTTCTCGACATTCTTGCCGAGTATATCGAAGATGAAAACCGCGGCGTACTGTTTTCAACCCATATTACTGCGGACGTGGAACGTATTGCAGATTATGTGACCATACTCCACAACGGCAGGGTTTGGTTCACGGGAACAAAGGACGACCTTACCGAAAGCTATGCGGTGATAAAGGGTGCTGAGGAGGATATTCCTCCTGCCCTTAAGGAAAAATGTATCGGCTTCCATGCCTACAGAAACGGTTTTGACGCATTGATAGAAACAGCGTATCTTGACAAAGCGCCCGCGTCCTTGGAAACCGAAAAGGCAAGCATTGACGAGATACTGGTCTACATTGCAAAGGAGGATAAGCATGAACGACGTTCTGAAAATGATACGGTTTGATTATATCTCCGTAAGGTCGCTTACCGTCCCCTATATTATCGGATTTATCGCATTATGCCTTGTGCTTGCTTTGTTCGGGATACCGCTTGGCGCGTTCTGCTTTGCCGCCGCTGCCGCGGTTTTCGCTCCTGTGCAGGAACTGACCGATTCCGATTCAAGAAAAATATACGGCATACTTCCCGTTGGCAGAGACGCTGTTACAAAGGCGGCGTTTCTGGAAATGACAGTTCCGCTTTTGACAGGAGAAATGTTATCGCTTATTTTTCTGGCGATAAGCAATTCCTCAAAGCTGTACCGCATATTCCCGAAAACCGTCGGGAGCATTATTGAAGAATTGTTTGATTTTTCCCAAAACGACTCGATCATCACCTTCGGCGAATTATGCATCATACTGATATTGGTATCTGTATATCTTTGCATTTTATCGGCGTATTTAGAAATGATGTCGGCGATACAGAACCGCGAAAAGGATGTAACAAATCTGCTGACGGCAGTTGCGCTGACCGTGGCAGTAATTGTGGTCATCGCCGCGCTTTCCGCAAATCATATAATACCTCCAGTTCAGAGCTGGCTTATACCTGAAGCTGTTTCGGGAAAATGGATTTTTGCCGTGATACTGAACGTCATTGCAGCGGGCGTGAGCGTGCTGTTCTGCGGGATTGCCGTAAAGAAGTCCGCGGACTGCGAACTGTAGGGGTGATATTATGAAAACGATTTTTGATCTTATGCGGGTCGATATTATTGCGCTGGTTGGAAAAAAGAGCGGCGCTTTCAAAGCAATGGTGATATTTGGGGTTATATGCGTTATGATCATTATATTTTTTACTCCGTGCTTTGGAGCAGCTTTATATACATTTTTATCTTCCGTCTGCATATCTCCGATAATAATTGAGCGGGAGATAAAATCGGATTACGGAAAAACCTTCTGTATTCTTCCCGCCGACAGAAAAAGCGTGGTGCTTGCCCGCTTTCTGCTGACGGCTTTGCTTGTCAGCGGCATTGGCATTTTGATGTACATTTTAATGCGGCTTTCCTTGGCAATCGGATTATGCAGACAAATCATGGGGGACGTAAGCGAGATATTTGAAACTTTCGGAATATCCGCGTCGGTATCGGGATTTTACAATGTTATTTTCAGCACAGTATTTACAATAGGAATAATCATAATGTCAAAGCAGATGAGAAAATATTTCAAAAACGGAGCGGGCAGCAAAAAGAATTCTCTGCTAAGAAATTTATTAAAGGTTGTAATCATTTATATTGTAATTATTG
>JAAVHL010000125.1 GCA_014799735.1 Ruminococcus sp.
CGGTATTTCCTCCGAGGCACACTAAAAGGAGGAATACTATGAAAGCAAGAAAAATTATCGCTCTTGCGGCGGCTTCTGCGTTTGTGGCGGCGATGCTTGCGGGCTGTACAAACGGTTCGGACGATAACGCGGACGTGGTTGGCAGCACCTCGGCTGAAGCCGCCGGAGACACTTCAGCCGCGGCTGACACCGAAGATGATACTGCTCCTGCCGTGGAAAAACCGCAGTTCGAGCCGCTGAAAGTAATTTATGATGAGGTCAAGACCGAGTTCAATAACGATCTTGATCTGTCTGACTATCCGCTGACAGCAAGCAATGTTCCCGCCGATTACGAGGCTGTTTTTGAAGCCGAAGCGGGAGAGTTTACGGGAAATACCGCAGCATACGACAGTCCCGAGGCTTCGGGCGGAGCGGAGGTAAACTGCGTAAACAGTGAGGGTGACAGCCTTACATTTGTCGTTGATATCGAGTACGACGGCTTTTACGACCTTAACTTTGTTTCCAAGACAGGTAACGGCAGACGTGAGAATTATCTGTTCATAGACGACGAACAGGTTGGCACGATAATGTGTTTGAACTATTCCGGTTTTGATGACAGCATGATGAAAAATGTGTATCTTGCAAAGGGTACGCACAGGATCACCGTGAAGCCTTATTGGGGATATATTGATTACGACTGCTTAAAGCTTACCCCCAATACGACCATCAATTCGGACGCCTATACGGTTACCACTCCGTTGTCAAATCCCAATGCGGACGAGAACACCCGCCGTCTGTACAAATTCCTGTGCGACATCTACGGCAAATACAGCCTGACAGGTCAGTATGCCGATGACGGACGGACTTCTACGGAGTACACTCGTATTGCCAAGGAAACAGGCTCGCATTTTGCAGTTTTGGGCATGGATATGATGGGATACAGCTCCGGTTCGGTAGCTTACGGAGGCAGTTCAAATACAATAGAGTTCGCTTACGACTGGTACAACAACGGAGGCGGTATCGTCACCCTTTGCTGGCACTGGCATTCTCCCGTTGACTATCAGGTAAACGACGAGCAGAATCCATGGTACTCCTCATTCTATAAAGAAGGTTCAAAACTGGAGCTTGACAAGATCATGAACGGCGAGGACGAAAAGGGATACGAGCTTCTTATGCAGGATATAGACAATATTTCCTACCAGCTTGAACGTCTGCGTGACGCGGGTGTACCCGTTCTGTGGAGACCTCTCCACGAGGCTTCGGGAGGCTGGTTCTGGTGGGGCGACTGTGAGCCCGAAAGCTACATCAAGCTGTGGAACACCATGTACGACAAGATGACCAACGAACACAATCTGACAAATCTTATCTGGGTATGGAACGCTCAGGACGCGGACTGGTATCCCGGAGACGAGACGGTGGATATCGTTGCGACCGATATTTATGCGGGCAAACAGGTGGATTCCTGCTACAGCGGAAGCTTTGCCCAGCTTGTGGACGTACCCTCAGTGCCGAAGCTTGTTGCGCTTTCCGAGAACGGCTGTGTAATGGATCCCGATAAAGTAATGCAGGGTAACAGCCGCTGGCTTTATTGGGGAACATGGAGCGATCCCTTTACGCTCAGCAAGGGCGTTCTCAACGACGAATACACATCAATGGAGACCCTCAACAAGGCGTACAACAGCGAACGCACCCTTACGCTGGAGGAGCTTCCCGATCTGAAGAATTACCCCCTCGACTGATTTGAAATACAGCAAAAATAAAAACGGAAACTGTTTTAAAAGCAGTTTCCGTTTTCTGTTATATTGATTTTCAGACCCATTCAAAGCTGTCTTTTCCCGCGCCTAACTCAAAATGATATTTCACAATGCCCCTGTCTGTATCGGAAAGCATTCCGCTTTTGTATGACAAGGATACTTTGTTTCCGTCTCCCTTTATAAAGAAAGCCTGTCTGTTGAGAGCGGTGGGAGCGAGCAGGGCGGTCTTTACACCGCTTGTAAACCATTCGGGCGCAGTTCCGTCATAGCTGCTGACCTCTTCGGGACTTTTGGACTTATGGGGAACTCCCTGAACCTCGCCGTATCCGACGGTGATTATACCTGTAATTTTTTCGGCTTCGGGAGCATTTTTCTTAGCTCCGCTTTTGCTGTAAGTTCCGCCGATCCACCATGAATTAAGTCCGAGAGTCTGAGCAAGCAGCATAACGTCCGTTCCGCAGTAGCCGAGCCCTTCCTCGGTATCGGGCACATCTTTTCCCGCAAGTATGATGTAGTTACGCACTCCTTTGGAAAGAACAAGCTTTACAGCTGTTCCGAGAGCGTCCGTGTTTTCGGTTATCAGCTTCATGTTCAGTCCGAACTTTTCATTGCAGGCATTTATCCTTTCAGTAAGCTTGTCCGTGATTTCCTGCGGTATTTTGCGGTCTGTGTATTTGCGGACGGTGTGTCGGCATTCTGCCGCTTCTTTCAGCGTCATATTTTATCTCCCTTTGTTATCTGCCGGATATAGGCATATAGTCTCTGTGTTCCTGAACAGCTCTGTAAGCGGGACGGATAATTTTTCCTGCAACAAGCAGTTCTTCGATACGGTGAGCTGACCAGCCCGAAATTCTCGCGATAGCGAAGATAGGCGTATAGAGCTCGGGCGGAAGCTGAAGCATACTGTAGGCAAAGCCGCTGTAGAAGTCGATATTTGCGGAAACGCCCTTGTATATCCTGCGCTCCTTGGCGATTACTTCGGGGGCAAGACGTTCTATTTTGCGGTACAGAGCGTATTCTTTTTCCATGTGCTTTTCCTCGGACAGGCTCTTTACCGCGCCTTTAAGTATAGCGGCTCTCGGGTCGGAAACGGAGTAGACAGCATGTCCCATACCGTAGATAAGTCCCGATCTGTCAAAAGCCTCCTTGTGGAGCAGCTTTTTGAGGTAATCGCGGATAGCGTCCTCGTCCTCCCAGTCGGAAAGCTTGTTTTTCATATCCTCGAACATCATTGTTACCTTGATGTTCGCGCCGCCGTGCTTCGGGCCTTTCAGGGAAGCCAGCGCCGCCGCGATCGCGGAGTAAGTATCCGTACCCGAAGAAGTAACAACGTGAGTTGTAAAGGTAGAGTTGTTACCTCCGCCGTGTTCCGCGTGGAGAACGAGGGCAAGGTCAAGGATACGGGCTTCAAGCTCGGTAAACGAGCTGTCCTTGCGGAGCATATGAAGAATGTTTTCCGCGGTGGAATATTCGGGCTTCGGCTGGTGAATGAAGAAGCTCTCGTTATCGTGATAGTACGCCTTTGCCTGATAGCTGTAAACGGCGATAAGCGGGAACAGCGCGATAAGCTCCAGCGACTGCCTGAGAACGTTGGGGATAGAGGTATCGTTTGGCATATCGTCATATGAATAAAGTGTAAGCACTCCTCTTGCAAGACCGTTCATAATATCGTCGCTGGGGGACTTCATGATTATATCGCGGACAAACGTGGTGGGGAGCTGTCTGTAGTCCGAAAGAAGCCTGCTGAAATCTTCAAGCTGTTTTTTCGCGGGAAGCTCGCCGAAAAGCAGGAGATAAGTAATTTCTTCAAAGCCGAAACGCTTGTCGCTTGTGAAGCCGGTCACAAGGTCGTTGATATTGTAGCCGCGGTAATAAAGCTCTCCGTCACATGGTATGGATTTGCCGTCAACGGTTTTTGACGAGATTATTTCGGAAATTTCTGTAAGTCCCGCAAGAACGCCCTTTCCGTTGATGTCTCTCAGACCGCGTTTTACATCGTACTTGGTATAAAGCTCCTGGTCAATACAGCCGTTCTTTTCGCAAAGAGCAGATAAATTGACAATATCGGGTGTGATTTTGGAAAAATTGTAACCGGAAATCATTTGATCCGTCCTTTCATAAAAACATCATAAAATACTTTACAATGTTAAGTATAACATAAATTTAGTAAGATTGCAAGCAAATCCGCGATTTGTCACATAACTTTCACATATTTGTGAACGCCTGTTTTCGACACAATCCGCATTCGGCATGGTTTCGGGACGTGACTTCAGTGTAAATATGCAGAATAAAATGTAAAGTTTTTAGAAAAAACTATTGTAATTCGGAAGAATTTGTAATATAATAAATATGCATAGTTTTATTTGGAGGGAGAGATCTGCTTCCGCAATGAATATTCTGGTGATCGGCTGCGGAAACGTTGGCTCGGCTCTGTGCGGCGCATTGTCGGCTCAGGGTCACGACGTTTCGGTGATAAGCAGCGACAAGGAACAATTTTCAAATCTTCCGCCCGATTTTAATGGCTACACCACTTTCGGAATACCGATCGACAAAGAGGTGCTGAAAAAGGCGGGTATAGAAAACTGCGACGCGCTTGCGGCAGTGACCTCCGACGATAATACAAATCTGATGGTCATTCAGCTTGCAAAACAATTTTTCGGCGTACCAAAGGTTTTTGCAAGGGTGAACGACCCAAAGAAACACGAGGTCTTTTCCGAGTTCGGGCTTGAGACGGTATGTCCCACAAACACGACGGTAACGTCATTCTGTGCGGCGATAAACAGCTCCGCTTCCGCAGGGACTGCAATAGGCGGACATTCCGTGGTCATGGAGATGATGGAGATACCCAAGGAATTTATTGGAAAACGCATAAGCGAGATCGAATTTGAGGAAAATGAGACCCTTGTCGCCATAGAGCACAGCGACGGTACGGTAAGCATGATGCTGCTGAAAAACTGCGGGCTGCAAGCGGGGGACAAGCTTATTCTGGCGAAATTCGCGGATTAAAGTTCGGGAGAGGAATTTATTTGAAAGTTACGATTATCGGAGGGGGCAAGGTGGGCTACTACCTTGTGCGTACCCTGATAGAGCATGACCACGAGCCGACCGTCATCGAGCGGGATAAGTCGGTGTGCGAGCATATCGCAAACGAAATGGATATCCCCATTATCTGCGGCGACGCCACAAAGCTGGATATACTCGAAGCCGCAGAAGTACGGGAATCGGGCGCGCTTGTGAGCGTTACGGGCTCGGACGAGACAAATCTTATAGTTTGTCAGCTTGCGAAAAAGAAATTCGGCGTTGCCAAGACCGTAGCCAAGTCCAATAACCCCAAAAACGTGGCTGTCATGCAGGCTTTGGGAATAGACAACGTTATAAACAGCACTGACAGTATCGCTTCACTGATCGAGCGTGAAGTGGATACTTCAAGGATAAAGCAGGTGCTTTCGCTGGGCAGGGGAGAGGTGACCTTATTTGAGGTACAGCTTCCGCCCGACTATATATATGACGGGAAAATGCTTATGGAGATAAAGCTTCCCGTACTTTTCAATATTGTATCCATAACCCGCGGCGGCTGTATGATAATCCCGCGCGGACAGTCAATGCTGAAAAGCGGGGACAAGCTTCTGGTCATATCGGAATCAGATGCGGTCAAGGAACTTAAATCAGTGCTTAAAATAAAGGATTAAAAGATATATTACAGTAAAGGGTGGTGCCGAAATGGCAAAACAGTCGGAAAAAAATATGGCTGACGAAAATACAGCCGACGTTACCAATATTTCCAAAAAGCGGGGACGTCCCGCAAAGACGGAGAAAAGTACCCCGAAAGCGCCTGAAATGCAGGAAAAAACCAAAAATTCAAAGCTCAGACCTCAGGAGGACAACGAGCTTTTTGCGCTTGATATCGGAACGCGCACGGTGGTTGGCATAATCGGTCATATGGACGATAACGTTTTCTGTGTGGACTACGCAGAATCCGTCCCCCACAAAAGACGCGCCATGATAGACGGTCAGATCGAGGATATCCCCGTGGTCTCGTCGGTGGTGAAGCAGGTAAGGGAAAAGCTTGAAGCTAAGTCGGGAATAAAGCTGTCAAAGGTCGGCATCGCCGCGGCGGGACGCGCTTTAAAGACCCACAGAACGGAGCTTTCCTTTGATATAACCGAAAAGGACAGCATTTCGGAGGACGACGTTAAAACCTTTGAGCTTGAAACCACGCTTAAGGCTCAGGACGAGCTTGACGCCGAGATAGCGGACGCAAAGGTCTCCTTTTACTGTGTTGGTCACACGGTCGTGCAGTATCTGCTTGACGACTACAAGATCGCTTCTCTTGTGGGACATAAGGGCAAAAAGGTCTCTGTTGAGCTTATCGCGGCGTTCCTGCCAAGTCCTGTTGTGGAAAGCCTTTACGCGGTAACGGATATGAACGGTCTTGAGGTATCGAGCCTTACACTGGAGCCTATCGCTGCCATGAACATAGTTATTCCTCCCGAAATACGTCTTATCAACGTTGCACTGGTAGACATAGGAGCGGGTACGTCCGATATCGCCATCGCCCGCAACGGAAGCATTGTGGCGTATGCAATGTCCACAACGGCGGGAGACGAGATCACCGAAGAGATAATCAAAAAATATCTTGTTGACTTTTCCACTGCCGAGGAAATGAAGCTCAGCAGCTATATGGAAAAGATCAACTATACCGATATTCTCGGCTACAAGCATACAATTGAAAGGGAAGAGTTCTTTTCAAGCTTGTTCCCTGTGGTGGACGCGCTTGCCGATGATATTGTAAAGAATATCATCAGCGCAAACGGACAGGCTCCCGCGGCGGTATTTCTTGTGGGCGGAGGAAGCCTTATTCCCGATCTGTCAAAATTCATTGCCGAGAAGCTTGATATCCCCGAAAACCGTGTTGCTGTCGGCAAAAACGAGGTAATGAAAAACGTTTCCTTCGGCAACAGCCAGATAAGCGGTCCCGAATACGTTACTCCGATAGGAATAGGCGTTACCGCCACCTATAACAGCGGCTACGATTTTTCCGTGGTAACGCTCAATGACAAGAAAATACGTGTTTTCGACACAAGAGCGGTGCGCGTGATAGACCTGCTTACGTCTGCGGGTTACAGGTCTAATCAGATAATCGGACGTTCGGGAAGAAACCTGAACTTTACCCTTAACGGCGAAAAGCAGATACTGAAAGGCGGACACGCTACTGTTGCTGAAATAACGCTTAACGGTGAAGCCGTTTCTCTGGAAACTATTGTAAATCAGGGAGACAAGCTTGTGTTCAAGCCTGCCGAGAACGGAAGCAATGCAGATGTGAAAATTACCGATATTGCGGGAGATGTTTCTCCCCACAAGGTTTTTGTGGACGGTACGGAATACTCCTTCGGCGTGGTGGCACGCGTAAACGACAAGCAGGTATCGGGAGATTACCGCATACAGAATCTTGACGACGTTACTGTTTACGAGGTGGAAACGCTGGGAGACCTTATGCAGACCCTGCCTTTTGACACGTCTACGTTGAATTTCTATAAGTCGGGCAAGCTGCTTACTGTGGACTATTATCTGAACGACGGTGACGATATAATTACCTCCGATAAGGTTCTCGACAAGGACTCCAGAGCGGGTCGTCTTGCAAAGGCTATTGCGGAGGGACTGTCCGATAAACCTGCAGAAACGGACGCGGAGGAAAAGGCTGCTGCGCCTGAAGCCGCGGCTGCCGCTGCGCCTGCTCCGGAAGCAATTGCTCAGCCCCAGACGCCGCAGGAACTTCCGAAACCTCAGGAGCCGCAGGTCGTTGCGGAACCTGTTCCGCAGACGGCTGCCGAAACTGCGCCGATACCTCAGCCGGCGGCGGAAATCCCTGCCGCCGTGCCCGAAATAATCTCTGCTGAGGAAATTCCAGCGGCGGAAGATAAGGAAGTCCCGGTAATTGAGGATTTCAGCGTTGTGCTGAACGGAAAGACTATTACGCTCGAACCGCGTCCCGCAAATATGCCTCACGAGTTTATAGAGCTTATGGCATTGGCGGATATTGATCTGGACAATCCGCCTCCCGACGGAAATATGATACTTACGCTTAACGGCAAGGACGTAAGCTTTATGGACGTGATCAATAACGGTGACGTTGCGGTTATCAGATGGGCTAATCAATAAGTGTAAAGGCTTAGCATTTTACACATGTGCTATAGTGCATAAAGGGACGGTTTTCCGTCCTTTTATTTTGCAGAAATTTTCATCATATTTTCACAAAAAAATGTGACAAAGCTATACACAAACGGTAAAAAATATGTTATAATTGATATGATTTACTATATTTGAGGGGAATGTTCCGATGAGCTACGTTGAATTTAAGGACGTCTATAAGCGATACAGAATGGGCGAGGTGACGATCTCCGCTTCGGACGGTATCAATTTTGAAATAGAAAAGGGCGAATTTGCGGTAATTGTGGGAGCTTCGGGCGCGGGCAAGACGACGGTGCTGAATATGCTCGGAGGCATGGATACCTGCGACGAGGGAAATATTTTTGTGGACGGCAAGGATATTGCAAAATTTTCCAAGAAAGAAATTACCGCTTACCGCAGACGTGACATCGGATTTGTGTTCCAGTTCTACAATCTGGTGCAGAACCTTACCGCAAAGGAAAATGTGGAGCTTGCAACGGAGATATGCACCGACGCGATAGACGCCGAGGAAGTCCTGAAGCAGGTCGGGCTGGGTGAGAGGATAAACAACTTTCCCGCTCAGCTTTCAGGCGGCGAGCAGCAGAGGGTCTCTATAGCAAGGGCGCTTGCCAAGTCCCCGAAGCTTCTGCTGTGCGACGAGCCTACGGGCGCGCTGGATTACAACACGGGCAAGAATATTCTGAAGCTTTTGCAGGACACCTGCCGAGAAAAGGGAATGACCGTTGTGGTCATCACTCACAATCAGGCGATAACGCCTATGGCGGACAGAGTGATAAAGATCAAGAACAGCAAGGTCTCAAGAGTGACGCTTAATTCCGAGCCTGTGTCTGTGGACACGATCGAGTGGTAGAGGTGCCTATGAAGAAAAAGCTTATTCTGAATACGTTCAGAAGCGTTAAAAATACCAAAAGCCGCTTTATAGCCATCATGGCGATAATTGCCATAGGAAGCGGCTTTTTTGCGGGTGTAAAGTCCGCAAGTCCCTCAATGAAAATGAGTGCGGAGTCATATTTGCGGGAACAGGGTCTTGCCGATCTTCATCTTATGTCCGAGCTTGGCTTTGATGATGAGGACGTTTCCGCGGTATCCGGTGAGGTCGATGCAGACGAGCTGTACGCGGGCTATTCCGCCGATCTGATGATGTCGGGTGCGGGAGATGGCGACTGCGTCGTAAAGGTATATTCTTACGACCCCGAAAGCGGGATAAATCTTCCTTATGTAAAAGAGGGACGGCTTCCCGAAAATGCGGGAGAGATTTTTGCGGACGACAGATTTTTTTCTGCTCAAAATCTCGAAGTAGGAGACGTTATTTCCCTCAGGACAGGCGATGACCGCGAGATGGAGGATATTCTGGGCAGAACAGAGTATACCGTTGTAGGAAAGGGTATCAATCCGATATACGTTTCCTTTGAGCGGGGCAGCACCACTATCGGAAACGGCTCGGTGAACGGTTGGCTTCTTGTTCCCGAAGAGAATTTTACTTATGATATCTATACGGACTTGTACATAAGCCTTGCCGAGACGGAAGCTTTAGACCCTTACAGCGACGGGTACGAGGATATTGTTTCGCGTAACGTCGATATGCTGGAGGACTTTGCCGAGGTGCAGATCGAACACCGCAAAAGTGCGATAACCGACGAAGCCTACGAGGAGATCGACGATGCGAAAGCCGAGCTTGCGGACGGCGAAAAGGAGCTTGCTGACGCTGAAAAGGATATTGCAGATGCGGAACAGGAGATAGCGGACGGAGAAGCGGAAATCGCGGAAAACGAACAGAAGCTTGCCGACGCTGAAAAAGAAATTGTTGACGGTGAGGAGGAGCTTGCAGACGGGGAAATTGAATACCATAACGGCGAAAGGGCAGTAAATTCATTTACCGCCGCTGTGAACTGGATAGACGGTATCATTGCCGACTATGAGACCAACGCTGCGGCAAATGAAGCGGAAATTTCCGAAAGGATTGAACGTTACCCAGACAATGATTTCTTTTATAAGGACGATGACTTGAAGCAGCTTATAACAGCGTATATGTCCATACCCGCGGCTTACGACGACGGAACAAAGGCTATGGCGGGACAGGGTCTGCGGCAGTATTCCGCAGAGCTTTCCGCGCAGGTTCAGGGTCTTGAAGCGACCCTTGCGGAATCGAGGATACAGCTTGACAACGCTGCGGCGGAGCTTGAAAGCGCAAGAGCCGAGGTTGCCGAGGGGCGTGAGGAAATTGCAAAGGCAAGGGCTGATATCGAAGACGGCAAAAGAGAGCTAATGGACGGCAGACAGGAGATCGCCGACCACAAAAAGGATATTGAGGAGGCTCGGCAGGAGATCGCAGACGCGGAGCAGGAGCTTCACGACGAGATAGACGACGCAAAGTGGTATGTTTTTGACCGTGATTTCAACCCGTCCTATTCAAGCTATGCCGAGGACTGTGACAGAGTGGACGCTATCGCGGACGTTTTCCCCATATTCTTTATCCTTGTGGCGGCTCTTGTGTGCTGCACAACAATGACCCGAATGGTTGAGGAGCAGCGCACTCAGACAGGTACGCTCAAAGCCCTTGGCTACAGCAGATATTCCATTATTTCTCAGTACATTCTGTACGCTCTTGCGGCGAGTATCCCGGGTGCGCTGATAGGCTTGGTGATCGGATTCAACACGCTTCCGAACGTAATTTACCAGTGCTATAAGACCATGTATAACCAGCCTTACCTTATCAGTCCGTTCAGGTGGAACTATGCTGTAGGATGTATAGTTGTTGCTTGCCTGTGTACGGGTCTGTCCGCGCTTTATGCAAGCAGGCTGGAGCTTGTTTCCTGTCCCGCACAGCTGATGCGTCCCAAACCGCCGAAGGACGGCAAGAGGATACTTCTTGA
>JAAVHL010000126.1 GCA_014799735.1 Ruminococcus sp.
TCATAGCGGATCTGCTGACCTCCTGTTGCTTTTATTTCTCGCAACTTAACTGTAACACAGGTTTGGCTTTTCCGCTACTCTTTTTTTACTTTTGTTACGCTTCTATTGTAATCCTACACAAATCTCAACAAAGGGACATATTAAATCTTGCGAAAAAAGTTTTTTTATGTTATACTATAAATATCTTTAAATATCTTTTCGGGAAAGGAGGTCGGCGCATGAGAAACAAACTTCTTGTAATAACCCTCGGCATATGCACGGCGGTGTGTACCGTTATCGCGGACTATGCCTACACGGGGCAGGTCTATGACGAACGCGCCGCCGAGATCGCCCGTTACGAAGCCCTTAACGCCGACCCCCACTCCCTTTACGGCGGATACACCGTCGAGGAGCTTGGAAACGGCTACGAAAAACCGACGGCGGTTTTCGGAAAAGTCCTGCTGGACGTTCCCATCATCAACCAGTATCCCGAGCTTCCAATCGGCTGCGAGATAACCAGTGCGGCGGCGGTTTTGCAGTACCTTGGATTTGACGCCGACAAGCTTTACCTTACCGACAATTACCTTATCTGCGACAATAATTTTACATACGACGACCAGATGGTTTCCCACGGGCCAGACCCCTACAAGGTCTTTGCGGGAGACCCCTACGACTGGGGATACGGCTGCTTTGCGCCCGTTATCGTGGATACTCTGAACAGGTATTTCGCCGACACAGACCCGAATTACGAAGCGGTCTCGCCCGAGGATATAAACGCCGCCGACATCGAAAAGCTTCTGAACGAGGGCGTGCCCATGATAGTCTGGGCGAGCCGCGACATGAAGTCCTACAACTACCGCGAGCCTGCCGAGTGGCTTCTCAACGACACGGGAGAGCCTTTCACATGGATAGGCAATTCCCACACCCTTGTTCTGTGCGGCTACGACAGCGCCTGCTATTACTTCATGGACTGCGACGACAAGGACGAGATCACGCCCTATCTGAAAGAACGCTTCCTCAACCGCTTTATTGAAAACGGAAGCCAGTGCGTTGTCATAAAGATTAAGGACGGTGAAGATCAGTAGGCGTAAATGTGCGCCACTATATAAAGCAGCGAGAAGCTTAACGCTTCCGATACAAACGCGAAAACGGCAGCCCAGACTATTGTTATTACGGGCTGCTCTTTTATTGCCGCCCCGCCTTTGGGAGCGGGCGCATTCATTCCCTTCGGAGCTTTTTTTCCGTGTGCCTCCGCGCTTCCGAACGTCCACACGTTTATCAGAACGTGGACTATCAGCGCGATAACGCAGATATAAAAACGCTCCCCGAATGCGAATATGGAAAATACAAAGTCCGCCGCCATAAGCAGCAGGACGTTCATCAATACCGTTTTGGAAAAGCTCAGGTCGGTTTTCGTCAGCTTGGTGAACAGCCAGAAAAGCGGCAGCAAAACCACTCCGTTAAGCAGCAGAAGTTGAATATTGCTTCCCACAATACTTGTCTTGTAAAAGAAAAATGAATAAAATTCCATTGGAAAAGCGTTCCACAGGAACATCCACACCAGCGCGAAGCCTATCGCTCCCAGTGCGAAAATTCCCCGCCTTTTCGGCGTGAACCAATCGTCCAGATGTTTAAACAAAATAATCAGCCTTTCTTTTTAGTGTTGCCCTTTTGTGTAATCCTTATATCAAGACTATTTCCCGTCTCGGGAGAACAGTATGGTTACTCGCTTCAGACGGCGGCATGGGTAAAGGCTCAGCCTTTATTGTTCTGTATGAATGTCCAGACCGCCGAGCCTATTATTATGACGTACCCTATAACGCTGAGCGGCACGGGGGTCTGACCGAAGATAAAATATCCCGCAACTGCGGAAAAAATCACCTGAGAGTAGTCGAAAACCGACACCTCTTTTGCGGGAGCGTATGAGTACGCTCCCGTTATGGCAAACTGTCCTCCCGCGGCAAAAAGTCCCGTGAGGATAAGTATGCCCAGCTGCTTTGCCGACATGGGAGCGAAGTCCGCAAGCATTATGGGCAAAGCCGCGGTGCAGGAAAATACCGAAAAGCAGAAAACGATAAGCGCGCTTTTTTCGCCCCGCTGCTTCATATACCGCACAAAGGTGTACGCCGCTCCCGCGCCCATTCCTCCCGCAAAGCCGATAAGGGACGGTACAAGCTCCATGTTGGAAAAGGTAGGACGGATAATGAAAAGACTTCCGCAAAAGGCAAGTATTACCGCCGCAACCTGTGCGGGAGAGGCTTTCTCTTTCAGAATTATTATCGAGAACACCACCGCGAAAAACGGTGAAAGCTTGTTGAGCATTGAAGCGTCCGCAAGAGCAAGGTGGTCAACCGCGTAGAAATTGCAGAACACGCCCACAGTCCCGCAGACCGCCCTCATAAGCATTGCAAAGCCGCAGCCCTTTTGTATTTTCAGCGATGTGCGGCTTCTGACCAGCATTACCGCCGCAAAGACCGCGGCGACCGCGTTTCGGAAAAAGCTTTTCTGTATCGACGGCAGATCTCCCGAAAGTCTCACGCAGGCGTTCATTCCCGTAAAGCACACCGCCGACAGGATTATCAGCAGCACCGCCATATTCTTTTTGCTTATTTTCACCGTGCTTAAAATTCCTTTCATGTAACTGACCGCAGGTCGGTTTGCTGACCGCAGGTCGGTTTACTGACCGCAGGTCAGTTTGCTGCGGCAGATCAGCCCCGCCAGATACGGCGGAATGTCTCCATGACCTTTTTCATGTCTATGGGCTTTGTAAGATGTCCGTTCATGCCGCACTCAACTGACTTTTTCATGTCCTCGTCGAATGCGTTTGCGGTCATGGCGATTATGGGTATCTTAGCCGCGTCGGGTCTGTCGGAGCCGCGTATGCGCTTTGTGGCTTCGATACCGTCCATGAGGGGCATTCTTATATCCATGAGTATGGCGTCGTAGTAGCCCTCCGCGGAGGCTTCAAATTTTTCGACTGCTTCCTGACCGTTTGCGGCGGTCTCGGTGAGTATTCCCTCCGCTTCTATAAGGGTGCAGGCTATTTCAGCGTTAAGCTCGTCGTCCTCGGCGATAAGTATTCTCCTGCCCGAAACGTCTGCCGCGGCGTCTGCGTCCTCGTTTGCCTCCGCGGGAGGCTCAGTGATCTTCATAGGCAGGGTGAAGAAGAATTCCGAGCCATCGCCTACAGCGCTTCTGACCTCAAGCTCTCCGCCAAGGAGCTTGACAAGGCTGCTGCATATTGCAAGTCCCAGACCCGTTCCGCCGTACTTTCTCACGGTCTCCGCGTCAGCCTGCTCGAAGCTGTTGAATATCCTGCCGAGGTTTTCCTCGCTTATTCCTATTCCCGTATCCTTTACCGAGAATGAAACATTTACCTCTCCCTCGGTCTCCGATTCGGTCTCGGCAACATTCAGGTATATACCGCCGCTTTCGGTGAACTTCACCGCGTTGCCAAGAATATTCACCATTATCTGATTGAGCTTGAGAGGGTCTCCCAGCAGATGAGGATGTTTGATATCCGTCTCGACCCGCAGCCAGATTCCCTTGTTCTCGGTCTGTACCCTTATCATGGTATCAAGTCTGCCGATAAGCTCGTCAAGATTAAGGTAGGTCTCCTCGGAGGTCATTTTTCCGCTTTCGATTCGGGACATATCCAGAATGTCGTTAATAAGCGACATAAGATAGTGTGACGAGCTGTCGATCTTTTTCAGGCACTCCATTACTGAGGAATCCGCGTCCTCATAGGACATGGCAATAGACGTCATGCCTATGATAGCGTTCATGGGCGTTCTTATCTCGTGGGACATCTTTGAGAGGAACTCGCTCTTGGCCTTGCTTTCGCGGCTCGTTCTGGACTTTGAGATGTACGCCGAAATGACCTTTGTAAGCTCCTTCATGTATCCTGTCGTTGCTTCGTCTGCGCTTTCCGTTCCGGTCTCGTATACTATAACGCCGGATATCAGGTCGTTGTCAAGCATAGGTACGGAGTACGCCGTACCGTCGGCTACAGCCTTTCCCTTTCCGGGAACGGCGTCACGCTCAAAGAAAGCGGCGTCGGCGATCTTGCAGTCAAGGGTTTTCAATTCGCGCTCCAGCGTGAGATAGGAGACCTTTCCGTACGAGTAGGTCTTTACTTCTATGGGAGCCATTTCCGCCGCGCACCACTGGCTCGATATCCTGAGCGTGTAGTAGTCCCTGTTCATATCGAAAATAATTATTCTCTGCATTCCGAGAGTTCTTCCCGCCTTGCTCAGCAAAGCGTGAAGCGCGGCTTCAAAGTCGGAGGATTTCTCAAAGACATTGAAAGCAAACTCAACTATATCCATGGCTTCCTCGGCGGCAGTGTGCGCAATGAGAGCAGAGCCTTTCGCGCCCGCATTTCTGAACTCGTTCACAAAGTCCTTTCTGCCGCTTACCTCGTCGGCAAAAACTATTCCGCCGAATTCGCTCCTGAAACGGTGAGCCGCCTCGGAAGCAAACCTCATTTTAAGTCTTGATGAGGACAGCGGCTCATCGGGATACTTGATGTACGCGCCTATAACACATTCTATACAAACGCTTCCGCTGCCGTATATTTCCGAAATGCCGTCCAGTATCCTGCGGAAAAGCGCTCTTGCCTCGTCCCTTGAATTAAGAGACGTAAGAATTACAAATTCGTCCATCATGCCGCGGTAAACAAGGTAGTCCTCGGGAACGATCCTCTTTAACACCAGAGCGGCTTCCTCCAGCACGGCGTCGCAGAACGGCCAGCCGCAGTTCTTGTACATTTCCTCCATATCGGCGAGCCGAACTATTGCCGATATAAACGGCTTGCCCAGCATATCCTTTGAGAATTTTGACGCCAGCACGTCTCCGTATTCGCTTTTGTAAAGATTTGTGACAGGGTCGAGACGTTCTCTTTCAAGCCGTCTCTGTTCCCGCTCTTTTTCCACGGTAACATCCTTGCAGCTTGCGATCACCCTCAGAAGCTTTCCGTCCGAGCCGTAAACGCTTTTGCCCCTTAAAAATATCCATAGATATCCCGCGGAATCGGTCGGGTGTCTGAACTTGATATGCAGTCCGTTTTTGAACGCGGCTCCGTCAAGAAAATCTATCATGTCGGGAATATTTTCACGGGAACATACTCTTCCCGACGAAACGCGGTATCTGAAATCATCGAATATTTTAACGTCCGCAGGCCCTGACTTCTGCGACTTGAAATTATAAAGGTACAGGATATCCTTTCCGCAGTCGTATTCGAGTATGCTGTCGTTGGAGCTTTGGACTGCAAGCAGGTATCTTTCCCGCTCCGTGGCAAGCTCGTTCTGGTACTGTATTCGCTTTGTGCTCAGCTCGCTGAGCGCGTTTGAAAGGTCGTTGATCTCGGAAATGCTTGTTTTTACGGGCTCTATGGTACCCAGCTCGCCCGCTTTGTTTACGCTGTCCGCAAGAGCCTTTACAGGCTTGATAAGCCTGCCCGCTGCCGCAGCCGCAACGGCAAATCCCGCCAGAGCCGAGACAGCCGCCGCTGCCGCCAGCTTCAGATTGATCGTCTCTGTATCGGCATAAATGCCTGCCTTGTCGGATACAGCCGCTACTGCCCATCTTTCCGAGCCGTAGGGGGAATTGTCGGGATAAAGCTTAAGCTCGCTTACCGCGCAGTACGCCTGCGTTCCGTTGATCTCTGTTCCCGATATCTCCATGAGCATACTGTCCTCGGAGCCGATAAGGGCTATGGGCTGTCCCACGATATGCTCAAAGATGCTCTGCGTATCGGAGACCACAGCCACGTCCATAAGGTCGTCGCCCGAATCGTAGGTCATAAGCGCATAGCAGCCTCCGCTTTCGGTTACCTCGTCACGGGGCATCTGCTCCGATATCATGTTTGCGGACACGGATATGCCCACCGCGCCGAAGATCACGTTCTCGTATACAAGGGGCTGGGAGTAAGTTATGATGCGGTCGGTCTCGTATCTTCCGCCGCCCGAAAGAAAGAACGGCTTGCTCCAGTAGCCCAAGTTTTCGGAGCTTGCATAGGGGTAATCGTACCCTGCAAAAACGGGCTTGAAAAAGAAGTCCATGTCGGTCTCGTCGGGGTTGTATCTGTATTTGTCCGTCCATGAAATATCCAGCGAAATGGAGTATTTTTCCGAGACGGAGCTTGAGCCGCGCATCATCATTATATCCGAATAATCCGAGGGATTGTACTGTGGGTCGGCATCGCTGAAAAATACTCCCCTGAACCCCGACGCTGAATTTTCGTCGGGTCTCGAAGCCGAATCCGCCAGCACTATAAACGCGCCGTTTACAGAGTTCGTTCTCAGTGTCTCCAGCAGGGTCTCCGCAACAGCGTCGATAAATTCGGAGGCATACTCGTCGTTTTCAAGCAGCTCCTTTGGACTTGCTCCGTTTTCCTCCGCTATTCTGCTGAGTATCCTGCCCGCTCTGTCGTTAAGTCCCATAAGACCGTTCCAGCGCCTTGTCATTTCAGTTTCCAGATATACCGAGCATTTGGACGCGCTTTTGTCCAGCAGTCTTTCGCTTCCCGCGCTTATGTCTCTGAGAGTTCCCGTAAACGCAAGGACGCAGTAAAGTATTACAGTCTGAAGAACGACCGCAGCCAGAAGCGGTACGACCAGACTTCTGACAAGCGGGGTACCCGCAGTTTTTCCGCGTTTAAAAATTTTCATAGTATCTTCCCCGTTATGTTAAAGTGCATTTGCGGTATAATTCGCCATAATGAATTATATCACAAAAAAGCAAAAATTACAAGGGGCTTTGTCATTAAATTGAAAATCTTTGTCATTGTTGCAAAAGATTGAAACGTATGATATAATGGAAGAAAAGGAGGGAAGCATATGCAGACTGCGGAAAAGGAAAGACAAGGCGGCGCAGGGACGCCTGCGGAAGAGATAGGCAGGAAAAACCGCGTTGCGGTACTGGATACGCTTCGTGGATTTTCGATAATGTACGTCATGCTTTATCATCTGCTTTACGACCTGATCTTTTTCGGCAGAATGAGCATACCCTTTTTCTTTACGGATACCATGGAAATTATCCACAGATTTTTCCTTGTGATACTTTTCTCCGTTTCGGGGATATGCGCGGGATTTTCCTCAAATGTGCTGAAAAGGGGTGCGACCCTTTATCTTATGGGGGAAGTCCTTACCCTTGTGACGGCGGCGTTTGTCCCCGACGAGACCATTGTTTTCGGGGTACTGTCCTGCTTCGGAATGTCCATGCTTATCTACGGGGTGATATCGCCTGTGCTGAAAAAGCTTCCCAACGCGGTTGTGTTTGCGTTGTTTGCGGTGCTGGCGGTCATCTTCACCGATTTTTACCGAACCGACAGCCTGTTCCTTATTCTGGGCAGGGTACGACTGAACGTACCCAACGATATAAGATGGCTGTATCCGATAGGCATAACCTCCTCGGATTTCCGTTCCGCGGATTACTTTCCGCTTGCTCCGTACGGGTTTATTTTTCTTGCGGGGGCGGCCTTGTCGGATATGGTGAAAAACGGCGGGCTGCCCGAATTCTGCTATAAAGCAAGTATCCCGATAGTGAATTTCTGCGGGAGACATTCCCTTTGGCTCTACATAATACATCAGCCGCTTTTTCTTGCGGCGGTATATCTGATATCCGCGCTGAGGTAAGGCACACGCTTCTGTACCTTACCTCAGTTTTAATATAACATTTTTTAGGCAGCACGCTTATGGAGGCTATATGGATAAAAAACAAAACTCTTTACCCGAGATCAGAATGAATGAGAAAGCACAGAATTTTTTTAAAACAATTTATTTTGTGCTGAAAGTAATTCTTTGCGGCGCAGTATTCTTTTTAGCGTTTCAGCTTATAATGTCAATACTGATAAGTCGGCAGGAAACAGAAAATTACGGAGCAGAAATGTTTTACGGTCACTATTACAGCGGCACATTTTTTATTGAAATGACCGCCGAATATGTCAAAGACGGTTTTTCCGAGGCAGCGGCGGAACACACTATGACAGGGAATATACTTAATGTCGCGGGTATAGTTTTACCGGCGGCAGGCATAGTCTGTTTATTCATTATGATAAGAAATGCCTCAAAAGGAAAGCTTTACATAAAAAGCAGTTATCTGATGCTGTTCATATCATCAGGCTGCTTTCTGTCCGGTACTGCGGCAGGAGAAATTCTCGGATCAAAAGATATACCGGTCATGACTAAATACACAACCGGTATTTTCTCTACGGCTTCATACAATTTCCGCCCATTTTATATTTTGGCTTTACCCTGTACGGTTCTGGCAGGGGGAATGGTTCTTCGTTATATCCTGACGGCTGAAAAACAAAAAATGCGCATCGGATTTAAAATATTCGGAACAGGTCTTTTTGTATGCGCCGCGGCATATCTCATATGGAAAGGAATATTTCACGCGGGCAGCCTTATAAGTCTTTCGCGGAACAGCGGGGAAAATATGGCTGTGCGTATCCCGTTTTACAATATATATATGGATCTGCCCTCCGACAGTGCAAATTCGCCCGAAGCATACACGAGGCTTGTTATTTTCCGTTTCTTTAAAGAGCTTCCCGTAACAGCGTCTGCTGTTATTTCTCTTGTTATGGTGGGGAAGGTTATGATTTCGTACAGCGGCGAAACCGTCAATGCAAAAGCAAACCGAAAGTTTATCCGTATTGCTGTAATATCTTTAGCGGCGGCCTCGATTTTGTATAACGTACTCGGGATCGCCGAAGTAAATATGCTTCACAAAACATTTAACGGACTGTACGGAAACGCTTACTATACGGTCGCTGTAAGAGGTTTATGTGAGCCGCTTGTTTATGCACTGTATATCTTTGTTTTTGGCGTGATTTCCAATGCGAATGATACAATTATTGCGGAAAAATATTATCCTCAGTGACAAGGGAAAGAAATATATTGAAAAGCTGAAAACGTTTCCGGAAAGCAAGCGAAAATATTAGACGATCTACATAAAACGAAAAGCGCGCCAACGTAAAAGGGACGGCAAACGCCGTCCCTTTTGCAATGCAAATATATGACCTTATAGAGGAGGTTATTTAGGTTACTAACCGGGAAAAATTATCGTGCAGAGACCCTTGTGCTGTTCCCCGACGTGAGCTTCAGCACGCCCTTTTGGAGCAGGCACTCTATAATATATGGAACTGTCATTTTAATTCCACAGGTATCCAAACCTCGTAATAACGGTTCTTTTTCCGTTTTTCACGGTCTGTCCAAAGGTGCAGTACCTCAACGATCAAATCGTATTTCTGCTTGTACTCGGAAGCAGGCAGCCACGAGTCAAAAATCAATTCAAACAGCTTCGGAAATTCCTCCCACGCATATCCGCCCACTTCTGTTTTGAAAGCGGCATATGTTCCCGCAGGAAGCTTCCGCATTTCAAGCTTGTCATTTTTAACATCTTCCTTTGCGCGAGCAATCATGTATTTTCCGTCCTGCCATACTCCGTACCACACGCCGTCAAAAGCCGTACTGCCATTTTCGTTCCATTTGCCGCAGCAAATCTGTTCGGGTAAATCCTCCAGATCCTCATTCCACATAATGTGGCGAAGCTCCTCACGGTTCTTGTAGCCTTGTCCGTCAAACTGTTTTGATATTCCGTAAATCTCGGTATCGGGCAGTTCAATAATTCTGAGATCCATCTTTTTTGCTCCTTTGATAATAATGTGAAAGGAAACAGGCGGATATATTTTCAGAGTGCCTCCATTTTTCCGATACGCCGCAGGAGTAATGCCATGCTGCTTTGCAAACGCTCTTGAAAAAGCGTCCGCGCTTTCATATCCGAATTTAACAGCAATATCAATTATACGGTCATTTCTGTTACGGACATCATCGGCGGCAGCGCTTAATTTTCTGCGCCGAATATATTCGTTCAGCGTCATACCCGTCATGTAACTGAAAAATCTCATAAAGCTGTCGGAATTGAGACAAGCAAGCGCAGCCGCTTTGTCAACGTCAATTTCTTCCGCAAGCAAATTGGCCTCAATATACTCAATGGCGGCATTCAGATTTTTTAACATATCCATTGCTTCACCTCCCATTGTTATTATATCAAAGAAGCTTATAACACGTCCGACTTTTTCGGGGCAGGGTAGTCAGGTATAGTGCGTTGTGCGCTAAATCAAAAATTAAACTTTTCTATTTTCAATATTCTTTTTTCAGTGACAGTCCTCGCAGTCGCCTATCTCTCCCACAATTGGCACAGGGTCTATACCCTGCCGCCTGTAGTAGTCGGAAAGCGCAGACTTCATTGCCTGTTCCGCAAGAACGGAGCAGTGCAGCTTCTGGGGAGGAAGTCCCTCCAGAGCCTCGACCACCGCCTTGTTTGTGACTTTAAGCGCGTCGTCGATAGTCTTGCCCTTTATCATTTCCGTTGCGATCGAGGAAGTCGCAACAGCCGCGCCGCAGCCGAAGGTCTTGAATTTTACATCGGTAATAACTCCGCCGTCCACCTTAATGTACATCTTCATAATGTCTCCGCACTTGGCGTTGCCAACCTCGCCGATACCGTCTGCGTCCTCTATCTCTCCCACGTTTCTGGGATTTGCAAAATGATCCATTACCTTATCGCTGTAAAGCATATTAACACTCCTCTAAATTTATTTAAGCGGGGAAACAAATTTCATTGCTTTTTGAATATTTTCCTTACCGTGCAGGATATCCTCCCACAGCGGGGACATGGCGCGTATCCTCTCCACTACCTTGGGAACGGTCTCAAGGATATAGTCAATGTCCTCGTCGGTAGTCTCTTCGGAAATGGAAAGTCTCATCGAGCCGTGAGCGACCTCGTGGGGAAGTCCCAGCGCAAGCAGAACGTGGGACGGGTCAAGTGAACCCGATGTACACGCAGAACCGCTTGAAGCGCATATCCCGTTTTCGTCCAGCAGAAGCAGCAGGGATTCGCCCTCAACGCCGAGGAACGATATATTCACATTGCCGCAAAGCCTGTTAGTCCTGTCGCCGTTAAGACGGCAGCAGGGTATTTTTGTTATTCCGCCGATAAGCCTGTCCCGCATTTCCGCAACCCTTGCCGCCTTTTCGGGAATGTTTTCGCACGCCGCCGTGACAGCCTCGGCAAGTCCCATAATGGCGGGGACGTTCTCCGTACCCGCACGTCTGCCCCGCTCCTGCGCTCCGCCGAAAATAAGGTTTGTCATAGGTACGCCCTTTTTCACGTAAAGAAAGCCTATACCCTTTTGGGCGTGAATTTTATGTCCCGAACAGGACATAAGGTCTATATTCTGCTCCTTGACATTAATAGGGATATTTCCCACCGCCTGAACCGCGTCGGTGTGGAACAGAACTCCCTTTTCGCGGCATACCTCTCCGATTTCTTTTACAGGCATTATCGTGCCTATCTCGTTGTTTGCGTACATTACCGAAACTATCGCAGTATCTTCACGTATCGCGTTCCTGACCTGCTCCGCGGTGACAAGTCCGTTTTCGTCAACGGGAAGATAGGTCACCTCGCAGCCCTGCTTTCCCAGAAACTCGCAGGTGTGCAGAACGGCGTGATGCTCAACATTTGTGGTGATGATGTGCTTTTTTCCTTTTGCGCCCATTCTCAGCACAGCTGAGCGTATAGCCCAGTTGTCGGCCTCCGAACCGCCGCTGGTAAAAAATATCTCGCTTGGGGAACAGCCTATCGTGTCCGCGATTTTTTCACGGGCTGTTGTGATAGCCTTTTCGGCGTCCCGACCAAGCTTGTAGATACTGGAGGGGTTGCCGAACTGTTCGGTCATATACGGCAGCATGGCGTCCAGTACCCGCTTTGAAACAGCGGTGGTAGCGGCGTTGTCCGCATATATAAATCGTTTTTCCATAAATATCACTTCTTTTCGGAATTTTTTTCTGTAACATCATTATATACCGTTTTGGTAGGAATTGCAATAGTCCGCTGCTTTTGCGGCGAAAAATTAAGAATTTCATAAAATATAGTAAACAGATAGGTAATATATTTATTGAAGCGTTACTCTGTTCCGCATTTTTGGCGGCTTCAGAAAATCTTATCCGCACGGGTATTTGAAAGGACATGTTTAAGACGGACAAAAGAAAACGGTCTGCCGCTAATTATACGGCAGACCGTTTTTATTATTATCGCATTATGCGGTTGTTACTTCATAAGTCCCGCGCCCGCGTTCCAAGCCTGACCCGCTTTTTCGCCTATGGTGTAATAGCCCGAGCGGTACTGGTCGAAAACGAGAGCGTTTACTTTCTGAGGGTCGATCTTGTCCTTGTCGCCGACAACCTTTTCGTCCGCGCTGACATTCACGATCCTGCCCACAACGGCGTGCATATTTTCGGTATTGACAACTTCCGCAAGCTCGCATTCGAGAGTAACGGGAAATTCCGTTATTATAGGTGCGTTGACAAATTCGCTTTTTACCGCATGGTATCCGCTGCGCTCAAATTTGTCGGGCATTTTGTTTCCCGTCGCAATTCCGAAGAAGTCCGCGACTTCCATGTTGGGAACGTCCGCAACGCTGACGGTAAACGCCTTTGTCTGCATGATGTTTGCTGTAGTCTTGTGGTCTGCGTCGATAAACAGTGCGATCTTATCCATAGCGCAGATCTGCACCCACGCCGCGTTAAGCGCGCAGACCGTTCCGTCTTTGTCATAAGCCGCAACAACAGTCACGGGCATGGGAAAAAGCGCGGGCTGGCTTCCTAAATTCTTTCTCATTGCAAAAACCTCCGTAAATATTTTTGGGATTGACAATTAAATATATTTATATTAAAATTATAGCATAAGTGGAAAAAACAGTCAAGTACTCTCTTTCGGGTCATATACTTACCTGAAAGTGAGTGCTGAATATAACAAAACGAGGTACCGATATGAACGAGCTGTCATTTTATCTTGAAAAGGTCTTTGAGACGGACAGTCCCTTTAAAATAGTTGTGAGCAAGCCGCCGAAGGACTGCGGGTTCCGAAAAATAAATCTGGTGAAAAAACAGCGCGGATATCAGGCGGAAAAATACACCGAAAAGCAGGTCTTTCACGAAAATCTGCCCGACGCCGATGCCGCGCAAAATTACTGCCTGACGCTTCTGGAACAGGGCTGGGGACAGCTTAATTCGTGGGGGAACGTCTGCGAATACAGCCTTATGATATCGAAAAAAGGCGCGGTCACGCTGAGCAAAAAGCGTTCGGACGGCGGCGCGCCCAAAGCGGAGCTTTACCACAACAAAACCAAAAACTATATTATCCCCGAGGACAAGCCTTTCCCCGCGCTGGTGGACATGGGCGTCTTTACCAAGGAGGGCAAAGTCGCGAAGCCTATGTACGGGAAATTCCGTCAGATAAACCGATTTGCGGAAATAATAGACGACGCGCTTCGGGAGCGGGGCTTTGAGAGCGGCGGAAAGCCTCTCAAGGTAATAGACTTCGGCTGCGGGAAATCCTACCTGACCTTTGTGCTGTATCACTACTTCACGGAGATACGCGGTATTGAGACCGATATGCTGGGTCTTGACCTGAAAGCGGACGTTATCAAAAACTGCAATGCCGCCGCGGAAAGGTACGGCTATAAAAACCTCCGCTTCGAGACGGGCGACATCAGCGGAGCTTCCGAGCAGGGCAAGGTTGACATGGTAGTGACCCTACACGCCTGCGACACGGCGACGGACTACGCGCTGCACAACGCGGTAATGCGGGGCGCGGACATGATATTTTCCGTCCCCTGCTGTCAGCATGAGCTGAACGGACAGATGAAGTCGGAAAGGCTTTCCCTGCTGACAAGGTACGGCATTATAAAGGAGCGCACAGCCGCACTCTGCACCGACGCAGTGCGGGCAAATCTGCTTGAATACTGCGGCTACAAAACTCAGCTTCTGGAATTTGTGGACTTCGAGCATACTCCGAAAAATATCCTAATACGCGCTGTAAAGCGGGACGGTGCGCCAAGGGGCAGGGAAAAATACCTTGACGAGGTAAAAGCTCTCATGGAGGAATTTTCCTTTGAGCCAACCCTCTGGAAGCTTCTTAAAGAAAGCGGCAAACTCCCCTGAACAAAGGCACCCAAATAATTTTACCGCACATGAAAAAATGCACAAAAAATTTGTCGGATTAACACCGTTTTTTTATAATAGAATTTGCGGAAATTCTATTGACTTAATGCTTGTAAAGTGTTATGCTTATTAGAAATATTCAAAAACATACGAACTTTAACGGGAGGTAATTTTATGCTGGAAACAAACTACTCTGCCAAATTCGTAAAGGAGGGTCTCACCTTTGACGACGTGCTTCTCATTCCCGCCGAATCGAACTGCACTCCGAACATGGTCAGCCTTTCAACAAGACTTGCGAAGGACATTATGCTCAACACGCCTATCATGACCTCAGCTATGGATACCGTTACCGAAGCAAGCATGGCTATCGCTATCGCTCGCGAGGGCGGCATAGGAATTATCCACAAGAATATGTCCGTTGAACAGCAGGCCGACGAGGTGGACAAGGTAAAGCGTTCCGAAAACGGCGTTATCGTAAATCCTTTCTCTCTCACGGAGGACAGACTTGTTTCCGAAGCGGACGAGCTTATGGGCAAATACAGAATATCGGGCGTGCCTATCGTTGACAGAGAGGGCAAGCTTGTGGGCATACTTACCAACCGCGACCTGCGCTTCCTTACGAATTTTGACATTCCCATCGGCAATGTGATGACCAAGGAAAATCTTGTGACCGCTCCCGTGGGCACAGACCTTAAAGGCGCGCAGGAAATTCTGATGAAGCATAAAATCGAAAAGCTCCCCATTGTGGACGACAACGGCACCCTCAAGGGACTTATCACTATAAAGGATATTGAAAAGGCAGTTCAGTACCCCAACTCCGCCCGCGACAAATCGGGCAGACTTCTCTGCGGCGCGGCTATAGGCGTTGCAAAAAACATGATGGAGCGCGCCAAGGCTCTTATCGACGCTCAGGTTGACGTGCTTGTCCTTGACTCGGCTCACGGTCACAACATCAACATTGTAAACGCCGTAAGAGACGTTAAAAAGGCGTTCCCCGACACTCCCGTTATCGCAGGAAATATCGCTACCGCGGCGGCGGCAGAGGCTCTTATCGCGGCGGGCGCGGACGCTCTTAAGGTCGGCATAGGCCCCGGCTCTATCTGTACAACACGCGTCGTAGCAGGTATAGGCGTACCTCAGATCACGGCGGTTTATGACGTTGCCTGTGTTGCGGCTAAGCATAATATCCCCGTTATTGCCGACGGCGGCATCAAGTATTCGGGCGATATCGTAAAGGCTCTCGCGGCGGGCGCGAACGTTGTAATGCTTGGTTCTCTGCTTGCGGGCTGCGACGAAGCTCCCGGCGAGGAGGAAATATATCAGGGCAGACGCTTCAAGGTGTACCGCGGCATGGGCTCGCTGGGCGCTATGGCGTGCGGCTCAAAGGACAGATACTTCCAGGAGAACAGCAAGAAGCTCGTTCCCGAGGGCGTAGAGGGACGCGTTCCCTACAAGGGACTTGTTTCCGATTCAATCTTCCAGCTTGTGGGAGGTATCCGTTCGGGTATGGGCTACTGCGGCTGCGCAACGATAGAGGAGCTTCACGAAAAGGCTCAGTTTGTGAAGATCACCGGCGCGGGACTTAAAGAATCCCACCCTCACGATATATACATAACTAAGGAAGCTCCCAACTATTCGGTGCAGATATAAACCGTATACCGAGACTTCCCGCGGACTTTCGGTACGCATTTTAAATGATAAAAAAGATTTTTGAAAAAATTTGCAAAAACTCTTGACAAAAGCCTGTGCAATGAGGTATAATATTATTACCTCTTGCAGAGGCTTATTTTTTTGCGCTCTTTTTTACGGGCGGAAAAGTCTCTCGGCAAGGCTCCTGCGAGTCAGCCCGAGCCAAGTCACAGAGGGAGGCACAGGGGAAATACGTCCCCTGCGAAAACGCAAGGCGGTGCGGTCACACGGACGGCTGTGCATAAGAGAACGGCGCGGAATGCGGCATAACGGAACAAGCTGTTCCGCGGCATCAGGCCGTTGTTCTTTGATGTGCAGTCCCCAAAGACGGCGTCATCGCTCAATCTAATAGGAGGTGCCGATATGAGAGTAAAGATTACATTGGCTTGTACGGAGTGCAAACAGCGCAACTACAATACCAAGAAGAACAAGAAGAACGATCCCGACAGACTTGAAATGAACAAGTACTGTAAGTTCTGCAGAAAGCATACTCTTCACAAAGAAACTAAGTAAGAGAGGTGCGGAGAATGGCTGACGCAAAAAACAGCAAGTCCAAGAAAAACTCCATCGTCGCTCAGGCAGAAGCTAAGGCGAATAAGATGGTGAACGACCGCGAAAAGGCTAAGGCGAAAGACAAAAAGTCAGGCGCTAAAAAGCCGAACGGTATTGTAAAATATTTCAAGGACTTGAAAAGCGAAATCAAAAAAGTAACGTGGCCTTCATGGAAAAAGGTCGTAAACAACACGTTTGTGGTTCTTGTGGGAATGTGCGCAAGCGCTGTCGTAGTGTACGCTTTTGACACCGCGCTTACGGCGCTGCTCAACCTTGCTACCAAAGCATGAGTAACGTACACGAAAATCCCGCAAATGCGAAGCAGAGGGAGCTGTGAGGACGGAGAGCGGACACAGAGGACAATCTTTCGGAACAGGCAAGCCGCTTGCGATCCATGCCTCTTACCTCTGGATCTCTAACCTCTGATAGGGAAGGAATGGTCATTAATTATGTCAGAATCGGCAAAATGGTATGTCATTCACACTTATTCCGGTTATGAGAATAAGGTCGCGCAGACGATCATGAAGGTCGTCGACAACCGCAAGCTTCATGATCTTATTCAGGAGGTTCAGGTCCCGACCGAAACGGTCATGGAAATGAACGAAAAGAATAAAATGCATGAGGTGGAAAGAAAAATTTTCCCCGGATACGTTCTGGTAAAAATGGTTCTCACAGACGACTCTTGGTACGTGGTGAGAAATACCAGAGGCTGTACGGGATTTGTGGGTCCCGGATCGAAGCCCATTCCGCTTACCGACAAGGAAGCGGCTGCTATGGGTATCGACACGGAGGCTAAGCCTGCGTCCGTTGAGGTAAACTTCAAGGCGGGCGACAAGGTGAAGATCACCGCGGGTCCTATGGAGGGCATTGTGGGCGAGGTGGAAAGCATCGACACGGAGAATATGACGGTGAACGTCAAGGTCTCCATGTTCGGACGGGATACCTCGGCAGAGCTGGAGATCACTATGGTCGCGCCCTCGGACGAGTATTAATTATCAATTATTGAAAATCGGAAGTGCATATACTCCGAAGATAAATTTCGGAGCGGCGGGTTTTCTTTTCGGACAGCTTTAGTGCAGCCCGAAAGCTTCGGAACGAAGCTGCAAAACTCAGAAAGGAATGATTATAATGGCACAGAAAGTAGTTGGCTTAATCAAGCTTCAGATCGCAGCAGGAAAGGCTACTCCTGCTCCGCCTGTTGGTCCTGCTCTCGGTCAGCACGGCGTTAATATCATGGCTTTTACAAAGGAATTCAACGAGAGAACAAAGAACGACATCGGTCTCATTATCCCTGTTGTTATCACGGTTTACGCTGACCGTTCGTTCAGCTTTATCACAAAGACTCCGCCCGCTGCGGTTCTTATCAAGAAGGCTATCGGTCTTGAAAGCGGTTCGGGAGTTCCCAACAAGACCAAGGTAGGCAAGATCACTAAGGAACAGATCAAGAAGATCGCAGAGACCAAAATGCCTGACCTTAATGCGGCAACCATTGAGACTGCTATGAGCATGATCGCAGGTACCTGCCGTTCTATGGGCGTTGAGGTTGTTGACTAAATAAGGACAAATAATTCACGGCGGATGTTTTCAGAGCGCGGGAAAGAATATTTTCCTGCACCAAGACTCTGTTCATCTTGCGTTTAGTGGGAGGAAATAATTCCGCTAAGAGTCCCAAGCATGGGAACATTTACCACTTACAAGGAGGAAATCTGATAATGAAACACGGTAAGAAATATAATGAAAGCGCTAAGGCTGTTGACAGAAGCAAGCTCTATGAGACCGAAGAGGCTCTCGATCTGGCTTGCAAGAACGCCAAGGCTAAATTTGATGAGACAATTGAGGTTCACGTTCGTCTGGGCGTTGACTCCCGTCACGCTGACCAGCAGGTTAGAGGCGCGGTAGTTCTCCCCAACGGTACAGGTAAGAACGTTCGCGTACTTGCTTTCTGCAAGGAGGAAAAAGAGGCTGACGCTAAGGCAGCAGGCGCTGATTTCGTAGGCGGCGCTGATCTGGTTGAAAAGATCGTTAAGGAAAACTGGCTTGACTTCGACGTATGCGTAGCTTCTCCCGACATGATGGGCGTTGTTGGTAAGGCGGCGAGAGTTCTCGGTCCCCGCGGACTTATGCCTAACCCCAAGGCAGGCACCGTTGCTCCCGACATTGCAAAGGCTATTTCCGAAGCTAAGGCAGGTAAGATCGAGTACCGTCTCGACAAGACCAACATCATTCACTGCCCTATCGGAAAGGCTTCTTTCGGCAAGGAAAAGCTTGCTCAGAACCTTGACACGCTTCTCGAAGCTATCGTTAAGGCTAAGCCTGCGGCTGCAAAGGGTACTTATATCAAGTCCTGTGTAGTAGCTTCCACAATGGGCGTTGGTATTCCTGTTTCCACGATCAAGTACGGCGTTTGATTTTAATTTGCGCTTTATTGATATTTTTGACCGTCCGTCATTCGTTGTCGGACGGTTTTGTTTTGCCTGTATGAGAGTTTGATAAATTTTGATTTAGCGTACTACGTTCGGGGTTCTTAGGCGGCGAAGCCGCCGACACCAGCTGGTCGAGCTGAGCCCAGCTCGCAGAAGTCCAGAGGGCGGAGCCCTTTGGTCGCCGTCCGCAGACGGCGAAATCCCCTCCCCGCGCCCGCAGGCGCATAGCCTCCGAAACGGAGCA
>JAAVHL010000127.1 GCA_014799735.1 Ruminococcus sp.
TACACAGGCGAAGATGAAGCAGTACGCATTCCGTCGGAGCTTGACGGCGAACCGGTTAAAAAAGTTTCAATCGGTGCCGGTTATTATAATAAAAACGCAACTATGAAATATATTGAACTTCCCGACGGTATTACATCATTAGATTTAAGCAACTGTCCAATGCTTGAAAAAGTAACCGTTCCCGAGGGTGTGACAGAGCTTCAGATGGACGCATGTGAACGTATTGAAAGTATAGTTATTCCTGAAAGCGTTACACTGATCGGTAATGGTGCATTTAATTTCTGCTTGAATCTCAAAAGCGTAACTTTACCAAGCGGTCTTAAAAAGATTGATGATTGGGCTTTTCAATCATGTGAAATGCTTGAAAGTATTAATATTCCCGATGATGTTACAGAAATCGGTGAAATGGCATTTGGAGCTTGTAATAATCTTGCGAGCATAAATATTCCTGCAAGCGTTGAAAAAATCGGAGAAGGCGCCTTTACATGCTTAAATCTTACAAATGTGACATTTTCTGAGGGTACCGCTTTAAAGACACTTAACGGTTTCAGACGCTGCGAAGATCTTGAAAGTATAATTATTCCTAACGGTGTTGAGGAAATAGGTCATGAGGCATTTTTGGAATGCAAAAGTCTTAAAAATGTGACAATGCCTGAAAGCGTTAAAATTATAAACACAAGTGCATTTAAAAGCTGTAAAGAGCTTAAAGAGATAATAATTCCCGATGGAGTTGAACGAATCGAAATGGCAGCATTTTCAAACTGTACAGGATTAAGAAGCATGTCTCTGCCAAACAGCATTAAATACATTAGCAACGATGCTTTTGAAAACTGCGATGGCTTAACAATTACATATAACGGAAATGAATATAATCATACAAATTTAAACGATTTGTGCAATACCATAAACGGTTAAAAATTTTTTGAATATCTTCAAATAACCTCGAAAACCGGCGGAACGTCAAAAGCGTTCCGCCGGTTTTCGCAGTGTCAGTCATGTCTTTGCTCCGCGTTTGAAAAAGTCTCGCAGAACCGTCCCGCAAAGGCAGGAGGCTCGCCCGCCGCGTAAAGGTGGGATATATCCCCCACCGCGCTTGCTCTGAAATAAGCGATACCCTCGCGGCGTTCCTCGGTATGCAGCGTTGTCACCGACGTGGGAGCGGTCATAAGCCCGTGCCACAATATCATGGGCGATATCCCCAGAAGATGTCCCAGCATTACGCACTGCACGCCGAAGTGACAGAAAAACACAATAGTGTCCTCGTTAGGATTTTCCGCGCGGTACAGGTTTCCCTCCCGCTTGTAGCCGTGCTTTTCGAGGATAGCGTCAAGACCGTCCCACACCTCGGCAAGACGTTCGCTCATGCTGCCCGACTGCATAAGCGGCAGACTGTACCATTTTTCCCTGTCGTAGTATTCAGGGACGGCTGTCCACTCGGCGGGGAGCATATCCCAAGGTATGCCGCGGTCGATACCCGCCGCAGGGTCTTTTATGGGGACGTTGAATTCCTTCAGCCAAGGCATGGTCTCCGCGGAACGTCCCGCCTTTTTCAGCGTAAGGGACGCGGTGTCCTGCGCCCGTCCCAAGGGGGAAACGTAGTACGCCTTAACATCAAGGGGAGCTATCCGCTCCGAAAGAATTTCGGCTTCCCGCCAGCCCTTTTCGGTAAGGGAGTCTATGGAATAATCGGGGTCGCCGTGACGGATTATAAGTATGTTCATGGTCAAATCTCCTTAGAAAATGTTTTATTTAATTATAACTCCTGCGGGACGTTATGTCAACTTTAGGCGGAAATGCTCCCTAACCCCGTACAACCCCTCCTGCATATAATAAAAGTGTCCCAATATATTTGCCGAACATGAAAAATTGCGGGCGGTGATTATTTTCACAAAAACCGTCAACAATAATACCATAAGCGGTTGTCCGAAAGACCGCCGCAACTCGGTAAAATAGGAGTGTATGAAAAATGCCGGTAAAAAGGGGAGAAATCTACTACGCAGACCTCAGTCCCGTTGTGGGCTCGGAGCAGGGCGGGATACGTCCCGTACTGATAGTCCAGAACGACGTGGGCAACAAGCACAGTCCCACGGTCATCGCCGCGGCGATAACAAGCCAGCGGGAAAAATCCAAGCTGCCCACCCACATCGAGCTTAACGCCGACAAATGCGGACTTCAAAAGGACAGCATCGTTCTTCTCGAACAGATCAGAACTATCGACAAAAAACGTCTTAAGGAACGCATGGGTGAGCTTGACCCCACCGCTATGACCAGAGTAAACAGCGCCCTGTCCATCAGCTTCGGTCTGCATAACGACGCTACATAAGACCTTGCGCGTCTTTGTCTTATGTGGAAACGTCATAAAAATCAAGGGTATCGCGCCAAACGGAGCGATACCCTTTTCGTATATTTTTTTGTATCCGCCCTCGGATCAGTACATCTTCGTCGGTCTTGTGGCGGCGCGTATTTCCATAATTCCTGTTTCTCCGTGGAAATACTGGGTGCGTCCGAAATTTGCGCCTGTTTCCTCCGCAAGAATCCTTATCCTGTAGGAAGCCAAAACCTTCTTTACCGCCTCAACGTTTCTCTCGCCTATGTTGAATACCGCCGAGCTTGCATTAAACATCTGAGCGCCTCCGGCGATCTTCGCCGTAAGACGGGCCTTGTTCGCCCCCATCATTGTCATCTTCTGGATAAGCTCAGCTATGCCGGTATCGGCGTATCTGCGCTTATTGTCTATGCCCTGCGCAGCGTCCTTGCTGAGCGGCAGCATGATATGCGCCAGTCCCGCAATCTTTTTTTCTGCGTCATAAAGACATATCCCCACACACGAGCCGAGCGCGTATGTAACCAAGGTGTCAGGTGCTCTTACAACATTCAGGTCTGCAATACCGACTGTAACAGTATTTGCCATTATACACTCACTCCCAGTCTTGTGAAAAGAGTTTCAAGAGACTCCATCTCGGGAACAAGTATCATATTGCTTCTTATTTCACCGCCGTCTATTTTAAAGCTGTCATCAATAAAAAGCGCTTTATTTCCGACCTGTGCGAATTCAATGACCGGTACGCTCAGTATCGCGCCGACCATATCCACGGTCATTACAGGAACCGATATATCAATAGTCATGCCTGTAAGAGCCGCTATCGCATTTATGTACGAGCCTCCCATAATATTTCCGACCTCGGAAATAAAGGATTTTTCCATGTCGTTCATTTCAAGCAGATTTTCTATTTCCGACCCGAAAAGAGCCTTTGTCATCTTGCTTGCAAAAGAATGCTGAAGAACGTAAAGCATCATTCCCGTAATATCGCCGCTCATGTTTATGAGCATACCTATCGCGATATTTTCGGGGCCGCCGAGAAAATTCACCGCGTCGCTGAAATCCAAAACCTTAACAGCCGGAACCGCTATGTCCGTGTTGCACTGTAAAACCTCGGAAAGCGCGCTGGCAGCATTTCCCGATCCTATGCTTCCCAACTCCTTAAGAACGTCGAGATGCATATCCTGAAGCTGCTCAATATTTTTTATCATACTGCTGTATCCTCTCTTCTAAATCAGTTCCTTAGATTGTTTATTATATTTTCCAGCTCGTCGTGAGTTTTTACCATATTTACGTTAAGCTGGTAGGCTCTCTGGTACTCGATGACCTTGGTCATCTCGTTTGCCACGTTAGTACCCGACGCCTCTAACCATCTCTGCTTTTTGCCTGCGCCCTCGTCCGCCACCGCGGGCCCGCTTGAAGCCGTCTCGGTATAGTAGTTGTCTCCGATCATATCCAGACCGTAGGGGTTTTCAAATTTGTACACGCCCACAAGCTGAGCAAGCTCAGAGTCGTCTATCTCCGTAGGAGCATTTTCCTTAAAGGGCACCTCTATGCGGTTTCCCTCATAGTCAAGCACCCAGCCGCCCCATGAGTTGCACAGAAGCCACGGAGCGTCCTCGTCCTCGCTCTCCTTTGTGATTATGAACGAACCGTCCTTAGTGTAGGTGACCATATTTTCGGGAGTGAGTATCGCAAAGAAGCCCTCGTCCAGAGCCGCAAAGTCGAGAACTCTTCCTGTTTCTCTCAGCTGGGACTGCTCGAACATCATGTCGGTTTTCTGAACTCTTACGCCGTGACCGAACTGGGTCTCGGTATTGTTGTTGTTTCTCTCCGTGTAAATAAGGTCGGCAAAGGACGGTCTTGACGCCTTAAAGCCGAAGGTATTCACGTTTGCAAGGTTATTCGCCGTAACGTCCATAGCGTACTGATAGCTTATTACGCCCGAAGCGGCGGTATAGTAACCGATATTGCTCATAGCTTCAGTTCCTTTCAGAATTTATTCCGGACAGCGGATCAGTGTGCCGCCGATCAGGTGATGCTTGCAAGCTCGTTTACCGCAAGCTGATTGATGCTGTTTGCTATTTTAAGGGCGGAGCTGCACGCGGTAAAAACGTGCTGCGCGTCCATAGCTGCAATGGTCTGCTCCGCAAGGTCAACATTGGAACGCTCGAACCAGCCCTGCTTTACCTGATAGACCATACCCTCGGGAATATTTCCGATAGGCGTGTCCTCGTAAGGTCTCATAAGGTTGTCGTCGACCTTTTCAATGTCGCTCTCAGGGGGAATGAAGCTGAGTCCCAGCTGAAATACTCTGCCGTCGTCAACGGTAAGCTCGCCGAAGCGGTCTACCTGGAAGTTAGCCGTACCCAGCTGTATTCTCTCGCCGTTTTCGTCAAGGACGTATCCCGTAGTGCCGAGAGTAAGATAACCCTCGCCGTTTATCGTGAACTGACCGTTTCTTGAAAGCAGAGTCTCGCCTGTTCTGCGCTCCTCGATGTTGAAGTAGATATTGCCTACAAGCGCTATATCCAGACGGGAGCCCGTGTTTTCAAAAGTGCCCTGGCTGGTGTCGGTATAGGTGTAATCAATTGTGCGGTAGCGGATAGTACCCGTCTGACTGTGCCTGTTATTGATGAGCAGCAGCTCCTCCGCAAAGGTTATGGGGATAGCCTCGTCCTCCTTATAGCCCGCTGTTTTCGCATTGGCAAGGTTATTGGTGATGACGTTAAGTATCCTCTGTTCGTTGATGATACCGTTTGCCGCGGTATAGTAGCCTCTGAGCATTCTGATACCTCCTATTTATTCATATAGTCTCCGAGATATTTCTTCATTTTCTGGACCGCCTGCGAGTGCAGCTGGCAGACACGGCTTTCCGAAACCTCCAGAACCTTTCCTATATCGGAAAACCTCAGCTTTTCGTAGTAATAAAGGGTGATGACCAGTCTCTCTCTTTCCTTGAGGGACTTGATAGCTTCGGCAAGATACTGAAGCTTTTCCTGCTTGTGAACTCCCGCCTCCGCCGACCACATTCCGTCGTCATCGGCTTTTTCGGCGATATCGAAGCCGCTGTCCATGACCATTTCCTCAAAGGAAAGGGTCTGTGCCGCGGCGGCCTGAGCAGCGCAGCTTTCAAGCTTTTCAACGGGAAGCTTCATTCTTTCCGCAAGCTCCTCAGCGGTAGGCTCTCTGTCCAGCTCCTCGTAAAGAGCCGAATATGCGGCGTCGTAATCCTTGGCAAAACGTCTTACCCCGCGGGGAATAAAGTCCTGCCGCCTGATGAAGTCTATAATAGCGCCGCGCACCTTTATGGACGCATAGGTCTCGAACTTCACGCCTTTTTTGTGGTCGAAGCTGTCCACCGCGCTCATAAGGGCAATAGTCGCCTCGTTGATCACGTCGTCGGTCTCCGCGAACTTGATGTACATATTTCTTGTTGACAGCGCGGCGAACTTGACAATATTCATATAAGCCATGATAACGCGGTTGCGGAGAGCCTTGTCGCCTGTCTCCTTGTATCTGAGAAGCAGCAGGGCTCTTTCCTCTTTTTCGTTATCAGTCACAGAACTCACCTCCGTCAGCTGTATTCAATCTCGGCAGGATATTCTTAAACTCCCGCCATGTCCGCGTCGAGAGCAACATTTCCCACAGCCTGTATCTGCACGGAATTGTCTATCTCACTGAACGAAAGCACAGTAACATTGGGTATAAACTGGTCTATAAGCTTTTTGAAGTAAATGCGCACGATAGGCGAGGTCAGAACGATAGGCATGGGGACAACGTCCTTTACCCTGTCGATCTGCTCGTTAAGGGAAGCCACAAGCGACTGTATCGTCTGGGGATCCATTGCAAGGTATGAGCCCTGCTCGGACTTTTTGACGGAAGCCACGATCTTGTTTTCCGTTTCCGTATCGAGTGTGAGTACCCGTATCTGTCCTCCGTCCGAGAAGCGGCGTGTAATGGTTCGCTTCAGAGCCTGGCGGACGTACTCGGTGGTTATGTCCACATCTTTCATGTTGTACTGATTGTCCGCGATAGTCTCCAGAATGGTCTGCAAGTCCCTGATGGGGACGCTTTCCTTCAGGAGCAGACACAGCACCTTTTGCAGATACGCAGGGGAAACGATATTCGGAACGATATCGTCCACCACAACAGGGTTTGTCTGCTTGAGCTTGTCAAGCATGGTCTTAACGTCCTGCCTTGACAAAAGCTCGTGCGCGTAATTTTTTATTATCTCCGACAGGTGGGTAATGATTACCGACGTCGGGTCGATAAGCGTGTAGCCTGCGATCTCGGCGCGGAGCTTATCCTGCTCCGGTATCCATTTCGCGGGAATATTAAAGGCGGGCTCAACGGTGTCGATACCGTCTATTTCCTTGGTAACGCTTCCGCTGTCCAGCGCAAGGTAGTGATCCATAAGTATCTCCGCGTGAGCCACTATCTCGCCCTTTACCTTTATTACATACTGGTTCGGATTGATGTGCTGGTTATCGGTCATTCTTACCGACGGGAAAACCATACCCATATCCATAGCGAACTGCTTTCGGAAGATTACCACACGCTCGATAAGCGTGCCGCCCGAGCTTTCGTCCGCAAGAGGGATAAGGCTGTAGCCGAACTCCATTTCGATAGGCTCAACGTTGAGCAGTTTGTAAACGTTGTCGATGTCCTTGTAGTATTCCATCTCGGAAAGGGCTTCTCTGTTTTCGGCCATTTCCTGAGCTGCAATATCGGTTTCAACCGCAAGATCTCTCTGGGTACGCATAAGCATAATGCCCAGTCCAAGGAGCATTGCGCCCAGCACAAGGAGCTGGATCTTCGGGAAGCCGGGTATAAGCATCATCACGAACATTACCAAACCCGCGATAATGAGCACCAGCGGCTGCGCGGTGAACTGATTTTTGATGTCGATGTTAAGGCTGTCCTCAGACGCGGAACGGGTAACGATCATACCCATTGCGGTGGAGATCAGCAGCGCGGGTATCTGCGAGCAGAGACCGTCGCCTACGGTGGCAATGGTGTAGGTGGACAAAACGTCCATGAACTCCATTCCGTCGAAAACAAGACCTACGACCGCGCCGCCCAGCAGGTTTACGATAGCCGCCACGATAGAGAACGTAGCGTCTCCCTTTACGAACTTGGAAGCACCGTCCATAGCTCCGAAGAAGTCGGATTCGCGCTGTATTTTGGCACGTCTCAGCTTAGCCTCGTCCTCGTTGATGATACCCGAGTTAAGGTCGGCGTCGATAGCCATCTGCTTACCGGGCATAGCGTCCAGAGTAAATCTTGCCGTTACCTCGGCAACTCGCTCAGCGCCCTTGGTTACTACCAGCATCTGCACCACGGTGATAAGTATGAACACGATAAAACCGATAAGCGCGTTGCCCTTCATAACGAACTGACCGAACGCACGGACTATCTGTCCCGCATAGCCCTGCTGGAACAGGATAAGACGGGTCGAGGAAATATTAAGACCCAGCCTGAATATTGTGGTAATAAGGAGCATTGACGGGAATATGGAAAATTCCAGCGGCTCCTTGATATACATTGTGATAAGGAGAATAACAAGGGAAAGCGCGATGTTCACAACAAACAGCATATCCAGCAGCCACGTGGGGAGCGGAATGATGATAAGGAATATCGCCAGGATAACGAATACCGTTACCATGTTATTCAATATTTTTTTCACGGTATAACGCAGCCTGCCTTTCCTTTTAGAGGTTGGAGAACAGAGGCCTGAAGCCGGCTGTCACGCAGCCTGTGCCTCTTTATATCTATTGGAAATTAATATCAGTAATTGGGATAGTTTACAGGGGGCTTTTCCATGTCCTTCGGCATTCTGCCCTTCATGCTGTAAACAAATGACAGCACCTCGGCAACGGCACGGTAAAAATCGTAGGGTATTTCCCGTCCCACATCGACCTCCTTAAAGAGACCTCTTGCCAGCGGAACGTTTTCCACCACCGATACGCCGTTTTCCTCGGCCTTTTCTATAATTCTGAACGCAACGTTGTCTGCGCCCTTTGCCACAACCACGGGAGCTCTGTCGGAGGTCTCGTCATATCTGACAGCAACCGCAAAGTGAGTAGGGTTTCTTATAACAACGTCCGCACTGGGTACGTCCTGCATCATACGGCTCATAGCCATCTGCTGCTGCTTCTGGCGGCGCTTGCTCTTGATCTGAGGGTCGCCCTCCATCTGCTTGTACTCTTCCTTGACCTCCTGCTTGGTCATTTTCATGTCCTTTTCCCACTTGTACTTCTGGAACAGGAAGTCCACCGCAGCCACAGCAACGAAAACCATCGCTATCTTCATGCATATGGAAAATACCGCGTCGGCAACGTAGATCAGAGCGGAGATAAGCTCCATCTGCATAAGTCTTGCGAAATCCACAAGACGGCTCTGTATCTCGCTGTAGACCACAGCCATAAGAATTATCATTTTTATCAGGGACTTGGCAAGCTCGAAAAGCGCGCTTACCGAAAACATTTTTTTGATTCCCTCAAAGGGATTGAGCTTGCTTAATTTAAACTGAAAGGATTTTTTGGAGAAAATAAACTTTGTCTGTATACCCGTAGCAATTATAGGTATAAGCAGCGAAGCCAGCAGAATAGGCCCCGCGGTAAACAGAAGTGCCTTTCCGATCTCCAGTATAAGCTTCGGAGCAACCGGCATTTCGTCAATGCGTGTGCCGTTGCCGTCCATACCGCCGCCCGCAAGCGTAAACCAGTACGTCATGCTGCCCATTGCCACGCTGTACATAAACCTTGCCATAATTCTGAGGATAAAGAACGCCAACAGTATAAACGCGGCTGTGACCACGTCCTTGCTCTGCATAACGTTTCCCTCTTTACGCTGTTCACGGCGTTTATGGGGGGTAGCTTCCTCGGTTTTTTCGCCGGTACTGCCTTCTGCCATAGAGATTCTTCCTTTATATGGTTGATCGCCTCTGTGCCGAGCCGCTGCGGAAAATCTGTCCCGCGCAGCCGCCCGTCTCAGGCGTCGAAGTATTCTTTGTTACACGGTTAAGCGCAGCCTTTCGTTACGCCTTTATGCCGCAGGGATAAGAGGCATAAATGTTTGCAGCGCCTCAAGCCACTTGTCCAGGTAATTATCTACAAGCTCCGACAAGGGCACAGCTGTCATGAACAGCAGCACAAAGCCGAAAGCCACCTTGAGCTGGATATTCACCACCATTATCTGTATCTGCGGCACCGATTTCATCAGCACACCCATACAGAACTCAAGAATAAATTCCGCCGCCATTATCGGAAGCGCAAATTTTACTGCCAGAGCCAGCACTACTGAAAAGTACGACACCGCAACATATCCCAGATCGGGATTGAAGCCGCCGACTCCTATAGGAATTATGTCATATGACATAATGAACAGTCTTATAAGCGTCAGATGGGAGTTCGTAGCAAAGAAGTAAAGGTACATCATAAAGCTGATGAACGAGCCCATTATTGACATCTGCATATTTGATTCAGGGTCAAAAACCTTTGCCATACCAAGACCCGACTGCATATCCATAACCTCTCCCGCAACCTGAACGGTCAAAAAGAAAAGGTCGGTAATAAAGCCGAGGATAAGTCCTATGACGGTCTCGCGGCATATCATCATCAGATATACGCCCGTCTGATTTCCCGTATCCACAGGTTCGGGCTGGACCGTAAGTATGGCAATATATGTAATAAAAACAACCGTTACGACCTTTGCGATCGTCGGAATGTTCCGTCTTGACAAAATCGGGTTAAAAATGAATATTCCCAGCATCCGGGCAAAAACCAGAAGATCGGTCTCAAAGCTCCGGAAAAGGACTGTAAAGAAATCCACGTCCGCTCCTTTCCCCGCGGCCTATATGATCGTATGGCTGCTCACCTGTGTTATAAGCTCGAATATCCGCATAAGAAATTCATTGCAGGAGCTTACCATCATCGGAGCAAGCAAAAGCAGCAGCACAACTATCGTAAGAGCCTTCGGCACAAAGGTCAGCGTCTGTTCATGAACCTGAGTGGCAGCCTGAAGAATTGCTATCACGAGACCCACAAGCATACTGATGAGCAGCAGCGGACCGGCAAGCTTTATCGCCAGTATCAGCGCCTCGCGGAAAATTTCCAGGATAAGCGACTCTGTAAGCATAGCCGCACCTCCTAAGTTGTAAAGCCGGAAACAAGCGATTCGATCAGGAGCGTCCAGCCGTCACAGAGAATAAACAGCAGCAGCTTAAACGGGATCGAGACCGTTGTCGGCGGCAGCATCATCATACCCATCGACATCAGTATCGTGGAAACTATAATATCTATAATAAGAAATGGGATATACAGCAGGAAGCCGATCTCGAAGCCGATCTTGATCTCGCTGAGGATAAATGCGGGAACGACCGTTACAAAACCGATCTCGTCAACGAACTCCTCCTCGGTCTGAGCATCGACCTCAACGCCGGTAAGTCCCATAAAAAAGCTCATTGAATCGTTGCTCGTATGCTGAAGCATCCATTTTTTCAGCGGAACGGACGCCGCCTGAACTGCCTCTACCGACGTATACTCGCCGTTCTTGTAGGGCACATAAGCGACCTCGTTCATCTCCGAAATAACGGGGTTCATAATAAACAGCGTTAAAAACAGCGCAAGACCTATCATTACCTGATTTGGAGGCGTTTGCTGAACGCCCATTGCGTTTCTCAGCAGCGAAAAGGAAATAATGAGCCGCGTAAAGCAGGTCATCATTACCAATATCGACGGTGCAAGAGAAAGGATTGTGATCAGGATAATAAGGTCGATGGTAGTTGAGCTTTCGTTTATGCCGAGCTGATCCAGCAGATTATCCGCTGAAGTACTGTCGTCGGTCACAGGTTCGTTGTACGGGAGGGTGCCTGTAGCTTCGGTTCCCTCCACGACCTGACCGTTCTGGTCGGTCTGCACGAGCTGCGAGGTCTGGTTGGGCTGAGCCTGTTCTGTCTGAGGAACACTGGTCTCAACATTAGGTATCGTTGTCACAATACCCGTGCCGTCCCCCGGACCCGAAACGGCATACGCGGTCACGGAGGGAAAGGAAGCAGCCATGACCGCGGCGCACAATATCCCCGCGGAGGCTACGGCAAGCCTCTTAAAAATCATTTTTTTCATTCCGTCCGTCCTTTTTACTTTCAGGGTTTTCAGTCTCCGCTCCGCCGCTTCCGGCATCTGCGCCGTTCCTTTCGGCGAGAGCTTTTTTGAGACATTGTATAAATCCGCCCTCGGCGGGAGCCTCCGCAGCTTTGTAAGCCGCGATATCTTCCTCGTCAAGGTCGCAGATCTTGTTTATAGAATTTACCGTTACTCCGATCAGCATTGTCTTGCTGCCGACGGAAATTATCATAAGCTGCTTATCCTGAGCAACAGCAACGCATTCGCGTATCCTGACGGCATTCCCGCCGCCGAAGCTTCCGCCGCCAATGCGCTTTTTGAGCCAGCCGACGGCATACAGCGAAAGAAAGATCAGTCCTATAATGCCGAGAAGCGCACATATAACGGTAAAGGTCTCTCCGATCATTTATCAGCCCAGAACCTTCTGAACTGTCTGGAGGATTCTGTCAGCCTTAAAGGGTTTAACGATGAAGTCGAGAGCGCCCAGCTTGATAGCCTCAACAACCATGGATTCCTGACCCATAGCGGAGCACATAACGATCTTGGCGTTGGGATCGGAAGCCTTGATATCTCTGAGAGCCTCGATACCTGTCTTATTGGGCATTGTGATGTCCATGATGATGAGGTCGGGCTTCTCGGAAGCATATGTAGCGCAGGCAGCTTCTCCGTCAGCAGCTTCAAGAATGTTTGTATATCCGTTTTTGGTGAGCGCGTCCTTGATCATCATTCGCATGAATGCGGCGTCGTCCACAAGCAAGATTTTCTTATCCATAATAAAACTCCGTTTCTCCGCCCCGGAAATATTTTGTCGTTTCCTTTGGGAACGTCGGGCGGCGCCGTTTCCCTGAACGTAATTGCTTTGATTTTATGGTTTGATTTATGCCACAGCCCGCACTTGTGCGGAAGCTGCAAAACCCGCGTCTCTCCGAATGCGGAAAGACTGTCTCTGATTATTCCTTGCCGCCCAGCGACTCAAGGAATTTTGACTTTATTATCTCGGTAATTCTCACCGCGAAGTTGTCGTCGATAACCACTACGTCGCCCTTTGCAATGAGGTTTCCGTTGACAATAATATCAACAGGAGCACCCGCCTGACGTTCCAGCTCGATAATAGTACCCTGTGAGAAATCAAGTATTTCCTTGACCTTCTTCACAGCCGAACCGATCTCCACCGTAACGTTCAGCGGAACGTTCATTAGCAGCTTCAGATTGTCGTTCTGATCCTGATTAAGGTTAGCGTTCTGATACGCCGCAAAGTTCTGGAGCTGAATGGGCTGAACGTTCATGGCAGGCTGCATAGGCATTGCAGGCTGCATAGGCATAGGCTGAGGATACATTCCCTGGGGAGGATATCCGCCGTACATAGCTGCCATATTTGGATCCATAGGCTGACCGTAAGGCTGCTGCGGCATTGCGCCGGGCATAGGCATACCTCCCATAGGCTGCTGAGGAGCTGCCGCGGGCTGAGGAGCCGCGCCGCCTCCGAGCATAGCCTCGATCTGTTCCTGGGACATTGTTGAGCCTCCGCCTGCGGGAGCCGCCGCTGCGGGAGCCGGTGCCGCCTCTTCAACGTCATCCATGATATTGTTGTAGCCCGTCATCATCTTGTCAGCCATTTCCTTGGCAAGACTGATGGTAAGCACCGAAATAAATTCCGACTTGATAACACCGTCGATAGTGAGGTCGAACTTTACCGTGCAGACATGATCCTGACCCGTAAGATCGTAGATCTCCTGCCGAACGGCATCCGCGCCGCCCTCATGAACTACCGCTTCGGGAGTAGAGATATCCACCGTGGTTTCGATTATTTCCGAAAGCGCCGTAGCGGACGCTCCCATCATCTGATTCATTACCTCGCACACAGCGGAGATATTCATTTCATCGAACTGGAAATCTTCCGCGATCTCCAAAGGCAGACCCATAAGCTGATTAAGAATGAGCTGAACGTCGTTCTGCTTCAGAACGAGAACATTTTCACCCGAAACGCCCTGGGTATATTTGATTTTGACCATTATAGAGGGTTCCAGCTCCGGGAAAGAGAGCTCCTCAGACTTGATAACCTTTACTTGCGGGGTAGTGATCCATACCTTGGCAGAAAGCATATTCGAAACAGCCGTAGCTGCCGACCCCATAGTAATATTCATTATCTCGCCTATGGCGTCCATTTCCACATCGCCAAAGCCTTCAATGGTAAGCTTTTCCTCGCTCATTATATGTAACCTTCCTTTCCGTTCCGCGTTTTTTCAGTTGCTGCTTCGCGCATTATTTTCCTAAGTCCTTGAAAATGTGGTCTATTTTAACAGCTTTCTTTTTATTCTTTATGCCCAGCTTGCCGTCAAACCAGATATTGCTTCCGATCTTGACGGTAACATTGCTGTCAATAGGCATATTAAGAGGAATCACATCGCCCGCCTGCATTGTAAGAACGTCAAACAGGTCAAGCTTTGTTTCACACAGAACGGTGTCGATTTTAAGCTCCGAATCCTTGATTGCCTCAAGAAGCGAAACCCGTCTTTCTTTTTCCTTTTTGGGATCGAGTTTTTTGGTCGATCTTGACCACCTGTCGCCGAACTTCGCCATGATAGATTCCAGATTCAGCGCCGGTATACAGAACGTCATGGTATTTTTAACGTCCTTGATCTCCATTTCGAGCACTACCAGAATAACTACCTCGTCCGGTGAGATCGACTGCATAACTCTTGCATTTGTTTCAATTGTTGTTATCGTTGGATTGATGTCTATGTAGGTACCCCACGGTTCCTTTAACAGACCCGCCATTTTGCCCATAACGCTTGCGAACAGTCCGACCTCTATTTCGGTAAAGTCTCTGTTCTGCTCCACATACGCGCCGCTTCCGCCCATGAGGCGATCCATCATTGAGAAAGCGATCGGGTTGGATATCTCCATAATACTGTTGGTTTCCATCACGTCGTCGTCGGTGATTCCCATATTTATCATCGACATCATAACATAGTCAGGAAGCGCGTTGTTGAACTCGTAGTAAACCTGCTCCTCTATCGAAAGCACCTCTACCTTGCAGTAGATTCTCATAAGACCGGTAAGATAGGAGGACAGCACTCTGGAGTAGTTTTCAAAGATACCGTCAATGACCTTAAGCTGTTCCTTAGTGAACTTTTTCGGCATCTTGAAGTCGTAGTTCTTTATTTTCTGCTCCTTGGACTGTTCCTCTATCTCGTCAAAGGCCTTTGTTCCCTCGGACGAGAAGCTGTTCAGCAGCGCGTCAATCTGGCTTTGCGACAATACGTCAGCCATATCTTTGCAGCCATCCTTTCCGGAATGGAAATATTCCGTTTATTCCTCTCTCATTCTGGTGAGAGCGTCCTCCTTTGAAATATAGACCCTGTCGGGGTCGCTGCGTCCGTCGTCGGTATCGGGAACTGCTTCCTCTATACCTTCCTCACCCTGAACGGAGCCGTCTTCGTCGGAGTACTGAACGAAATTCGCGCCGTATTCAAGATTGAAAAGCTCCTGTATAACTTCGGGGTCGGTAAAGTCAACGTCGTTTCGTATGAACACTATTTCGACCCTTCGGTTCTGACGTCTGCCCTCTTCGGTGTCATTGTCCTCAACGGGGCGGTACTTTCCGTAGCCCGCGGAAGAAAATCTGTCCGCATCGCAGGCGTCGAGACTTATCATGAAGTTTATAACGGAGTCCGCACGTCCCGAGGAAAGCCGCCATTCATTCACTGTGGAATTTGCCGAGCCCGCGGTATGACCGCCCACTCTTATGGCTTTTATTCTCTCGTTGATGCTTCTTATGCCGTCCGAGATGATCTCGAGTATGTATTTGCCTTCATCGAGGAGAACGTCGCTGTCTCCCGCGAAGAAGATGTTATCTCTGAAGCGCATATAGACGCCGGTTTTGGACATCTCAACGCTTACGCTGTCCTGAAGCTCGTTTGAGACTATGACCTGTTTAAGGTACATATAGAAGTCCTCGAAGTCTACGATTTCTTCCGCGTCCTGTACCTCAGGGACCTCGTTGTCGTAGATAGCGCTTGGGTCATTTTCGAGATTCGGTTCAACGGCAACCTGAACGCTTTCCTGCCGGGTTTCGGTTCTTGACAGGGCTGCTGCCAGGTACTGCCATTTGCTTTGGTCCATGGAGGACATAGAGTACAGCAGAACGAAAAAGGTAAGCACCAGCGTAATCATGTCGCCGTATGTGTCCATCCAGCTGCCGCCTTCTTCTTCCTGAGACTGTCTTTTCTTCGCCAAGCAAGATCCCCCCTTTTATCGAAGTTTGAATTTTGATTTAATAATTATACCACATTTTTTGCGAAATTTAAAGCATATTTAATAAAAACAGCAACAATTTCGCAACAGAATTTTCGCCGTAGTTTTAGTGATTTTGCACAATAGCGCTTATTCTCCCTCGCTTGAAGCGGCGGAAGCGGTATTTTTCGGCTTGTGAGTACCGGGAAGCATCATTCTCAGCTTCTCCTCAACGTAACGGGGGTTCGCGCCCGAAATGATAGCCAGCGTACCCTCTTCAATGATCTGGAGACAGAGAACTTCCTGATTGTGGTTATACTTACAAAGGTTTCCTATAGGGGTAAACACAAGGTGCGCCAGAATACAGCCGTAGAACGTTGTAACCAGAGCCGTGGACATACCTTGACCGAGGTTTGCCGCCGCCGAGGGGTCGGTCGGGTCAAGGCTGGCAAGCATGTTGATCAGACCTACGAGAGTACCGATCATACCCATCGCAGGAGCGATAGCCGAACCTCTTACCCAGATGGCGAAGTTGCTTTCGTGACGCTCGCAGATAAAGTTGATGGAGTCGTCAAGCATACTCTGAACCTTGTCGGAATCGTTTGCGTCAACGATAAGCATGAGCGCCGACTTCATAAAGGGGTCGGGGCAGGCATTCGCGGACTCTTCAAGAGCAAGGATACCCTTCATACGGGCTGTCTTACAGTACTCGACCATATCGTTTATGTACTTGTCGGGATCGTACTTGGTCGGAAAGAACGCTACCTTGAGCATTTTGGGTACCTTTGTCAGAACCGACAGCGGGTAGATAAATACCAGAGCACCGATAGTACCGCCCACAACGATAGCCACTGAAGCGGGATCCCAGAAGCCCATGATGTCACCGCCGGACATAATGCCCCATACAACAAGTCCTATGGCAAGAACAAAGCCTATAATACCGGAAATATTCATATAAACTTCCTCCAATAATTATTTATATATAAAAAGGCAAACGCCGTGTTTTCTTATTTAACGGAGTCGGGAAAGCATTCGCGCCTGTATTGTGCGGACTTGCCGATAATTTCCTCAATGGTCTCCTTCACAAGATACCTGTGACCGTTCTGCATGGTAACCACCGTATCGGGAGCCTGCTCGGCTATCTCGATAAACTGTTCGTTTACAAGAAGCTCCGTTCCGTTTATTCTGGTAAGCTGTATCATATTTATTCCTTTCGCCAAACGTCCGTGAATCGCACTTGCTTAAGCAAGCATTAACTCTGCGGAACGACCGCTGCCGTTCCGCAGGTCAAGCTTAGAGAGATGGATTTTTACATAGGGACCTTTCCGCAGACGTGCGGACTAAGTGACGTTACCTGTCAGCCATTATCTCTTGAGGTTTACAAGCTCCTCAAGCATGGAGTCGGAGGTGGTTATCATTCTGGCGTTAGCCTGATAGCCTCTCTGGGTAACGATCATATCCGAGAACTCGTTTGCAAGGTTTACGTTGGACATTTCGAGGTACTTGTTCTTTACCTCGCCTGCGCCCTCCTGACCGGGCTTTCTGATTCTTGCGTCGCCGGAAGCGGAGGATACTGCGTAGGATGTGTTTCCTACCTCGTCAAGTCCGAACGGGTTATCGAACATAGCAAGCTCAACTCTTGCGAGGAACTTCATGTCGCTGTTGTAGGTAACATAGATCGCGCCGTCCTTACCTATATTAAAGGAGGTCATGTCGGAATATGTGAGCTCGCCCTGGAGCGCACCCGCTGTATTTGCCTGAGCCTTTGCAAGCTTCATAGCGGTCTCACGGGCTTCGATACCTGCGGTAGCGTTAGCAGTCTGAAGCAGATTATAAATAGTAGCATAATCGCTTGTGGTGTCGTTTCCTGCTCCGCCGCCCGCATTGTTGTCCTCGGGAGGAGTGATGTCCAGTCTCTGACCGGTTTTGTCAACGTAGTATCTGTAATTGAGTCCGGGGATAGTGGTGGTAGTAGTAGCGTTGTTTCCCGTGCCCGTGGTAGTTGTAGTGGCTTCGTTAAGGTTCAGGAGGGTCTGCTGAACGTCCAGATACTGCATCTTCTCGTCAACAGTCAAAGCGTCGAACGCCTCATCCGTACCGTCAAAATCCCAGACAACAACGTCCGTAAGAGTAGCGTTTTCACCGGTAGAAGCCTCAATGATAGCCTCCCAGTCGTAGCCGTACATATAGCCGAACTCGTCGGTAAATACGTTATAAGCAGTCTGGCAGAGCTCTTTCAGGTTGATGGTGTTGCGGAAAGTGATATCGCTGGAGTTGATGGTTCCGTCGCCGTTTCTGTCCTTTACCTCAACGTCCTGGAGGTAGTTCTCACTGTATGTACCGGTGGAACGCAGACCTGCCAGAGAGTTGCGTGAACCTACAACAAAGCAGTTTGTAGCCGAAGCCAGATTGCCGTAGCTGTCAACTTCAAAGTTTCCGAGTCTTGTGAATGTAACTTCACGAGCCTTCAGGTTGGAGTTGATGTTGATTCCGTCATAGGTAGCTATCATGAAGAAGCCGTCGCCCTCGATCATCATGTCGTAAGCGCTGTTTGTGCTCTGACCGCTGGACTGTGACATATCCTTGTCGATAGAGCCCAGCTGTACGCCGTAGCCGACCTCGGAGGGGTTGTTACCTGCGTATGCAACCTTACCGCTTGTAGGGCTGATAGCGGTCTGATAGTAGATATCGCGGAAGGTAGCTCTGTGGCTCTTATAGCCGTGGGAGTTTACGTTTGCGATATTGTTACCTATAACGTCCATTCTTGTCTGGTGAGTTGTAAGTCCGGAAACACCGGAATAAAGAGATCTTATCATTTCTAATCAAGCACTCCTTAAATAATTTTGAGCGCCGCCGAAGCTCCGTCCGTCAAGTCGTTCGGGACGGATCGATTTCCTTTCGGTCCAATCGTTTCTACCGTCGCCGGCGCGTATTCTTTTTTGCACGGACTAAGTACGTCTGTCCGCCGCGTTACATTATAACTGTCGAATCGATGTTTGTAAAAATATTTCCCTGCATATCGTCCGCTGTAAGCGTGGTAATGACCTTGTTGTTTCTTACGCTTACAAGAAACGCCGTGGAATCAATAATTACAAGAGCGTCGTCGGAACCCTTTTCGCCCGCAAGCTCGACCGCTTTGTTCAGTCTGTCCAGTCTGCCGCTTTCGGAAAGGTCGATATTCCTTTCGGATATCCTCTCCATTGCGTGCTTTGAAAACTTAACGCCGCTGCCGCTCTGAGCTTCAAGCTGCTTTTTCAGTTCTTCGGCAAAACCGCTTCGCTCGGGACTTCCCGCCTGATCGGTCCGCTGACTTCCTGCCGCGCTGCCTGTGGTCACCGACACGCCGCGTAAGCTTAAGTACTCACTTATAAGCATAGTCGGTATCATTCCTTTTCGGTTTAATTAAACTCCGTATCTGTTCACATAGCTCTGGAAGCTGTTTTGGAGCGACTGATCCACATTCGCCATAGGATCGGAGAAATGTCTTATCGCGCTTTCCTCGGGAGTAAGCTTTCCTGCAAGAGAGCCGGGTGCGCCGTTTCTTGTGCATATCTCGTCAAGAGTAAGGTTGCCCGATGTGGTAAGCCAGCCCGAATTGCCGTTTTTCATCAGTATCTCAACTCTCTGTGTGCCGTCCGCAAAGGTAACTACCTCGCCGAGCTGACCCACGCCGCTGTAGCCTATTTCTGTAACGGGCTTTCCGCTGCTGGAGTGACCGATGATCTCGTCTGTCTTGATCCTCGAGGTGATCGCACGGTTATTGATAAATCTGATGTCGTACATTCTTGTACCCAGACTGTCTGCGAGAGCAGCCTCTTCGGGGTAAGCCTCAACGGAAATTCTGTGAGGAACGCAGTCTCTTGTAGAAACGCCCTTTTCTGTGGTAACGCCCTTAAGTCCGCTGCTGCTGTAATTGAAGTTGTAGCTGTTGTAGCTGTAGGAATTATTGATCGTCTCGGAATCATAGCTTCTTGAAAGCGTACCGCTTCCGCTTCCCATAACTGTGTCGGAATTGGAGGATACAGTACCCGTGATAACGTTGTTGTCCGCATAAATGCCTGCGCTGTAATCGGGAACTTCAAGCTCCATGATCTCAACGTAATATTCCTCGGTAACGTTAACGCTGCTTGCAGCAGATGTTTCGGTTACTTCGGTAACTCCGCCGGCTTCGTCAAGCTCTTTCATGAACGTGTCGATAAGCGACTCGGATCTTGCCTTGTAGCTCATAGCAGCCGATGTTTCAGCCTCCGCAGTTTCGGTGATCGTCTCTTCCGAATCATCTGTGTCGCCGTCCTTATCGGTGCCCTCTTCGCCCTCTGTGCCGCTTACGTTTTCGGAGCCCTCTGTGCCTTCTACGCCCTCGGTACCCTCGGTGCCTTCCGATCCATCGGTATTGTCTGTGCTCTCGCTGTCCTCTTCCGCAAGTGCAATAGAATCAAGCGAATAGAGCTTGTCGTTTACCACAACATATGCTTCGCCGTTCGTATAAACAACGTTTGAAACAGTGCCTATAGCCGCGGTTCCATCCTCAGCGCTCTTGCTTTTTACCTTGTGTCCGATAAGAGTGAGCATCAGATTGTAGATGTCTTCCTGTACAATATCCGTTACCTTATCGCTCTTGTAGGACATTCCGTCAACCATGAGATAAGGCTCGCCTTTTATTACTGTAACGGACTCGACCATACCGGTGTAAGAACCTGTTCCGTCGTCAACAGTAACGACCTTTCCAACCAGAGAAGTTGCGTAGCTGATACTGGACTGCTGGGTCATGTTCTTGATACCCTCCAGCATAGAGTACTGAGCCATCTGCGCGAGAACCTCGGAATCGTCCATAGGATTGTTGAAGTCCTGGTTCTGCATCTGAGCAACAAGAAGCTTCAGATAGCCGTCAAACGACATATAGCTGTTGCTTTCGTCGGATTCTTCCTCGACCTGGCTTCTGTTCACATAGCTGCCGGAGATCTTGCTGTATATTCCGTCTGTCATTATGCTGTTGTCCATAGTTTCGCCTCCCTTAATCTTATTTCGCCGTGATCGGCGGCGATCTCGTCAATTCCGTCAATTTCGCCGTAGCCGTCGTTTTCTCCGCGTCTGCCGCGTCCGTTTTCCGAGCCGTCCGAGTTTGCCGAATTACGCGCAAAGCTGAAGCCGTGATCCGTAAAGTTAAGACCCATCTGCTCCGCCGCATTTCCCGGCTCAACGATCTGAACGTCCTTTACCTCGTAATTGTTGCTGGAAAGGCTTTCGCTGAGATAAGCCGCGCGCTGTGACATAAGCTTTCCGACCTCGCCGTACTGAGCCGACATGATTACCGACACCGTATTGGCTTCCTTGACAAGCTTTACAGCTACCTGACCCAGCTCCTTAGGTCTGAGGATAAGAACCAGCTCCTTAACGCCGTCCTTGTCACCGAACTCGGATATCTCGTCCGTAACGACCTCTTTAACCTGAGCCTCAACGGAACGTGCCGTTTCGGGTCTGAGTTCTGTTTCGGTCTTTTCGGTTCTGATATCACCGCGTACAAAAACGCTTTCCGTCTCCGCACCGAGAGCCGCGATCTCGTCTGCCCTGTCGTCAGCCATTTCTTCTTCGGGCTTCTCTTTTTCGGTCAGACTCAAATCTGTTTCAGCCGCGGGAGCTTTCGTCTCAACCGTCTGCTCGGGAGCGATCTCCTCTGTCTCAACGGAAATTTTCTTTCCGATGTTGTTCACCTGTTCGGAAGCGTTGTTGATCTTCAAAGCCGAAAATCCTGCTCTTACCGGTGTTTCGGGAACTTCCTCGGTTTCGGTAACGACCTCCGCCGCAAACTCGCTGTAGAGCTTTTCAGCTTCGGGGACTTTTTCGGGAGCCTCCTGTCTGATAGCCTCCATAGGAGCCTTCAGAGCCTCAGCCGCGTTTCCGACCGCTTCAGCCTTTGTTTCGCTGTCAGCCGCTTCAAGGCTTTCGATCTCCTCGGGCGGGATATTCAGCATAGCCGCCAGAGCGTCCGCCGCTGTGGTCTCGTCGCTGTCCTCGTCGTCCTTGGTTCCGAGTATCGCGGAAATTATCTTCTCCAGCTCACCCAGAAGCACGTCGGGTTCGGTTTCCTTTTCCTCCGCAGTTTCGAGCATTATGCCAAGCCTGTTCATGATCTCCGCGCCGAGAAGGATATCCTCGCTAAGCAGGTCGTCCTCGTCGGAAAAGCCCGCGCTGCCGTCGGAAAGAATCATAAACATATCTGTTTTTCTTTCCTCGCCGTCGCTCGTGCCCCTCATTGCGTTGAGAACCGTTTTCAGCAAAAGCGTAAGAGCCTTTTTCACTGCGTCGTCAGAATTTTCGATCCGCTTAAGCGCCTCGGCAAACGGGCCGTCGTCGGGGTTTGCTTCAACGATCGCTTCCGTCTCGACCGATTCTCCCGCAGCCTCTGCCATACCTGTCTGGGACATCTGAGCATTCTGCGAATTTTGCAGAGCCAGTATCTCGGAAAAGGTTGAACCGCCCTCGGGAATATCCTCCGCGCCGGGAAGCTTCTGACCCGAATTAGCCGCCGCAGCCATAGCCGCCGCCTGCAAATCGAATAAAATCGTGTTCGTCATTTTTTCCCTCCTTTACAATAAAATATTTATTTAAAGTGCAGCGCTCCTTTGGAACGTCCGCGCCTTAAACCTAATTAACTTCTGTAGGTGCTGTTTGTCACATACTCGGCAATGAACTGTTCCTCAGCCTTTGCCGCCTTGAAGTTGTATTCTTCAAGCTGTTTGTCCTCCAGCTTTTCCAGCGAGGAGACTTCTTTCGTCGCCTCAATGACCACCGAAAGCTGCTTCTGCACCTTGACCTCCATTTTTTCTATGGAAGCCTCCAGCTCCTTTATCTGAGCCGAAAGGGACTGGTGATATCCCTTAAAAACATTTACCTGCATTATAGTCATGCCCTGAGCGGATTTCAGACAGAACTCCCTGTTTGAGTTCTTCAGCTTTTCCTCCAAGGCTCTTTTTTCATCTATGTACTGCTGCTGCTGCCGTCTCAAATGAGCGAGACTGTTTTTCTCCCTGTCCAGCACCTGCTGCTTGTAGTTCATTAACTTGTTCAAAGAAAATTCAAACCGTTTCAAGCGTTAGTCCTCCGTGTGGGAAATTAGGGAATAAAACCTCAGCGAATATCATTCAGCTTGGGATTGCCGCTGATGTCAATATCACCCTTGTCAAATTCATTTGTACCGCAGTACAGCCGTGCCAGCTTCGGACAGCCGCTTATGTCAAGCTCTGTCAGCTTATTGTCCGCACAGTTCAGGCTTTTCAGCTTTTTGCAGCCGCTTACATCAAGACTTTCAAGCATATTTCCAAAGCAATAAACTTCAACCAGTTCGGTATTGTTTTTCAGGTTGAGTTTTTTCAGATTGTTTTTGTTGCAGTACAAATTTGTCAGCTTGGTGTTTTTGCTTACGTTAAGCGTTGTCAGTTCGCACATATTGCAGTACAGCTTTTTCAGTTCTGTATTTTTCTGAACGTAAAGCTTCTGTATCTTATTCCCGCCGCACGACAGTATTTCAAGCTTCGTATTCTTGCTTACATTAAGGCTTTCCAGCATATTTCCGTCACAGTAAAGCTCTTTCAGGTCGGTATTTTTGCTGACATTAAGCTTTGTAAGCTCGTTTCCCTCGCAGCGGAGCTGTTCAAGATTCCGGAAATAACCCACGCCGGCAAGCGATCTTATTATTTTGTCATCATCGGGGAACCCGACGTCTATCACCGATACCGCGTCCCTTTCCCCGTCAGACAGAGAACCGTTCCCGTCGGTATCGAACTGCGAAACATATTCGCGGAAAAATTCATCGGGGAAATATTTTTCATCTATCGGGACTTTCGTTCCTGCCGCAAACGCCGTGACCGAAACAGCCGAAGCCGCCGTCACAGCCGCCGCAAAAGCAGCCAAAACCTTTTTAAGCCGCAAAATAATTCCCCCCTTAGTATTTATTTGATCGCGTCCTTCATCATCTGAACCGTCTCCTCGTAGGAGAACGCCTCGTCTGTAGCCTGCTGCAGGAATGCGTTTATCTTGTCTATCTTGCGGAGAGCCTCGTCCAGCGCAGGGTTTGTGCCCTTTTTATAGGCGCCTATGGAAACAAGGTCGTAGTTCGCATAGTAGACAGAAAGCAGGTTCCTCATCTTTGACGCTGTATTCTGCTGATCCTTGTCGGTGATCTCCGTCATAAGTCTGGACACCGATTCGAGTATTTCTATGGCGGGATAATGGTTTCTCGCCGCTGTTTTTCTTGAAAGGATAATATGTCCGTCAATAATACCGCGGACTGTATCGGAGATAGGCTCGTTGGTATCGTCGCCCTCCACAAGCACCGTGTAGATACCCGTGATAGAGCCGCTTTCAAAGTTGCCCGCCCGCTCCAGAAGCTTCGGCATTGCCGTGTAGATGGACGGCGTGTAGCCTCTTGCGATAGGAGCTTCTCCCGTGGCAAGACCTATTTCTCTCTGCGCCATGGCGTAACGCGTAAGGGAGTCCATCATCAGCAGAACGTTCTTGCCCTGATCCTTGAAGTACTCCGCGATCGCCGTAGCGGTCATAGGACATTTATTTCTCATCATGGACGGCTGGTCTGAGGTAGCGACTACCAGCACCGACCGCGCCATACCCTTATCGCCAAGGTCTCTCTCAATGAATTCCAGTACCTCTCTGCCTCGCTCTCCAACAAGAGCGATAACGTTGATGTCCGCCTGAACTTCTCTTGCGATCATGCCCAGCAGCGTGGATTTACCAACGCCCGAGCCCGCAAAGATACCCATTCTCTGACCTCTGCCTATTGTAAGCAGACCGTCAATAGCCTTTACGCCGAACGGGATAATATCGTCTATCCTTGGCCTTGTAAGAGGGTTGACGGGTTCGCCCGCAATGGA
>JAAVHL010000128.1 GCA_014799735.1 Ruminococcus sp.
ACTGCACCGAGTTCCGTATGCTGTCGGCGGACAATACCTACCACTGGTACCAGTTCCGCTACAAGATAAATCCCGCTCCCACAAAGCTTCTTGCCGACATAGGCGGCGCTATACTTGATATTACCCAAAATAAGGAAAAAGACAGTCTTATCGAGAAAATGGCGTACATCGACGACGTTACTCAGATCTATAACAGAAACAAATTCATGCAGATCGGTCAGGAGACCTTTGAGTGCTCACGCGATTCCGATCTGACCTACTGGGTAATCGTTCTGGATATCGACAACTTCCATATCATTAACGATACCTGCGGCTACACAAACGGAAACAAGCTGCTGAACGAGTTCGGCAAGGCTGTTCAGGACGCTCTCACAACAGGCGGCTTCGGCGCAAGGATCGGCGGCGATAACTTCGCACTGCTTGTCCGCGACAACGGCGACGAGGAGCTTCCCGTAAATATCATACGCAATATCCAAGAGAAATTCAAGATCATCTGCGCGGATAAATTCTCCTCGCAGGGTATGACCTGTTCGGCGGGCTACTGCAAGATGTCCGACGGCGGAGAGGACTTCGCAAAGGTTCTCGACCACGCGGAATTCTCCCTCAGTATGTCCGACGGTACCAAAAACGATATTATCCGCTACGACAACGCGGTACATGACAAAATTGTCAGAAGCGCGGCTATCGAAAACGAGCTTGTTTCGGCTATCGAAAACCACGAGCTGGTGCTGTACTATCAGCCCAAAATACACCTTGGCAACGGCACGCTTATGGGCATGGAGGCTCTTATCCGCTGGGTAAAGCCGGACGGTACCGTTGTTCCTCCCGCTGATTTCATTTCCGTTGCGGAAAGCTCAATGCTGATAACAAAAATAAGCGAGTTTGTTCTGCACGAGGCTTGCCGTCAGAACAAAGCATGGCAGGATATGGGTCTGCCGCCCGTCACGGTATCCATTAACCTTACCGCGGTGGACTTCTACCAGACCGATGTAAAGGAATCCATTATGAACGCGCTGAATGCTACGGGACTCGATCCTCAGTGGCTTGACGTAGAGCTTACCGAGTCGCTTGCTCTGAAGGATATCGACCACGCTATTCAGCAGATGCAGGAAATAAGAGACCTTGGCGTAAAGCTTTCCATGGACGATTTCGGTACTGGTTATTCGTCCCTCAGCTATATTCAGGTGCTGCCTATCACGCTCCTGAAGCTCGACCGCTCATTTATAATGTATCTTGAAGAGGACGAGATCTCCCGCGAGATAGTTTCAGCGGTAATCAGAATTGCAAAGACCAAGAAGATAGAGACTATCGCCGAGGGCATTGAGACCATAGGTCAGGCTGATATCCTCAAGGAAGCGGGCTGCGACCACGCTCAGGGATATTTCTACGGCAAGCCTATGCCTAAGGATAAGTTCGAGGAGTTCATGAAGATGAAAGCCCGCGAGGCAGCGGCCGTAAACTCATAACAGATTTATTATCCCCCGCCTGAAAAGACGGGGGAAAACCTGATTTTTAAAGGACTGTGTCCTTGTAAAAAATAATTGCGTTTTTAATGACGCACGGATAATCAGAGGGAGGAGTTTTACAATGGCAAAAAGAAGAATCGGTATCCTTACAAGCGGAGGTGACTGTCCCGGTCTGAACGCGACTATCAGAGGCGTTGCAAAGGCGTGCTTTGAGCGTATGGGCGAGGACAATGTGGAGATCGTCGGTATCCAGAACGGTTACTACGGTCTGATAAACAATATTGCCAAGGAAATGAAGCCCTCGGACTTTTCGGGTATCCTTACTCAGGGCGGTACTATTCTGGGTACAAAGCGGCAGCCGTTCAAGATGATGTCGGTTATCGGCGAGGACAATGTGGACAAGGTCAAGGCTATGAAGGACACCTACAAAAAGCAGAAGCTTGACTGCCTGCTTACTCTGGGTGGAAACGGTACTCACAAGACTGCAAATCTGCTCTCAGAAGAGGGTCTGAATGTTATCGGTCTGCCGAAAACAATTGACAACGACATTTACGGTACAGATGTAACCTTCGGCTTCCACACGGCTGTCGATATTGCAACAGATGTTATCGACCGTCTGCACACCACAGCGGCGTCCCACAGCCGTATCCTCATGGTTGAAATCATGGGCAACAAGGCGGGCTGGCTCACTCTTTACTCAGGTATCGCAGGAGGAGCAGATATTATCATAATCCCCGAAATTCCTTACGATCCCAAAAAGGTGATCGACGCTCTCAACAAGAGAAGCGCGGCGGGCAAGACGTTCTCGATCGTAGCTGTTGCAGAGGGTGCGTTCGATACCGAGGAAGCTAAGATGAAAAAGAAAGAGCGTGCAAAGGCTCGTCAGGAGGCGGGAATAGTTACCGCAACTAACCGTCTTGCGGCGCAGATACAGCAGGGTACGGGAATTGATACAAGAGTGTGCGTTCCGGGACATATGCTCCGCGGAGGAAGTCCCTCGGCTTATGACAGAGTTCTGGCGACAAAGTTCGGCGTAAGGGCTGCCAAGCTTATTGAGCAGGAGAAGTATGGATACTCGGTTGCAATGGTCAAGAGCCTTATTACGGAAAATCCGCTGTCCGAGGTTGCGGGCAAAACAAAGTTTGTTACCGAGGAGCATCAGCTTGTGGGTACCGCACGTCATTTGGGTATTTCTTTCGGTGACTGATAAAGTAAATATGCCGCAGATTTTAAAAATCTGCGGCTTTTATGTTGGAACGATACAGAAGCTTTCGGAAATATCACTTATAGGGACAAACGGCAGATCATAAAAGCAGGTTCACGTCATTGACAAGAGCCTGCTTTTTATATCTTTGCAAATACTGCCGTAACGCACATAACTCCGTCCTTGATCTCCGCAAAAATTTCTCCGTTCATTTTACGCATAAGCTTGCGGCTGATGTAAAGTCCCAAGCCGCTGCCCGCTATGCTTTCGGCGTTCGCGCCCCGCCAGAAGCTTTCAAAAACGTGTGGCAAGTCCGTGTCCGCAAGGGTACAGCCGCTGTTGCGGACGGTTATAAGAATACAGCCGTCCTCCTCGGAAAAATGTAACGCTATACTCTTTCCGTCGCCGTATTTTACGGCGTTTTCCATAACGTTCTGCAATACCTCAACACTGCGGTCAAAATCCCCGTTCAAAAGGCAGTCGGAATAATCGTATACCGAAAAATCCGTCCCGATAAGGGATAGCTTTTCCGTATAGTACACCTTTACTTTTGTAACAAGCTCCGAAAGATAAAATTCCCCAATAGTCACATCAAAGCTCAGGAAATCCTCCCTTGACGCGGTAACTATCTGCGAAACGTAGCTTTCTATCTCGTCGGCTTTGGCATTAATGCTTTCCGCAATTTCAAGCTGTTTTTCGCGGCTTTCGTACAGCCCCTTTGATAAAGCCTTTGAGTAAAGCTTTATCGCCGAAAGCGGAGTTTTTATGTCGTGAGAAAGAGAAAGCAGCAGCATTTTTTTGTCCCTCTGCAAATCAAGCTCCCGCTTTTTCTGCTGTTCAATATTTTCTCGGAGCATATCCACGCCCCAAATAAATTTCCCGAAAAAACGATTTTTGGTTTCCTTAACGGGCGCGGTAAGGTTTCCCTTTGACAGTTCGTAGGGAATGTCCGTCAGCTTCTCAAATGGCGCAAGTATACGGAATTTTACGTACAGCATAACGGAAATTATCAGTACTGCCATAACGCCGAGAATTACGTTTACGGTAACAATAAGCCGCGTCTTGTCGATATCGCCGTCAGTTTTGTAATCAAATCGGTACAGCTCGCTGTTTATTTCGCGGACGGCATAGTCACTGTTCGTATTGTAAAAATTTTCACCGTACCGCTCAATATTCGTTACATATTCGCAGTCGGAAATGTCAGCGTGACCGTCCGTTTCAATCCGGCGGGCAAGACGGTTTATCTCCACGCGGTAGGGTCTGCCGCTGTCGGAACTGTCCGCCGAAAGTATAATATTCGCCGCGGCAAACAGTATCGCCAGTAACAAAATTACCGCCGAGAAAATTTTGTTAAAAGCTTTCATACTTGTAGCCTACTCCCCACACGGTCAGTATTCTTTTAGGAGTTTTCGGGTCGTCCTCAATTTTTTGACGCAGCCATTTTATGTGTACGGTCAGGGTCTGCTGTTCCGAAAAACTGTCACTGCCCCATATCTGATTGAAAATATATTCCTTGCTGAGTGCCCTGCCCTTGTTTTCCGCCAAAAGCAGAAGCAGGTCGAATTCCTTTGCTGTCATTTCAAGCTGTACCCCGTTTTTGAAAACTGTTCGGCTGACCTTGTTTATGCGGATATCGCCGTCAGCAATTTCGTCAACAGCATATCTCCGCTTGAAGATACCGCTTATTTTCGCAAGCATTATGTCAATATCGTAGGGCTTCTCGATGTAATCGTCCGCGCCAAGGTCAAGACCGCAGAGCTTGTCCTCCTTGGCGGTTTTTGCGCTTACGATAAGTATGGGGACGTTGCTTTCCCCACGAATTTTTTTGCATACCCCGAAGCCGTCCATATCGGGAAGCATTATATCAAGCACGATAAGCCTTGCGCCGTACTTTTCGTACAGCGACAAGGCTTTTTCACCGTTTTCAGCCACGGACACCGTGTAATTCTCCCCGCGGAGAAAATCGCACAGCAGTCCAGACAACTCTTTATTGTCCTCAACAATAAGAATATCCATATTACCAACCCAATTCCAAAAGCCAATTGTTCAGCGCACGTTCCCTCTCTCTCATCTGTGAGGGACTTTCGCACCTGTTTAAATTATACTCTCCTTTTATGTTTCCGTCAACTATGTAAAGCGTTCTTGTGCATTTTGCCGCTACCTTTACATCGTGAGTGACAAGCATTATCGTTGTGCCGCCCTCGTTAAGCTTAGCAAGCTCCTCCATTACCTCGTCGGAGGAAGTGCGGTTCAGTGCTCCTGTAGGCTCGTCGGCGAATATCATTTTAGGCTTGTTTATCATACTGCGGCATATGCAGGCGCGCTGGAGCTGTCCTCCCGAAACCTCGTTGATGTCGTTGCCTGCAATATCGATAATGCCAAGCTTGCGCATAAGCTCCTGACCCCGCTGTACCGTTTCCTTGCGGGTCTCTTTGTTCTTTTTCGACTGCGCCGCAGGGAGTATAATATTGTCAAGGACGGTAAGATTTTTCAGCATATACATCTGCTGGAAAATAAATCCCATTTCGTCAAGCCGCAGATCGGCAAGCTCCCTTTCGCCCATTGCGGCAATATTTTTCCCGCAGAACAAAGCTTCCCCCGCAGTAATGCTGTCCATGCCCGAAACGGCGTAAAGCAGGGTGGATTTGCCCGAACCCGACGGTCCCATGACCGCAACCATTTCCCCCTCGCCCACGGTGAAATTCACGTTTTTCAGGACGTTGTTCTGACGCTTGTTTACTATATAGGTTTTGCAAAGGTCTTTTACTTCAAGAATATTCATATCGGTTATTTCCTTTCATCATTCAATATTTGCCGTGTCCGAGGACTTTATTTTCCTTGTGTAAAGCGAGGTAAGAAACGCTCCCGCAGTAGTCGTAACAAGAATTACAAGAGGGAAAACAAGATATATTTCAAGCGGCGTTGTAAGGTAATCCACGCCAAGCTCCAGACCCATCATTTTGAAAATAGGGTCAATGCAGAGATGAGTAAGGGGTATTGCAAATATCTCGCCTATAATTACTGCGGCGATACCAACAAACGCAAATCTTAATGTGTGATAGGCGTAAATTTTTCCGTTCCGCACGCCTATGGCTTTCATAAGCGCGATCTCTCCCTGCTCCTTTGCAATAAAGGAACGCTCCATAAGCACGGTAATAAGCGCAGCTAAAATTATGGTAAGCACGGCGGACATTTTTTTCAATGCGTTCATATCGTCCGCAACCTTTACGAAATCCTTGACGGTTTCGGCGGCTGTTCTTATTTTTGTATACTTAGGGTAAAGCTCCTGTATTTTTTCGATCCTGCGGGCTATTTCCTTATCGTCGGGGTCGTCGGTAAACCTTACCTGCAGCGGTACGCCTCCGTTCATCTGAATGTAGTTTATCTTCTCGTCGGTATATATTCTTATGCCGTCGGTATTATTGTACATAGACTGGTAAAATGCGGTTATGATGTAATCCTTTTTGCCGTCTACAGTATTGATAGTTACAGTATCGCCAAGCTTTGCCTTTAACGCATTGGCTACCCGTTTTGTTATAGCTATCTCGTCTGCGCTTTGAGGAGCAGTACCCTCCGTGTATTCATACATATCCATTGTTGTTCCGGCGTCATGATAAACGCAGGTCATATTTTTGTATTCGCCGCGGGTCACCATAAGGTCTGCATAATACTCCTGCATACATCTTGCGGGCATACCGTTTTCTGCAAGGTTATCCTCCATATCCTTAAAATATTCCTTGACCTGTTCCTGTCCGTCCTCGGTCATAAATTTCATCATTTCATCGCCGTTGTCTATGGTAATATCGCAGTCAGCCATTGAAAAGCAGCTGATAAGCGTATCGCTGTTAATAGTAGTCACGGTATTGGAAAGTATAAAAAGAAGCGACAGGCACAGAAAGAATGTGAGAGTAATTATGCTGTAGCGTTTTGGACTGCTTACAATATCGTTCAGAGCAAGAAAGGACGCTGTGCCAAGCTTTGATTTTCCGAGACTCATAATGCTCTTTTTGCGGAAGCGTTCGCCCGTCTGACCGTTTCTTACAGCGTCTATGGGGGTCATTTTGCTTACCCTGCCCGTACAGCCCAGACAGAACAGAAGTATGACCGCTACCACAAAAAACGCGCAGACAACGTTGATAAATACGGTGTTCTGACCGCTTATGATGACTGACTGTGAGGCAAGACCCATAAGCATTTCACCGAACGGGAAGCTTAACGCCAGACCTACAGCCGAGCCGATAACGGCAAGGGCGGCGTATTTTATAAGGTACAGCCCCCGAATTTTTATGTCCCGTATGCCGATAGCTTTCATAACGCCTATTTCGCGGAACTCCTCGGAGAGGGTAAAGGTTATGGTAAAGCGCAGCACCACAAACGATACGGCAATAAGTATAAGGCTTACCACAAGTATTATTCCCGTGATCATCATATCGAAAACATAGCAGAATCTCATTAACACTCTGTCGCCTGAAATAATAAAACCGTCGGATATATCAGATATCTGGGACAGTGTCTTGTCAACGTCGTCTGTATATATGTAGCAGGTTTGTCCGCCGTACATATTTTTCACCGTTTCGTCCGACATATATTCGTCAAAATCCTCGGCGTTCAGGATAAATCTCGTTACACGTATACCTCCTGAGCCGAGAAGAGCGTCCTTGAGACTGCCAGCAAAAGTAAATTCGCGGCTTATATCCCCTATTTCTATAGTGATTTTGTCGCCGACCTTTAGTCCCGCGTTTTCTTCAACGAAATAGGTGGCGTAAAATTTTCCCTTTGGCACGCTTTTAAGTATGCTTCCGTCGTCAAGGAAATAATTCATTGCAAAATCTCTGTCGCTCTGCAAAAGCTGGGTATTTAAGGTAGCGTTCAAAGGCTTGCCGTCACGCAAAACATTTAACTGTGACATATATGCGATCTCCTCGATACGGAACTCGTCGACAGCCGATGCGTTTTCAAGGGTCTCCGTCAGATCTCCCGCAGGCCTTTTATTCATAGTCATGGCGAAATAATCGGGGACGTCAGCCATTTCAAAGTAGCCGTCCAGCGCGGTGGTCACGCTTATGATATTGTTCACGCTGGAGGATACGAACATTGAAGCAAGTATGATAAACAACAGCAGAATAACGTTCATTGCCCGCTTGCGCTTCAGGTCTTTTTTCAGTATATTCAGGTACATTTTAATGCTCCTTTCGTTGTTGTGATTTTATTATAGCATGGAAATTATTAAATAATCCTTAAATATGAAAATCGAGTTATAATACCATGCCCTGTGGATCGTCCTCATTCAATCCACAGGAACATCAAAGTGATTGCAAGCTTCATAAGGATATCCGAACTGACCGCAGGATCTGTGTTCCCCGCTTAAAATAAAACGGCGCGTTCAGAAACAGAACGCGCCGTTAATCTTATTTTATCTATTTGCTTACGCTTCGGCAGCGGGCTTTTTAACTATGCTCAGAACGCGCAGGATAACGGTGCTGAGGCAAAGGTTGATAAGGGTCTCCACAACGAAATTAAGTCCAACAAAGCCGATGATAAGATATGCCCCCACATTGGCAAAGCCCGCTCCGGCAGCCCATTCGCTGATTGTATCGTAGAAAAATACCAAGCAGCCCAGCAGGAACACTCCCGTATTCACCACAGGACACACTATCGCCGCCGCAAGAATTGCCGCCCAGCGGTTCTTGTTTTCCAGAAGCCTGTAGACAACAGCCGCCGCAATGCCTGCCAAAACGCCTTTAAGTATGCAGGTTATGATCGTTCCGGGGACGCTGATACCGAAAAACAATTCAGCGTCGTATATCAGCACCACAACTCCGAAAACAAATCCCAGCCATGCGCCTGCTTTCCAGCCGTACAGAGCCGCTCCCACAACTATGGGGATAAGCACCAGCGTAATGCTGAACGTTCCGAACCTGATACCGATAGCCAGCGCCTGAAGCACGATAACGATAGCGGTAAGCACTCCCATTACCGCAAGCATAAGGGTTTTCTCTCTTGTTTTTGACATAAAAACTACCTCCTACTGCCGTTCCCGTTTTGAGGATACAGCGTAATGCGGCATTACAAATTGTTACGCGTTTCTCTTATACAGCACGTACAAGCCGTCTATGAGCAGAGTATCGTCCAGTATAAACTTTTCGCGGCAGAACGGCAGTATCGCGGGAGCAAGTCCGCCTGTGGCGATAACGGCGGCGTCCTGACCTATGGCTTCCTTATAGCGCACAGCCATGCCGTCCATCATGCTTGCGGTACCGATAATGCTTCCCGACTTCATGCAGTCCACGGTATTTGTGCCGATAAGCACGTTTCCCGAAAGCTCCGTGTTTATGTCGGGCAGAGCCGCAGCAGCCGAGGACAAAGCTTTCAGCGACACCTTTACTCCGGGTATTATCGAGCCGCCCAGAAAGAACCTGTTTCTGTCGATAGCGGAAATGGTTGTAGCCGTGCCCAGATCGAAAATAATGCAGGGCGGGTCGTACTTTTCCATTGCGCCCACAGCACCGCAGACAAGATCCGCGCCGAGAGCGGCAGGGTCGTCGATCTTGATATTGACGCCCGTTTTTATGCCGGGTCCCACCGTAACGATCTTGCTGTCCGTAAGACGTTTGACAGCCTGCTTGAAAACAGGCGTAAGAGGAGTAACCACGCTTGATATTGCCGCGCCGTTTATATCCTTGGCGCAGTAGCCGTAAAGCGCGAGAATTTCGCTGAATTTCACTGCATACTCATCCGCCATAAGAGCGGTTTGAGTTGCGATACGCGAAAGGAACAGCAGCTTGTCGTTTTCAAAGCCGCCGAGAACAATGTTTGTATTTCCTGCGTCAACGGTAAGAATCATTGCAAAGTCACTCCCAACAATTTTGTATTGCCGATATTAATTATACACGATTGCATTCTTTTGTCAATAGCAAAAATGTTAACAACATAAAAACCAATTGGTCAGGTAAATTTTGATTTAACGCACTAACTGTCGTAGCACTTCGGCGGCAAAGCCGCCGACATCAGCTGGTCCAGCTGAGCACAGCTGGCAGAAGTCCAGAGGGCGGAGCCCTTTGGTCGCGCTCCGCAGAGCGCGAAATCCCTTTCGTCCAAAACGGAGCAGGAGGTGAGAAACGCGACAGCGTTTCGAGGAGGGGCGAA
>JAAVHL010000129.1 GCA_014799735.1 Ruminococcus sp.
CAGTGTGACGTTTTGGACGGAGCAAATCTATAGTTGCGCTTGGAAATTCAAACAAAGTATTGTTCGTTGAAAACAGTCCACCGGACTGTTTTCAAGGGTAACTTTGTCGCATACTGTAACAAGGGGGAGCGGTCGTGTCCGCTCCCCCTCGAAATGCTGTCGCATTTCTCACCCCTTTCACCGTTTTGAAGGATATGCGCCTGCGGGCGCGGGGAGGGGATTTCGCGCTCTGCGGAGCGCGACCAAAGGCTCCGCCTCTGGACTTCGCGAGCTGGGCTCAGCGCGACCAGCTTTAGTCGGCGGCTTCGCCGCCTGAGTTTTATTTTACTCTTTATTGAGTTTCTTTCCAAGCTCCGAAATTTCAAGCCTGTTAAGCTGCTTCTCCAGCTTTTCTATCCTCATCAAATGAGCGCAAAGCTCCTGAGCAACGGGGTCGGGAACGTGTATCTGATCCAGCTCTCCGCACACGTCAACCTTTTTTCCTCCCCGTCTGACTATCCTTGCGGGAACGCCCACCGCCGTACAGTTTGGCGGGACTTCCTCCAGCACCACGGCGTTTGCGGCGATCTTGGAATTGTCCCCCACCTTAAAGGGACCCAGCACCCTCGCGCCTGCGCCAACCATAACGTTGTTTCCAAGCGTAGGGTGACGCTTGCCCTTGTCCTTGCCCGTACCGCCTAAGGTAACGCCCTGATATACCAGACAGTTGTCGCCTATCTCGGTGGTCTCGCCTATGACCACTCCCGAGCCGTGGTCGATGAAAAAGCCCTTGCCTATCTTTGCTCCCGGGTGTATCTCGATACCCGTCAGCAGCCTTGCAAACTGGGAAATGCACCTTGCCACAGTGTAAAGCCTGCGGACGTAAAACCAGTGAGCCACTCTGTACATCAGCACAGCGTGCAGACCCGAATAGGTCAGCAGTATCTCCGCAGTGCTGCGGGCGGCAGGGTCGCGTTTTTTTACGGATTCTATGTCGGACTTTATATGCTCCAGAAATGTCTCTTTCATTCGGAAAAAATCTCCTTTCAAAAATGTGAAACGAAAAGCCGCCTCCGCGGGACATTGTCCCATGAAGGCGGCATAAACCGCGGTTCCACTTCAGGTTTCGCTCTGGGTCCTTTAACGGGGACAAGCCGCGGGTCTATACGCAAAACGCCTTTTACAAAAACGCTTCTTCCCGACCCGAGCCGGCAGCCGCACTTCGCAAACGCTCCGCCGCGCCGTTCCACCAAACCGGCGCTCTCTGCAGACTTCCGCATAAGCTACTCTGACTGATATGCCTTTACATTATTAACATGATTTATTATACCACGCCGCAAAGAAAATTGCAACAGTTTTCAGTCGAATTATCTTTCGTTCCGGCAGAGTTATTATCCTTGCCGTCGAATTGCGGCGAAAAGGGTAAAGGCTCAGCCTTTAATAATTTGTTTCGGTAATTTCGAGGTCGGCAATGAAATCATAGAATGCCGCGCTCTGTTCCTCCCAGTTTGCCTCGGCGGTATCGAACATTATTGCGTATGCGTCCTGATTGGAATAGAAGTAGTAGGCGATACCCTTGTATCTGCCCCGCTCGCTTTTTTCCTCCTGACCGTCCGCACCGCTGACAAATTCGTACTGAATGACCTCATAGTCGTACTTGATCGTATCAAAGCCCATATAGGTGATATTTTCGGGTTCGCTGTAGTTCGTGTCGCAGGCGGCGGTAATATTTGCTATCTTGGTAATGGCGCACGCCTGATCCGCCCAGACCGCAAGCTCCTGAAGATCCTCCTTGTAATTATATGCACGGATAACGATCTTTGACTTTCCGTTGGTAAAAAGCTTTCCCTGGCTTTCCTTTTCATAGCCGCTCATTTTGTAGCCTCCCGGTATTGAGTCTTCGGGAGATTTTGGGTTTATCTTGTCTATGGCGTACTCGTCCCCCTCGGCTATGGGACGGGTCGCGGTCATTTCATCCTCGGAAAGCTCGTTACCTATTTCCGTGACGGCCGCGTTCCCTTCCGACGCATCAGAAGCGTCGGCCGAGACCTGAGAGGAGTTCTCTCCAACCTCCTCGGCACTGGGGCTGCACCCCGCCATCATTGCCGCCGCGGCAAAAGCGCATATGACTGCGGCAAGTCTCCGTATCTCTTTTCTTTTCATTTTGTATACATCCTTTCTCTTTCCTTTTTATTTTAAGGGCAGCCGCATTTTCCGAGCCGCCACATCTGTTGTGTTCATTATGCTTGGATACCGTCCGCTTACTCGCCTGAGGGCTCCTCCGAACCGTCAATGTCGATAAGCTTGTACCGTTCCTCAAGGTGATGCTCCGCAAGGGAAAGCGTCATGGTACAAAACCGCGCGGGGTGTATGGCAAACTTTGAACCGTTCATTACAATGTGCCTGTCCAGACCCACCGAGCCGAGGGTTATGCTGCACAAATAGCCGTCCGCAAGCTCCTGACGGGTAAATTCCGCGCCGTATTTTTCGCACAGCACGTTGCAGAGGTAGTTGAAATACAGCTTGCTTCCTCTTTTATCCCTTTCAAATTTTGAGGGGACGTTTTCCTTTCCCGAGCGGTTTACGCTTTTTACGGTAATGGTTATCCTCTCCGAACCCGAGCTTTTATCGGTCTTACAGTTGAAAACAAGCTCGTCGGGATAAAGCCTTCCGCAGCAGCATTCCAGAGCCATGTCCGATATTATTGTCTCAAAAACGCTGCGGTTCATTCGTGTGTAAACGCCTTTTTCCGTGGTATAGGAAACCCGCACTGTTCTTCCGAGAGCGCGCTTTGCGTCGGAAACAGCCTGAGCTATCTCGTCGGCAACGCAAATCGTAACGTCGTCGCAGCTGGGGTCGAGGACGTAATAAAGCTGTTCTGGATTGATGACCTCCCGCAGGATAAGCATAAGACCTTTATTGATAGTATTGAGCTGACTTGCCACCTCTCCGCAGCCCGCGCCGAAAACCGCGGCGGCAGCGTCTATCTCGTCGGCGGAGACCGCTATCATTCCCACCGATTCGCGTATTCTCGCACAAAGGTAGGTCATGTATGCCCTGATGTGGGGCGAAGCAAGCAGAGTTTTCAGATCGTCGCTTCCGATATGTTCGATGATGTAGAACAGTGAGGAGGTCTCGGCGTCCTTTGCTTTCAGGACGTTAAGGCGGTGTATCGTCTCGTCTTCGGTATAGAAGACCGCGCCCGAAGCGGGGACGCCGTTTTCAAACAAGCGGGACGCGTTGTCGTCCGAAAGAGGGCCGCGACACGATTCCGCAACGGAATTTCTCCACAGAATATTCAGTTTTTCATCGGCAACCGCCGCAGGAACTCCCGCCGTGCCGTAAATTTGTTTAAGCGTGGTAAAAAAGTCTGTCGTCATAGTTGATTTTCCTTTCACTTTTGCTGCTTTCCGCGCTTTTACGGAGCGCGGAAAAATGCTGCCGCATTTAGGCAAATAATGATACAAAAGTATTTTTCGTCTCGGAAACAAAACTGCCAATACTTGCAATAAACGGCGGCAAAGGGTTTGCCGAACTTTGTTCAGCAGGCTCAGCCTTTCATGCCATTAGCTATTATATCACAAATTATTGCATTTGGCGATAGCTTTTTATAAAAAAACATAAATTTTTTCCTTTTTCAACACATTTTTTATAACGAGGGCGCGGACTTGTCCGCACAGCCGTGCTGTTATGGGTTTGTAATTTTTTTCCGAAACTGTAATCAAGCTGTAATTTTGCCGCCGTTGAATCGTAATCTTTATTATGTTAAAATTTTATTATGAGGTTTTTATTGCAGAGCAAAGGAGGGTCTGCCTGTGAAAGCGAGAATACTGCTTACGGTCTTGTCGGCGGCAATGCTGACCTCCTGCGGGGTAAGCGTCCACGGTGATTACTACGAGACCTACCGCGAGACGGAGGGTATTACCGAAAGTCTGACCGAGCCCGAACCCGAGCCAAACTTCGGGCAGGAATTTTACATTACCGAAGAGGCAGACCTTGCGGTGTTTCTTCCCATACTGAAAAGGGAGAAGCGTGACGCCGAGCTTGAGGACAGGCTCAGACCCTATATGAAAAAGATAATCCTTGCGGAGTCTCTGTGGGGATACGCTCATTTGAACAATTACTACGGCGAGGATATTTTTGCCGAGGAGCATTCTTTCAGCTCCCACAGCACTTATACTCGCACAAGGATAAGCAGTGATTTCGGTACGAACAAGGAACAGCTTCTTAATTTTTTCGGCACGGTCTATACCGATGACTACATAAAAAGCGTATGCGAAGATATGTCGCTTGGCGAAACGCTGTTCGGCGCAGCGGCGGGCGAGGACGCCCTTTTTGAGGAGCGGGAGGACGGCGTGTACCGTCTTGTCGCAATGGGAACAAAGGGCATGAACGGCTACGACTATAACGACTTTGACGTGCGCTTTTTCGACGGGAAAACTGCCGAAGTGGGCGTTCCCTACAGTCACAGTTACGGCTGGGGATACGCGATATTTTCCCTCAGACACGACGAGGGTCGGGGCTGGCGGCTTGATTCGCGGGGAAAGGAATATATTGTGATAGGTCATTCGCCGCCTCAGCTGGAAACATATATGGGACACACTGTCCGTTTTGAAACGGCCAAGCTTGACATAGCGGCGGGTCATATTCCGAGGGTGGAGTTTGTTTTCGAGTATTTTAACGAAACCGTGGAGGACGGCTTCATAGAGCAGGACGGCGTAAAATATTTCCGCGTCAAGAATAATTTTCCCATAGAAGATATGCGGAAAATTTTCTCAGCGCGTATAGATGAGTATAAATGGGAATGGAGCGACGAAGCGGAGGATTTTGTCAGGACGGACGAGCCGCTTTTGAAGCCCTGCATTGACAAGTACATAAACGAGGTTTACGCCGAATTTGACGGTGCGCTGTACCGCCGCGAGAACGCTCCCGTGTACGAGATAGATCACCCCGACTATAACGGCAGGGGAATGGTCTCGGCAATGATGAGCACGCCCGAGCTGGGGGAAGACGAGCTAATGTCGGTGTTTATCTGCGGAGGGGGAGAAATTGCGATGTTTCTCTCGGACGGAACGCTTGTTACCGATATCCCGCTGAAAGAAGCGGACGAGCAATAAAATATAAAAACGAGCAAAGTGAAAAATCCCCTTATGCAGCTGGTCCAGCTGAGCCCAGCTGGCGAGGTTTCCAAAGGGCGAGGAGCCCTTTGGTCGCCGCCCGCAGGCGGCGAAATCTCCTTTCGTTCCAAACGGAGCAGGAGGTGAGAAATGGCGAGAGCCATTTCGAGGAGGGGCGAACACGACCGCCCCTCCTTTGAGAGGTTTGCAGTAAAGCATATCTTCAAAACGTCACAGTGTGACGTTTTGAACGGAGTAAACTATAGCTATGCTTGTAAATTCAAACCACAATTTGTTTGTTGAAAACAGTCCACTGGACTGTTTTCAAGGGTTACC
>JAAVHL010000130.1 GCA_014799735.1 Ruminococcus sp.
AATAACCTCCGTTTGCGCACATTCCGCATAGGGACTTGTCGTGTTGAAAACAGTCCACTGGACTGTTTTCAAGGGTTACTGTGCTGCGTACTGCAACAAGGAGGGGCGGTCGTGTTCGCCCCTCCTCGAAACGGCTCTCGCCGTTTCTCACCTCCTGCTCCGTTTGGAACGAAAAGGCTTTCGCCGTCTGCGGACGGCGACCAGGGGCTCTGCCCCGTGGACCTCGCCACCTTTGAAAAGGTGGACGAAACTTTTCCATCCTGACGGGTGGACTATAGTTAGTGCGTTAAATAAAATTTATTTGCGCGGTCTTATTTAAGAAGCTGTTGCATTCCGCTGAAAAATATGGTATACTAAGAAAAAATATCTTTTTAAGGAGTTACCGATATGCCTGATTACAACAGCTACGAATCGCCTTTCTGCACCCGTTATGCAAGCAAGGAAATGCAGTACGTTTTTTCCGCGGACAAAAAATTCACCACATGGAGAAAGCTCTGGGTAGCTCTTGCCCGCGCGGAAATGAAGCTTGGTCTGCCAGTTACCCAGAAGCAGGTGGACGAGCTTGAAGCCCATATTGAGGACATCGACTACAAAGCCGCCGAGGAGCGTGAAAAGCTTGTACGCCACGATGTTATGTCCCACGTTTACGCCTACGGACTTGCCTGTCCCAACGCAAAGGGAATTATCCACCTTGGCGCCACCTCCTGCTACGTTGGCGACAACACCGACGTTATCATCATGCGGGACGCTTTGCAGATCGTCAAGAGAAAGCTTATAAACGTTATCGCACAGCTTTCCGATTTTGCAATGAAATACAAGGATATGCCCTGCCTCGCCTACACGCACTTGCAGCCCGCACAGCTTACCACCGTGGGCAAGCGCGCTACCCTCTGGACAAACGAGCTGCTTATGGATCTGGACGAGCTGGAGTACAGGATTTCGTCCCTGAAGCTGCTGGGGTCAAAGGGTACTACCGGTACGCAGGCTTCCTTTATGGAGCTTTTCGACGGCGACACCGACAAGGTAAAGGAGCTTGAAAAGATGATCGCCGAGGAAATGGGCTTCGACGCGGTTGTCCCGGTTTCGGGTCAGACCTATTCCAGAAAGGCGGACTCGCAGATACTTTCCACACTGGGGGGACTTGCCCAGTCCGCAATGAAATTTGCAAACGATATGCGTATCCTCCAGAACTTCAAGGAAATGGAAGAGCCCTTTGAGAAAAATCAGATAGGCTCCTCCGCTATGCCCTACAAGAGAAATCCCATGCGCTGCGAAAGAATTACCGCTCTGGCAAGATACGTTATGATAGACACCCTTAACCCTGCCTTTACCGCGGGTACTCAGTGGTTCGAGAGAACTCTCGACGACTCCGCAAACAAGCGCATTTCCGTTGCGGAGGGCTTTCTTGCAGTGGACGCTATACTCAACATCATGCTGAACGTTACCGCCGATTTGGTCGTATACCCCAACGTTATCCGTCAGCGGGTCATGCGTGAGCTGCCCTTTATGGCTTCCGAAAACATCATGATGGACGCCGTTAAAAAGGGCGGAGACCGTCAGGCTCTCCACGAAAAGCTGAGACAGTACGCTATGGAGGCGGGCAAAAAGGTCAAGGAGGAGGGTCTGGAAAACGATCTGATAGAGCGCGTCCTGAACGACCCCGACTTCATGATCAACGCCGACGAGATGGCTGCTATCCTTAAACCCGAAAGCTTTACGGGAAGAAGCTCCCAGCAGGTGGAGGAATTTGTCAGCGGCTGCGTAAAGCCCATTCTCGACGCGAACCAAGATATGCTGGGTGAGACCGCGGAGCTGTCCGTTTAAGTGGTGAAGTCTATGGAAAACTATGCAAAAAAATTTCTGATAAAAATGCCCGCAAACCTTGGCGGCGGCGACGGCTACAGAATAAAGCTGTACAGAAACGAAAAGGAAGCGGCGATACTTGAAAGCAATGGAGAGACCTACGGGTTTGAGGTCATTGCGGAGATAACGGGCAACGATTTCTACAGCGACAGCGCGATAGCAGCAAGAGACGGAACGCTTCTCATTCTGGAGATAGAGCGGCGGTGGCTTGTGAAAATTCCCGACCATATCAAAGAGTATCCGTACCATTTGATAGAGCAGGCTTATCTTGCTCCCGAAAACGGCTTTCAGGGACGTATACGCCGTCTTGACGACAGGTTCATCTACACCGAAAAGGCAAGGACGGGCAGCGCCGCGTCACGGATAGAAAACGAGCGGTACATCACTGCCGAGGAGTACGAGCGTCTGAAAGAGCGCACTATCCTCAACACGGTGAAAAAGAAACGGTATCTGATACCCTACGGCGGCTTGAAGTTCGAGCTGGACGTTTTTGAAAACACCGTGGAGACAGGCTACGCAATTATGGAAGCTGAGCTTCCCGAGGAAAGCGCGGCGATAGAGCTTCCCGACTTTGTGGAGATAGTCCGCGAGGTCACGGAGGACGAATACTACACCAACAGGAATTTCGCTTCAATGGATAAAATAAAGCTTCTGAAATAAAATACTGCACGTAGAAATGTTTAGTTTTCTACGTGCAGTATTTTTTATAGTGGGTTATAGACCGTGCCGATAAACAGCGGCTGTTTCGTGTCGCTCTCTATTACAAACACAAACGGTCTGTCAAGCATGAAATAAATTTCGTCCTCAGGGGGAAGCGCGGCTCCGGCTTCTAACATCTGAGTGAATGCCGCGGCAGTACAGCCCTCCTCGTCTATCTGAACGCGGGCGGCTTGCTTTGCGTCCGAGACGAAAATTCCGTCCGCTTCATTTGTAAGCGGTGTAAAATCCGACAGGTCGGAATCGAAAACGTCCGTTATCCCCAGCCGTTTCAGCCCCTCCGCAAGCGTTAGCTCCGAGGACACGTCAAACTTTGGAACGGAATAATGCACAATTATCGACTTCGATTTTTCCCAGCCGTAGCCCGTATTTACCATGTCCAGATACTCACTTGAAGCAAGCACATCATCAACGGTCTTGTCCTCGTCGGGAAGTATCAGCCACATACCGCCGCCGTCCGCAAACGCAAGATATACCGCGCCGTAATCCTCGCCCCAGTAGTAAGGCCCGTAATCGTTGGTGTTGTTCATGAACTCGGTTTCGATATCCCCGTCGGGGCCGTGGAACGTCTTAAATTCGTTATTCGCCGCCGAGAACTGATAGTCCCACTTCGCGCGGAAATAAACCGTTGAGCAAAGGGACATAACCGTTTCGGGGTCAAGCGAAACATTTTCCACTGCGTCGCCCAGAAGCCCTCCTGTCTGCTCGTTGAGCCAATCCCTGAGGGCGGCGGTCATTTCCTCCGAGGACATATCACCGCGGTAGGACGAGGCGCGGTAGCTGTCCGCAAGCCTGTTGACCGTCCCACTGTTAAAATTCACGTCCTCGTTTAACCACAGGGAATTTGCAAGCACCGAGGTGGTCGCGCCGTCGTTGCGGTAGTTTGCTTTCCACATATTTTCCGCCTGCTCCCGCAGGTCTTCTATGCTGTCCGCTCCAAACAGATCAAGTATCTGACAGCGGCTGTTTCCGTCAGTGGTCTCCGCAAGCATTGCAAGAGCCATATAGGCGCTTCCCGGAGAATACACGCGGTTTTCCCCGTCCGAACCCGTCAGGAACTCATTTGACGTTGACATTACAAAGCCCGTAAGGCTGTCATAAACAAGCAGACTTCCCGCCTGCCTGCGCTCTACGCCCTGTTCCTCCCAAGGATAATAGTACAGGGCGGCAAGCTCGTCCTGCCAGACGCCGTTCTCGTCAAAGCAGTCATCTTCGTTGGGATATTTCGCCATTACGGGGTACTCGGCTTCCGCAAGTGTTTCCACATGAGCGAACAGGTATAACAGGTTTCCTTCGTCACCGTCAACACCCTCAAGCGTACCGAGAGACGATGTTTCCGAACCGTCCGTTGAAATGTCTCCGCTGTCCCCGCCGCCGAGAACCAGCGCGCCGCAGATCACAGCCGCGCAAGCCGCCGCAGTGACTGTTGGTATCCAGACTTTTTTTCCGAGCCGTGTATTTGCGGCAGAATTTTTTTCATTTCCGTTCAGCCTTATTTCCTCGGCTTCGGCAACGATCTCCTCGTCCACCAGACCTATCGCGTCGCTTATTTTCTCTGACTTTCTCATACCGAAAATCCCTCCTTTTCCAAGTGCTTCCGCAATCCCTCGCGGGCGCGGAAAAGCATACTTTTCACCTTTGACTCGCTCATTCCGCAGCTTTCGGAAATGGCCTTGATACTGTCGCAGAAATAATACCTAAGCATGAAAACGTTCCGCATTTCCACACCGCAATTCCGCAAATATACGCCTATGGTTTCCGCAAGCAGGGAAATTTCCGCCGCCTCTTCTGGAGTACCGTTTTGCGGAACGCACTCCTCCAGCTCGTCCAGAGACAGTTCGTATTCCGTACCGCCCCGCTTTGCGCTTAGTTTCTTCCGCAGACGGTCAATGGAAAGCTCCCTCGTTATCTTTCCAAGATAGTACCGCAAACGTTCGGGCAGATGGGGCGGTATCGAATTCCACGCCTTGAAATATGTGTCGTTTACGCATTCGCCGCTGTCCTCTCTGTTTCCGAGAATATTCAGCGCGATCGTCAGCAGATACCCCGAATATTTAATTTCCGTCTGCCTGACAGCGTTTTCGTCGCGGTTCAGAAACAGGTCTATTATTTGCTTATCCTCCACTTTGTTCCCTCCTTTTGTCCTGTCAGCAGCAAGATTTTCGGGGGCAGGAAAGCCGTTCCGAAAAAAATCTTACTCATATATAATACCGCATTTTTCCCGCAGGCGTTGCATATTTCCAAAAAAATTTTTTTATTTCCGAAAAAGCGGCGGACATTTCCGAGGTACACGAAAATATCCGCCGCTTTAATATTTACTTAATAATATCTCTGCCGAAGAAGTCCTCGGTTTCGCTGCTGACGCCGTAGCCCGATATGGACGACGTATCCGCGGTAAGCTCCAGTTCCGTCTCGAAAATATCCGTTTCTCCAGTTACTTCCTTGCGGAACACCGAGATAGTAATAACGTCTCCGGGGACTTTATCCGCCAGAATGTCGGCGATCTCGCTTGCACCAAACACCCGCTGACCGTCTATGTGAGTTATAACGTCATAGGGCTTCAGACCCGCAAAAGCTGCTCCGCTTCGTGTGTCGATCTCCATTACGCAAAGTCCCGCAGGTATGCCGTAGCCGCTTGCAGCCGCGTCTCCGATAGACATATAGGTTATGCCCACCCTTGTCCGCGTGGAAACGTATCCGTGGGCGATAAGCTCCTCCGCAATAGGTACTGCGTCGTCTATCGCAATGCAGAAGCCGATATTTTCATAGGTCTCGTGGTTCATCAGAGCCACCGCAACGCCCACCACCTGTCCATACATATTGACAAGCGCGCCGCCCGAATTTCCCGGATTGAGAGCCGCGTCAGACTGGATACAGCTTATGGTGGAGCTGCTGATGTAGTCGGTATCTATCTCCCGTCCCAAACCGGTAACGTGACCGTAGGTTACGGTATTTTCAAAGCCGCCTCCCGCGCCTGCAAGGGCTACCTCCTCGCCTATCTCAAGGTTTGAGGACGTTCCTATCTGAGCGGGAGTAAGCCCCGTTTTGTTTACCTTTATTACCGCAAGATCGCTTTTTTTGTCAACGCCCACAACGACCGCTTCGCTCTCGCTGTCGCCGTAGAAGCCCACAGAAAGCTTTTTTGCGCCGTCAACCACGTGGGCATTGGTAAGAATGTAACCGTCCTCGGTAAGGATTATTCCCGAACCCGACGAGATCGGCGCGTAGGGGATATCGTCAAAAACCTTTATCTTCACCTGCGACGGAAGAATTGCCTTTGCCACTCCCACCGAGGTAAGAAGTCCCGTGTCCCTGTCGGCATAGTCGGCGTCGTCAAGCTTCGGCTTATCCGCTGTAGGAATGTTTATAACAACGTGCTCTGCCTTTTGCGTCTCGGCAAGATCGTCGTACCTGCCCACATTTCCGCTGTCGGGAACGCTTTTCGTTTCGGCGGCTGACGCGATCTTAACCGCGAAGAACACCACAGCTCCGAACATAACTATTACAGCTCCGATAAGGCTCCACAAGCAGCCCCCCGAAAAACGCTTTTTTTTCGGCTGCGCGTTTTGCATATTTTGATCGGGCTGAGGGTATACTCCCTGACCGAATTGTGCAGGCTGTACGGGCTGACCGAACTGTCCTCCCTGTGCAGGCTGACCGAACTGAGGCTGATAATTCATGCCATAGCCCTGCGGCGCGCCTCCGAGACCCTGCTGATCAGGATGCTGAAACTGCTGAGGCTGCTGCATATCCTGCGGCTGAAACTGACCGTACTGCCCTGTCGGAGACGGCTGCATCTGCTGTGTCTGCTGTACATATTGCCCTGAAAACTGATTCTCCGACGGCGGAACGGGCTGCTGCGTCTGGACGGACTGCGTGTCCCGGCCTGTCTCCGCAAAGGAGCCGTCAGTTACCGTGTCCTGCAAATCCTTCACCTGCTGATGGAAGCCGTCAGACTGTTCTGAAATATCATTTCCCGCAGCCGACGTGGTATCCGTTGATTTGGATTCTGCGCCGTTTCCGTTTTGCGGCGCCTGTGCAGCGGTCATGTTTTCGTCAAAATTGTTATCCATAAAACCTCCGTAAAATGTTTATCTGCGGTCAGTTTCGGCCTTTCTGAGACTGAACGTAAATTCGGTGTACTGATCGGGTTCGCTTGAAACCACAATCTTTCCGTTGTGAAGCTTGATGATGGAGCTTACTATGGAAAGCCCCAGACCCACGCCTCCCGGGTCGATGCCGCGGGACTCGTCGGTTTTGTAGAAGCGGTCGAAAACCTTTGATATCTCCTGTTCTTTCAGACCATCGCCGCTGTTTCTGATTGAAACGCTGCACATATCGCCGTCCGCGCTGAACGAAAACCTTATGTACCCGCCCTTGTTCACAAATTTAACGGCATTTTCGATAAGGTTATAAACGACCTGACCCGTAAGGTCGGGATCGGCGTTTATGCGGCAGCCGTCCGCATCTTGTATTTGTATATCTATGTTCTTTTCATCAATGTTTTTTTCAAAGCTTGTAAGGGTCTGCAAAATTACCGGCAGGATATCAAAGTCCTCGGTGGAAAGCTTCAGCTCCCCCGCCTCGTATTTGGATATATTCAGCATTGACCTGACGAGCCGTGAAAGTCTGCCCACCTCTGCCGAAACTATTTTCATATAGTGCCTGTGCTGACTTTCGGGGATAGTGCCGTCCAGTATGCCGTCCACAAAGCCGCCGATAGTTGTCATAGGCGTTTTAAGCTCGTGGGAAACGTTGGAGATAAAGCTTTTTCTTGTTTCCTCAAGCTGCTCCAGAGAGTTTGCCATGTCGTTAAGCTGAGTGGCAAGATATCCCAGCTCATTATCGTCGGTCACATAGAGCTTTTTCGAGAAGTCACCCTCTCCGAAACGCTGCGCCGCCATTGTCATCTCCCGTATCGGGGAAAGCAGCCGTCTTGACGCGGTGTATATTATGGTAAACGCCACAGAAAGTATAAGCACCGATGAAATTATCAGCGCCGCCACAAGCGTGAGCATATGTCCGGTAAGCGTATTCGACCTCAGCCTTATAAGGATAATATAAGTCTCAACCTCAATATTTATTTTTTGTGCAAATACAAAGCTGCTGTCCTCATAGTAGCCGTTGAAATTGCTCAGCTCGGACGCACCGTCCTCCGTAATACGGCTTATTGCCTGCGGGTTGATTTTCTTGTCGGTATGAGAACACGGCGATGCCTCGGAGCATACCAAAGCAACGCCGTCTGGATCAGTCAGTGTAATATCCGTATCGAGGGTATCGGACAGCGGCGCAAGCGCCTCCGACAGCTTTGCCGTATCGAGACCGCCGTTTTCCGCGATCGACCCGCGCACGGTATTGATGATCGTTTCCGATTTTACCGAAAGATAATTAAATCTGTTTGATTTGTAATGCTCCTCAGACACCAGCAGCAGAACCGTGCCTATGCAGATCACCGCCGATATGAACACCGCGGCGCACAGACAGAAAAAATCGGTAAAAATACTTTTACGCATTTGCGTCCTCTTCCGCCTCAAACTTGTAGCCTACGCCCCATACGGTCTTGAGAGCCCACTTGTCGGAAACTCCCTCAAGCTTTTCACGCAGACGCTTTATGTGTACGTCGATAGTTCTGGAATCTCCGTAGTACTCGAAGCCCCATACCTCGTCGAGAAGCTGGTCGCGGGTGTATACCCTGTTGGGGTTTGAAGCCAGATAGAACAGCAGCTCCAGCTCCTTGGGAGGAGTGTCCATTACCTTTCCGTCAACGCGGAGCTCGTAGCGGGTCATGTTCACAACCAGCTTGTCGTAGCGGACCTCCTTGACCTCCGACTCGGTGCTTGACTGACCGATACGGCGGGAAACCGCCTTAATTCTGGCGATGACTTCCTTTGTATCGAAGGGCTTAACGATATAGTCATCCGCACCCAGCTCCAGACCGAGAACCTTGTCGAAGGTCTCGCTCTTGGCGGTTATCATGATTATGGGCACGTTTGATTTTTTTCTTATTTCGCGGCACACCTGCCAGCCGTCCAGCTCGGGCAACATGATATCGAGGAGCACCACGTCGGGCTTGAGAGCGTTGAACTTGACCACAGCCTCATCGCCGTCATGAGCGGTGATAACGCCGTAGCCCTCCTTTTCAAGATAGAGCTTGAGCAGCTCGCAGATATTATTATCGTCGTCAACGACCAAAACTTTTCCCAATGACATATTAGACCATCCTTTCAAATGCCGTATACACTTATACTAATGTCTGACAATCTGCCGCCGCCATACAACGTTATGCAAACGCTTGAAAAGCTTCAAGCTGCGGATCTTGTTCTCCCCGTTTCCGAATGGATCCCGAGAGACGGAACGCCGAAAGAGGAGGCTGCGTTTTCCTGTCTGAAAAACGGTCATGCATATGGACTTGCAACTCTGTACTTTTAAATAATTAGACAAATTAATTATACCAAAACAAGCCATACAACATATAAATTTTTAGTGTCCTACATATGTACAAATTGTAAATTTAACAAAATATTGTTTTTATAATTATAAAATGCAAATAAAAAATTCATTTTTAGGATAGTCACAAATATGTCTGCGCTTATTTTCGGGGCAAATATTTTTCCTGCGTCATTATTAATGTCCGCTTGACTGAGCTTGATTTCCGTTATGGAAATTGACAAATTCGGTAAATTTGTTTGCCTGTTTTTGTTCAATACGCCGAAATATATAAAAATCTTATGAAAAGACTTGATTTCTGCGGAAATACTGCTAAAATATAATTAGCACTCAAAAAGAATGAGTGCTAACACATGGAAGTCCGAAGTGCTAAAACCTGATCTTTTCAGCGGAAAGCGTCCCAAACGGTGTCGGATTTTCTACGATTTGTTTAAAACTATATTTTATATACTGAAAGGAGTCTTTAATTATGACAATCAAACCGCTTGCTGACAGAGTTGTTATTAAAATGACCGAGGCGGAGGAAACCACCAAGAGCGGCATTATCCTCGCAGGCAGCGCTAAAGAAAAGCCCCAGATCGCTGAGATCGTTGAAGTAGGTCCCGGAGGCGTCGTTGACGGCAAGGAAGTCAAGATGTTCGTTAAAAAGGGTCAGAAGGTACTTATTTCCAAGTACAGCGGCACTGAGGTCAAGGTTGACGGCGTTGAGTATACTATCCTCCGTCAGGACGATATACTGGCTGTTGTTGAATAATACGATTTATACTATTTGTATTTGAAAAGGAGTTTTTATTATGGCTAAAGATATTATTTACGGCGAGGACGCGAGAAAGGCTCTTCAGGCGGGCATTGACAAGCTTGCGGACACTGTTAAGATCACTCTCGGCCCCAAGGGCAGAAACGTTGTTCTGGACAAGAAATTCGGCGCTCCCCTTATCACAAACGACGGCGTTACCATTGCAAAGGAGATCGAGCTTGAGGACGCTTTCGAGAACATGGGCGCACAGCTCGTTAAGGAAGTTGCCACAAAGACAAACGACGCTGCGGGCGACGGTACAACCACCGCTACCCTGCTTGCACAGGCTCTTATCCGCGAGGGTATGAAGAACATTGCCGCAGGAGCAAATCCTATGATCGTTAAGAAGGGTATGGCTAAGGCTGTTGACGCGGCTGTTGAGTCCATCAAGGCTAATTCCACACCCGTTGCGGGCTCGGACGATATCGCAAGCGTTGCGGCTATCTCCTCCGCCGACGAGAACGTAGGAAAGCTCATTGCCGAGGCTATGGATAAGGTTACGGCAGACGGCGTTATCACCATTGAGGAATCCAAGACTGCCGAGACATACTCCGAGGTCGTTGAGGGTATGCAGTTCGACCGCGGCTATATCACACCTTACATGGTTACAGATACAGATAAGATGGAAGCTGTTATCGACGACGCTTACCTGCTTATCACAGACAAGAAGATATCTTCCATTCAGGAAATTCTCCCTCTGCTGGAACAGATTGTTCAGAGCGGCAAGAAGCTTGTTATCATTGCCGAGGACGTTGAGGGCGAGGCTCTGTCCACACTTATCGTAAACAGGCTCCGCGGCACATTTACCTGCGTTGCTGTAAAGGCTCCCGGCTTCGGTGACAGACGCAAGGAAATGCTTCAGGATATCGCTATCCTCACAGGCGGTCAGGTCATCTCCGAGGAGATCGGTCTTGAGCTTAAGGATACCGAAGTATCTCAGCTCGGACGCGCTAAGCAGGTCAAGGTTACAAAGGAAAACACCATCATCGTTGACGGTGCAGGCGATAAGAAGGCTATCAAGGACAGGATCGGTCAGATCAAGGCTCAGATCGAGACCACCACTTCCGATTTCGACAAGGAAAAGCTTCAGGAAAGACTTGCCAAGCTCAGCGGCGGCGTAGCCGTTATCAAGGTTGGCGCAGCTACCGAGGTCGAAATGAAAGAAAAGAAGCTCCGCATTGAGGACGCTCTCGCTGCTACAAAGGCTGCCGTTGAAGAAGGTATCGTTGCAGGCGGCGGCGTTGCATACGTAAACGCTATGTCCGCGGTTGCAAAGCTTACCGCTTCTCTCACAGGCGACGAAAAGACAGGCTCGGCTATCGTTCTCAAAGCACTTGAAGAACCCGTTCGCCAGATTGCCGCTAACGCAGGTCTAGAGGGCAGCGTTATCCTCGACAAGATCTTACGCTCCAGAAAGATCGGCTACGGCTTCGACGCTTACAACGAGACTTACGGCGACATGATCCCCGCAGGTATCGTTGACCCCACCAAGGTAACACGCTCCGCGCTCCAGAATGCGGCTTCCGTTGCGGCTATGGTTCTTACCACAGAGAGCCTTGTTGCAGACATCAAGGAGGAAACTCCCGCTGCTCCCGCAATGCCCGCAGGCGGAATGTACTAATATAACAGAATAAAAAGCGAGAGGCAAGGGTTTCGGCTCTTGCCTCTTTTTGTTTTAATTTGCACTTTACGAAAAAAGGCAAGAGACCGAGATCTCTTGCCTTTAATTATTCGTTATTTCCAGCCGTCGGTAAGATGTCTGCAAAGAGCCTTGCCGATATTCTCCAATGGCTGCTGTTCGGAGCAAGCACCAAGCTTGTAAGCCTCCATAGGCATACCGTAAACAATACAGGTCTCCTTGTTCTGACCAATGGTGTATGCGCCCTTGTCGTGCATTTTTTTCATACCCTTTGCACCGTCCGCGCCCATGCCTGTCATGATAGCTCCAATAGCCTTTTTGCCAGCCACGTCCGCAACGCTTGTGAACATCACGTCAACCGAAGGACAGTGTCCCGAAACCTTTTCGCCCTGATAGCACTTGACGAAATAGCCTTTTACGTCCTTTTTCAGCTCCATATGGTAACCGCCCGCCGCGATAAGGCATACGCCCTCGGTGAGCCTGTCGCCGTCCTGAGCCTCCTTGACGTGTACCGCGCAGCACTTGTCAAGGCGTTCGCTGTACATCTTTGTAAACACGGGAGGCATATGCTGTACCACCAGCACGGGGGGCATGGTGTCGGGGAAGGATTTTATTATACATTCCAGCGCGTCCGTACCGCCTGTGGAAGCTCCGAGAGCAACGATATAGCCCTCGCGAGTTCTCTGCTGAAGTCCCGCGATATCATCTCTTGACGGGATATTCGGCATGACCTTTCCTACTTTTGCGCCTGTCGAACCTATAACGGGTACAAGACCGTCAACGCCTGTTTTAGGCGCAGCCTTTGATGTGACAGGTTTCTGCACGGGCTTGCCTGCAGCAAGGATTATCTTTGTTCCCAGAATAGTGGAGAACGTTTTGTACTCTGAGGGAACGCGGGGCTTTTTGAGAAATCCCGCCGCGCCCGCTTCGAGAGCCGAAGCCTCGCTTGCCGTACCCGACATTATGATACAGGGCACCGGGTACTGCTCCATAAGCTGTTTCAGGAACGTAAGACCGTCCATTTTCGGCATAACAACGTCCATAACGAGGACGTCGGGTTTAAGCTCGCGTATCTTGTCGCGTGCTTCAAAAGCGTCCGAGGCTTCGCCGACAATAACGATATTCGGCGTACTTTCAAGACCCTTTATGACCGAAGTACGGAACATAGCCGAGTCGTCAACAATGAGAACCTTGACTTTTTTGTTTTGAATGGTATTATTCATATCACACCGCCTCCGTAAATACGGGGCGCTCCTTTGCCTTTTTATTTGGTAATTCTTCCGGCGTAGGATTTCGCTCCGTCAGGCTTGTTGGAAATTTTCTTATAGACCGCCGGTTTAACATAGGTGTAACGGGTGTTCTTTCCAACGCTTTCCGCGTGACCTATGTAGAGATATCCGTTCTCTCTGGTAACGTCGTAGAAGCGTTCGATAAGAGCGTTTTTGGTTTCCTGCTCGAAATAGATCATAACGTTGCGGCAGCTTATAAAGTCGTAGGGACGCTGAGCAACGATTTTGTCCATAAGATTGAACTGCTTATAGGTGATCTGCTTGCGGAGCCTGTCTATGACCTGATAGCGTCCGTCGGGAAGCTTGGTGAAGTACTTCGTCATCCAGTGCTTGGGAACGTCCTTAAGCATATCTATCGTATAGATACCTGCCTGTGCCGTTTTAAGCACCTCGGTATCCAGATCGGTGGCAAGCAGCTTAACGTTCCATGCGGAAGCCTTTGTGCCGAGGTAATCGTCGATAGTCATTACCAGCGTGTATGGCTCCTGTCCCGTTGAGGAAGCCGCGCACCAGAAGTTCAGCGTGCGCGTAGCAGCGTTTTCCTTTTCCATCTGGGGCATTATAGTGCTTTTCAGGAACTCGAAATGCTCGGGTTCGCGCATGAAAAAGGTGTGGTTCGTGGTAAGCTTGTTGACAAGCTGCATGGTTTCGTTTCCCGTTTTATCGGCGAAAGCGAAATCAATAAACTCTTTGAAGCTTTTGAAGCCGCGCTGCGTCACCATATTGGAAAGTCTTCCCTCTATAAGGATACGCTTTTTATCAAGATTTATGCCGTAATTTTTTTTCATGTACGCAACCAAACGGTTAAAATCATCATCTGTAAGTTTAAGCATTATCCAAACCTCCGATCAATCTGTAATAAGCTTGTCGCAGTCCAGAAGCAGCTTGATGTCGCCCTCGATCTCAATGATAGACTTGATGTAACGGTTTGCGTTCACGTTCTTGGAATCGGGAGCCTTGCTGATATCTCCGGGCTTTGCAATGAGAACTTCCTGAACTCTGTCTACGATAATTCCCACCTGATCGCCGTCGTCGAACTGGAGAACGATGATACAGGTTCTGTCGTCGTAAGGGATCTCCTCCATACCGAAGCGGTTTCTCACGCTTATGATCGGAACTACCTTTCCGCGTATATTGATAACACCCTTGATGTAGTCGGGGATTTTAGGGACAACAGTGATCTGTTCAATATTAATGATTTCCTGAACATACTTTATTTCGATACCGTAGCTGCTTTCGCCGATATTGAAAAAGAGGATTTCAACTCCGTCCGCGGTATAGGCGGATCTTGAAGCTGTGGTATTTTCTGCCATTTGAGACCTTCCTTTCTATATAGGACAGGCGCAGCCGCAGCCGGTCTGTCCTCTTAAATGCACACGCCTACAGCGAAGCAAATCAGAAATCGCTGATAATATTGCTCACGTCTATGATGATCGTGATAGAGCCGTCGCCGAGGATCGAGCAGCCGCTCATTCCGTACTGCTTTATGTTGTAATTTCCGAGGAGCGCAGGGAAAGGCTTGAGAACGACCTGCTGCTCGCCGATAAGCTCGTCAGCGAAGATGCACGCGCTCTTGCCGTCCGTCTCCACAAGTATTACTATACCGTCGAACACGTCTTCCGTATTCGGCTTCAGATCATAGAGCTGATACAGTCTGATAAGCGGGTAGCATTCGCCGTATACCATTATCATTTCCTTGCCTGTGGTATCCTTTACGAGCTGATTGGGCTGAACCTTGAAGGACTGGCGGATAGAATTGATAGGGATAGTAAATATCGAGCTGCCCACGGAAATTTCCATACCGTCCACAATAGACAGCGACAGGGGAATCTTGATAATGAAGCTTGAGCCCTGACCGAACTTGGAGTCAACGGAAACGCTTCCGCCGATCTTTTCGATGTTCTTTTTAACAACGTCCATGCCCACGCCTCTTCCGGAGTACTCCGTAACCTGCTCGTTTGTGGAGAAGCCGGGGAGCATGATCATATTGAGTATCTCTTTCTCGGAATACTCGCTTGCGGGCTTGGTAAGGATACCGTTTCTTTCAGCCTTTGCAAGAACCTTTTCGGGGTCAATGCCCTGACCGTCGTCGGCGATAACAATGATAACTTCTCCCGAAGCATTATATGCTGAAAGGGTGATCTTACCCTTGGGAGACTTGCCCGCCGCAATTCTGTCCTCAACATTTTCCTCGATGCCGTGGTCCATGGAGTTTCTTACCATATGCATAAGCGGGTCGTTGAGCTGGTCGATGATAGACTTGTCAACCTCGGTCTCCTCGCCCTCGAAGATAAGTTCAACGTCCTTGCCCAGCTTGACCTTCATATCGCGGACGATACGGGTCATTTTATTGAACGCTCCCGAAATGGGAACCATTCGCATTGACATAACCGCGTCCTGAAGCTCGCTGTTAAGCTTTCTCAGCTGTCTTGCGGACTTCTGGAAGTTATCCAGTCTCAGACCCTTCAGGTCGGGATTGGAAGTAACCATAGCCTCTGTGATAACGATCTCGCCTACCAGGTCAAGAAGCACGTCCAGCTTGTTCAGATTTACCGAGATAAGGGACTGCTTCACGCCGCCCTTTGCTGCGCCGGCAGCGGGAGCGCTTTCGGCAGCGGGTTTCGGAGCTTCGGCTTTCTTTGCCGCAGGCTTGGGAGCTTCCGCTTTCTTTTCGGGAGCGGCGGCAGGTGCGGGTGCGGCAGCCGGAGCGGCGGCAGGTGCGGGAGCGGCAGCCGGAGCAGCGGCAGGTGCAGCCGGAGCGGGAGCTTCCTCTACAACATAGGATTTAACGCTGGGAGTACCCTCGATCACCTGAAGAACCATCTGAGGCTTATCCGACTTGAAGCGTACCACGAAGCCTTCATCCACGATGATCTTGGAGGTATCGGCGTTGTCCTCGATATCTGCGGGCTCGAATGTAACATCCTCGCAGACGTCTCTTACATTGTTCACTACCAGCAGGGCGCGGAGATTTTCCATCTTGCAGTCGTCGTCGAAGTGAACGCGCACCGTTGTGACGTTGCCGGACGGATCGCCTGCCGCAGCCTCGGAACCGCGCTCGATAACTTCGCAGTTCTTTACGTTTGCCGTTGTGCGGATAGTCTCCATAATACTCTCGGTAGACGCGCCATGAGCGGGACGGAACTTAACAAGGAAGCCGTCCTTTATAATAGTCTGGGCTGTATCGCCGTTGTTCTCTATGTCTTCGGGTATGTATTCAAGCTCTGCGCAGCTTTCGGATATTCTGTTGATGACCAGCAGAGCGCGGAGATTTTCCATCTTGCAGTCGTCCTCGAAGAATACCTTTACTGTTGTCAGTCCGGACGCAGACACAGGCTGCGCAGGAGCAGCTGCCGGTGCGGGAGCCGCAGCGCCTGCGGGTTCTGCAGCGGGAGCGGCGGGAGCGGCGGGAGCAGCTTCTGCCGGTGCGGCCGCTTCCCCGGAAGCGGGAGGTGCGCCCTTAAGAACGGCGGCGAAGTCCTCGATCTTGTTCATCTGTTCGGTAAAATCTGTCGGAGTGTATTCGTCCTCCTGGAGATTTTCGATCTCAGCCTTCAGGAGATCGGACGCGCTGAAAATGATGTCATACAGCGTTTCCATTGAAGTGATCACAGGATGATCCTCTCGGATAATGTAGAACATATCCTCGATGGCGTGAGCGAGCTTAGACATATTTTCGAGTCCCATCATGGCGGAAGAACCCTTAATAGTGTGCATGGTACGGAAGATCTCGTTGATATCCTCTTCCGCAAAGCTGCTCTCGTTTTCAGTTTTCATCAGAATTTGGTCCAGCTGTTCAAGAAGCGACGTTGTTTCAAAGACGTACATATCCGCCATTGCTTCCATTCCTGCTTCAAATTTTGCCATAAAAACACCTACCTATCAGTTTATCCCCTTACAGGGTTAATTGATGTAACATCTGCTATAAGAAACCTGCGCGAGGATAACACTGCCGCCGCGGCGGATACCCCCTATGCTGTAAAAATGCTACAACACGCCATAATATTCTATAGTATATTTTTAATTATACTATAAAAAACTCTTTACTTCAAGACAAAAATGTAATATAATAAGAATAAAGCGGAAAAATTTTTAGGTGGATTTTCGTTCATTTTTAACAAAATAGCACAAAAAAAGGTAAAAAACCAAAAAAATTGTCATTTTTTGATATTATTGGGAAAATATCCCTTATAATTATTTGTTAATTTCTGGAAAGGAATGGCGCGTATGTCAGACTTGTTAAGAGTAACCACTCCCGTCGCACCGAAAGACTATAATCTCAATACCAGCGTTAAGCCTCAGGCCCCCGAACAGGTTTTCGATCTGGGCAACGTCGATTACATCAACAAGACCAATACACGCGACGAACAGCTGGGCGAACAGAATCTCAAGGATCAGGCGGGCGCGGGGCTGCCGCAGATACAGACGGCTATCTCAAAAGACCCCGCTCTTGCGGCGGCGCTGCTTAAGGGCGTGCTCGGCTCAAACACGCTTTCGGCTCTGGGAGCGGCGGGAAACGCCGAGCTTCTCAACAAGGTCACTGAATTTGCCAACGAGATACTTCTTGCCCCCAACGAGCTTATGAACGATATTATCCGTCAGCAGGACGAGGCGACAATGTTCAGCGGCGAGCTTTGGGGCGCTATCAAGGATATGGTCGCGGAGCTTGCGGGAACTCCTGCGGGAGAAGAGGTCAGCCTTGCGGTGCTGGACTTCCTTAAAGCCGCTTCCTCGTCCGTAGCGCGGGACGACATCATAACCTCCATATCCACCTCGCTGCGGTACCTTGCAGGCGAAGCCGCCCAGAGCCGCGAGATAGTAAATCTGCTTATGCAGACCGCCGACAGGCTCTCCGCGGAAAACTTCGGTGAGGTGAAAAACGACATCCTTGCCCTTGTGGGTTATCTTGAGAAAAGTCTGCTTCTCAGCGACCGCACTCAGAACCTGCTGTCACTGATCACATATAATCTTTCACGGTTCAACGGCGATTCCTACGCGCTGGGTGACAGCTTTCAGGCGGTGCTGAACATGGCTCCCGACGCGGAGACCGCCGACAAGCTTAATGCGCTGTTTACAAAATTTGTGGAAAACTCCCGTCTCCCAGCCGATATAAAGCTTGCCGCGCTAAAGAATAATCCCTCGGCTTCGGCGCAGCGTTCAATGACAATGCTTACCGAAAGGCTTGCAGAGGCGGTGAACGGCGGTCTGGAAAGCATATCCGCCGAGCAGCTTTCCGAGGAGCTCAGCAAGATCACAGAGGAGCTTAACGTACCAGATGAGAATTACGAAGCTGCCGCGGAGGAAAACATCACCGAACAAACGGCGGAAAAAACCGGACTTCCCGAACAGGAAGCCGCTCCCCCGAAGGAACACGTCACCCTGCAGGAGGGAACGGCGCTGCTGAAAAAAATGCTGTCTCCGCTTGTTCCGAACAATATGAAAGGCGCGCTGAACACTCTTATGCGTGACTTTGAAAAGACCCGCGACCTGAACTCCCTGATCGACAGGCTCAGCGTTATAGTGAACAGCGCCGATGACATGGATAAGAAGATAATCCTTGCACAGGGTATAAACCTTGTTCTTTCCGAAATGGCACAGGCACAGGGCATACAGTACCGTCCGCCTACGACTATGGAAAATATGCTGGACTTCCTTATAAAGAATATCAACGATCCGTCGCTGAAATCCCTTTCGGATATGACCAGACCCGACATGATACAGGGACTTCTCAGTGCGCCGGGTGTTTTCACGCCGCTGCTGCACTTCCTTGTGCCTATGAATATGGACGGCATGAAGGCCTTCGGCGAGCTGTGGGCAGACCCAGACGCAGACCGCGATCCCGCAACGGGAGAGTCCGACAACCATCTGTTCCTCTGCTTTGAGATAGAGAACGCGGGCTACTTCGAGCTGGAGGTTTACGTCCGCGGCAAATCGGTCAACGCGGCTCTGCTGTGTCCCGCGGGAACGGAAAGAAACTATCTTCCCATAAAGGAAATGCTGCCCGAGCTTGCGGCGTCCTGCGGCTACAATGCCGAAAGGATTATGATAGAACCGCTGAAAAGAAGACGGGATCTTACGAACATATTCCCCAAGCTGAACGAAAGGAGGACGGGTCTGAATGTCAGGATATAAAGGAAAGAAGCCCAGCAACTCTGCGGTAGCCCTCAGATACAATCCCGACAAGGACTACACGCCTATCGTTGTTGCTTCGGGACACGGTCACGTAGCCGAAAAGATAATCAATCTTGCCGACGAGAACGGCGTGCCGATCTACCGCGACGACTCAGCCACCGCGCTGCTTACCATGCTCAACGTGGGGCAGGGCATCCCTCCCGATCTTTATCAGCTTGTGGCGGGAATTTACGTGCAGGTAATGCGTATCGCAAAGGATAACGGTTCAAATCAGTGAGAAACATATCCCCGAATGGTCGTCGTACCGTTCGGGGATAAATCATATACTATATAAATATGCCGTGCAGATGTGACTTATTCGAGACCTTTCATAAGTCCCTCGACAATGACGGGATATTCCCATGTGCAGGAGGAACGGTTAAGGATACCGAAATTTTCTCCGTTTCCGGAAAATGCGCCGTTGTCCCACCAGAGGCAGGGTACGCCGATCTCCTTTGCCTTGCTTACATAGAATGTCGCCCATTCTGCGCGGATATCCTCGTTAGCCTTGGCTCTTGCGCCGAACTCGCCGATGATAACGGGAGTACCATTGTCAATGAAAGTGGTTTTCAGCGTATCCATAAGATAAATAATATCATTTGCGGAGGTATCGTCGGGAGAGAACTTTCTTGCGGAAAAGTCATCGCTGAGCGCGAACGCATAAGGCGTATAGGCGTGAACGGAAATGATGATCTTGTCGTCTCCCTCGGGAACCTTAATAGCTTTCAGTGCGGAATCGCTTGAGCTTGCCGCGTATCCGGGAATCATAAGGTGACGCTTTGCGTTGTTTCCGCCCAGACCTCTTATGGTCTCAACGAATGCAGCGTTAAAATGGTTTACCACCTCGCGGCCCTCGTCGTCGCCGCCGTTCCATTCCATAGCGGTGTTTCTCTTGCGGGGTTCGTTAAGTCCCTCGAAAATGAGCTTCTCGTCATAACCCGCAAAGTGTGTGCCTATCTGTGTCCAGAGAGCCTTCAGCTTTTCTGTGGATTCCGCTTCCGTCTCGTAGTAGGGGTCGTGCCATTCCTCGTGGTGGATATTGAGGATAACGAACATATCCTGACTGTAGGCGTAGTCAACGACCTCCTGAACGCGGTTCATCCAAGCCTCGTCAACAACGTTGTTTTCGTCCATGTGGATACCCCATGTGGTGGGTATTCTGATAATATTGAAGCCTGCGTCCTTTACAGTCGTTATCATTTCCTTTGTGGTAACGATATTGCCCCAGCTTGTTTCGCTGTCAACGCCTGTGCCGCCGTTGGAATCGAGAGTGTTTCCGAGGCTCCAGCCGACCTTTATCTCCTTGACCAGCTCGGTGGACGGGATATCACGTATCTCGTCGTTCACGGAGCTTGCAGCCGAAGACTGTCCGTTTGCGGGCTCTCCGCCGTCAGCCGTGTTCTTGTCTCCGCAGCCCGAAAGCGACAAAAGCATAAAAGAAGCTGTAACAGCCGATAAAAATTTTTTAACCGTATTTTTTTTCATTGTCCAAGACCTCCGCAATTTAATATTTTTGCCATGATAAATTATACCACACGCCGCGGAGTTATGCAACAGTTTTTTATAAACAAACTGTGTTACGTTATTTTCTTCGCATATAAATTTTGATTTAGCGCACCACCCCTATGTAACAAATCTTTAGGCGGCGAAGCCGCCGACATCAGCTGGTCCAGCTGAGCCCAGCTGGCAGAAGTCCAGAGGGCGGAGCCCTTTGGTCGCCGCCCGCAGGCGGCGAAATCTCCTTTCGTCCGAAACGGAGCAGGAGGTGAGAAACGCGACAGCGTTTCGAGGAGGGGCGAACACGACCGCCCCTCCTTGTTGCGGTGCGAA
>JAAVHL010000131.1 GCA_014799735.1 Ruminococcus sp.
GGACGGCTGAGTTTTACGATTTCCGCAATCCCAGAAGCTTTGCTTCGTCGGGCGGACTGGGTACTATGGGATACGGTCTGGGAGCGGCTATCGGCTGTAAGGTCGGCAACCCCGACAAGGTAGTGGTGAACTGCGCGGGCGACGGAAGCTTCTACATGAACATGAACGAGCTTACCACCCTTGCAAAATATCAGCTTCCCGTTATTGAGCTTGTGTTCAACAACAGCGTGCTGGGTATGGTACGTCAGTGGCAGAAGCTTTTCTACAACAATCATTTTTCCCAGACCACTCTTGAAAAACCCACAGATTTTGAGCTGCTGGGAAAAGCGGTCGGCATCGAGGCTATGACGATACGGACGAAAAGCGATATCCGTCCCGTGCTTGAAAAAGCGATCGCAATTAACAAGCCTGTGCTTATCAACTGCATTATCGACATGGATATCAACGTTCTGCCAATGGTTCCCGCAGGAGCTTCAATTGCAGAGCCGATACTGGAAATAAAGTGATTTTCTGCATACCATTAAGAAAGGAACGGTTACAGTTATGAAAAAGGTTCAGATATTCGATTCAACTCTTCGTGACGGCGCGCAGGGAGAAAACGTGAATTTTTCCGTCGAAGATAAAATAAACGTTATGAGGGCTCTGGACGATTTCGGCATTGATTTTATCGAAGCGGGAAATCCCGCGTCAAACCCTAAAGACCTTGAATTTTTCAAGCGTGCGGAGGAATGTCCGCCCAAACGCTCAAAGTTGGTGGCATTCGGCTCTACAAGGAGAAAAAACATTTCCTGCGAGGAGGACGCTAACTTGTGTACCCTTGCCGAAACCAACGTGGAGTACGTTTCCGTTTTCGGCAAAAGCTGGGATATGCACGCTACTGAGATCATAAACACCACTCTTGAAGAAAATCTGAATATGATCTCCGACACCATCAAGTTCCTGACGGAAAAAGGCAAAAAGGTTTTCTTTGACGCAGAACATTTTTTCGACGGTTACAAGGCTAATCCCGAATACGCGCTGAAAACCCTTTCTACCGCGGAAAATGCGGGAGCTGCCGCGGTAGTGCTCTGCGACACGAACGGAGGCTGCTTTCCCGACGAGATCGCAGAGATCACCAAAAAAGCAGTGGAAACCGTGAAGATACCCGTCGGCATACACTGTCACAACGATACCGACTGCGCTGTGGCTAATTCCATTGCCGCTGTAAAGGCAGGAGCTTTACAGGTTCAGGGTACAGTCACGGGCATAGGCGAACGGTGCGGAAACACAAACCTGTCCTGCGTTATAGCTAATTTACAGCTGAAGCTTGGCATACAATGCGTTCCTCAGGAAAGCGAAGCAAAGCTTACTCAGCTTGCGAGGTATATCGCCGAGATCTGCAACATGAAGCTTGCGGGTTCGATGCCGTATGTGGGTAAAAGCGCATTCTCCCATAAGGGCGGTATGCACGCGGACGGTGTACAAAAAAATTCCCGCAGCTTTGAGCATATCCCTCCCGAAGCCGTGGGAAACAAACGAAATATTCTGCTTTCAGAGGTTGCGGGACGCTCCGCTATCCTCCACCGCATAAACGAGGTCGCTCCTGAGCTTACAAAGGAAAGTCCCGAAACAAAAGCCATAATCGACCTGCTCAAGGACATGGAGTTCAAGGGTTATCAGTACGAAGCTGCCGAAGCTTCTTTTGAGCTTCTGGTGAGAAAATATCTGGGAATGATCGAGAATTTCTTTGAAATAAGCTACTTCAAGATCATCGGAGAAAAAGAGGGAGATATGCCAAATCCTTCCTCGGCGATCGTTAAAATTGCCGTAAACGGAAAAACCCAGATCGCCGCCGACGAGGGAAACGGTCCCGTAAACGCTATCGACAAGGCGCTGCGTCAGGCTCTCACCGTTTTTTATCCGTCCATCGCGGACGTACACCTTACAGACTATAAGGTTCGTATCATGGACAGCAGCGCGGCTACGGCAACCAGTGTACGAGTACTTATAGAAAGCACCGACGGAAACGACATCTGGACCACTGTTGGAGCTTCAACAGACGTTATAAACGCGTCCGTTACCGCTCTTATCGACAGCATGGAATATAAGCTTATGAAGGATAATTCTCATAAAAATTCATAAACCGTTCAACCGCAGGGGCGGGCTTTGCGTTCTTCATGTACGCGAAGCCTACCTCTCTTTTATTTATGGGAACGGTCAGCGGAATTTCAACAAGACTCCCATCCTCCAGCTCATTTTCGACAAAGCTCTTTATAACGCAGGCTACGCCTATTCCTGTCCTGACGAACTCGATAAGCATATCCATTCCGCTGACTTCGAGAATGTGTTCGGGAACGATACCGTTTTCGGCAAAATAGCGGTCAACATGCATACGGGAGGCGTTTTCGCCGTCAAGAAGCATTATGTTAGCTTTCTCGAAAACCGCGGATTCCTCCCTGATGTGGAGGTTGTTTATATATGTTTGGGTCGCAACAAAAACGTCCTCGATCTCTCCGAGGGAGTAGAAGCCTATGTCCGAGAAATTTTCCGGCTTTACCGTAAGGGCGACGTCTATCCTTCCGTCGGCAAGCTGTCTGATAAGCTTTGCGGAGGACTGGCAGTCCACCGTTATTTTGACGTGGGGATTTTCCTCGATATAGCCTTTAAGGTACGGCAGCAGCATATGCTTGCAGAGTATTGCGCTTGCTCCGAGACGAAGCCTGCCTATACCAAGTTCGTTGATACGGCGGAGCTTGTCCTCCCCCTCGTGGATTATATCAAAGGCGGTTTTAAGCTGCTCGTACAGAAGCCTGCCTTCATCGGTAAGGGTCACTCCCCTGTGGTTGCGGACGAAAAGCTGAGTGCCGAGGCTTTCCTCCATTTTTGTGATAGCCTTGCTTATGGCGGGCTGGCTGATATAGTTTATCTCCGCGGCGCGGGAAATGCTTTCACATTCCGCTACGGCGCAGAACAGGCGGTATCGGTTAAGGTTGCTTTCCGAGATCATGGCTGTTTTCCTTTCTTTCACATCTGTAAATTACAATTCAATTGAATATCGGTTGCTCCAAATATTGTTTTCAAAAAATTCTTCTGTAAGTACGCCGCCGTTGCCAAGAATGGTTTTTATTGCGCCGATATTGTCTTTGTGAGTACATATCTCCACCTTGTCGAAGCCCATTTCCCTGCACTTCTCCAAAGCAAGCTTCAACATGATTTTGCCATACCCCCTGCCCCTGTTCCAAGGAGCAATGCCCGCATGAAGATGTCCCCTATGCGTATTGGCGTGATTTATCTCAATACTGCCCAATATCTCTCCCGAACCGTTTATCAAAAAATAAAGTGTACAAGGAACGCCCGTTGAAAGCATACTGCCTGTTGTGCGGTGGTCCTCACAGCAGGCGAGCCATTCGGCATAGGTAAGGTTACGCTTTTTATTATCGCTGTATCTGCCAAGCAGCGACGGATTTATATTCGTTTCGATTTCTTCCCAACGGCTTATCATTTCCGTATAGGCTTTCTCGTGGGACTTGTCGGGAATTGCCAAAAATAAATTTTCCATAGTATCACCTCAAACTCAATTTTTTAATAACATTCCAAACTGTTATTGAAAATTTTATATCTTAAATTTATATCCAAGAACGTCGGCAATATCTTCACGATAATTACTACCAAATTCTTTGCGTACTGTGATCATACTTAAAGTATCATATCCCAGCTTGTGATAAACACTTAAAGCATTAGTATTTTGGGGAACAACATCTATACAAACAGCATTATATCCGTCTTTATGTTTGATAATTTCTTCTGCCGCATTTATTGCTTGACTGCCTATTCCTTTACCTCTATAAGCTTCATCGACAAATACATCTTCTATCCAAGCAACATTTCCACCCTTGTACCAAATATGAATAAATCCGACAGGATTGTCAATATCCTCAATTATATATAATTCATGCGCTTCAGAGGTCCACATAATAATATTTTCTTTTGCCTGTATGTATTCGGGACATTCTGTTTTTCCGTTTAATGAGGAATGAAAGCCATAGAAAGAGATTACGTAATTAATTGCAATGGTTTCATATTTATCTGCGTAGGGTAATAACTTTATCATTTAAGCACCTCCAAAATTTCATTCAAAGTCGAAAACTACTGCTTTAATACTCATTGGAAAGCCTCCATTAAACTTGCTATAAATTAAAATTATATTCATTATTCATATTATGTATTTGAATTATATCATATTTTGTGGTATAATTCAAGTGTAAGCTAATATTTTAATTGCAAAAAGGAATGAAAACTATGATAATTACGGCAGTAGGTCTCGGACTTATCGGCGGCTCCATGTGCAAAGCCATAAAAAAACACACCAACCACACCGTTTACGGCATTGATACAAACAAGGAAACCATAGCAATGGCTCTTTCCCAGAACGCCATTGACAAGGAAACGGACGACCTTTCCCTTGCCGACCTTACGATAGTGTCCCTTTACCCCACCGACGCTATCGACTATATAACGTCCAACGCGCACAGGTTCAAAAAAGGCAGCATTGTCATCGACACCTGCGGTATAAAAAAAGCTGTCACAGACAGCGTTACGCCTGTTCTTGCCGAGCGGGACGTTACCTTTATAGGCGCGCACCCCATGGCGGGACGTGAATTTTCGGGCTTTGAATATTCCCTTGACAACCTTTTCGACGAAGCAAGCTTTATCATTACGCCCACAGCCGCTGTTCCGCAGGCAAAGCTTAATCTGCTGGAGGACTTCGCTTACTCTATACATTTCAAAAAGGTGGTTTTCGCTTCTCCCGAGGAGCACGACCAGATCATCGCCTTTACCAGCCAGCTTGCCCATGTGGTGTCAAACGCTTATATAAAAAGTCCCACGCACCAGAAACAGCTTGGCTTCAGCGCGGGAAGCTTTCAGGATCTTACCCGTGTTGCAAAGCTGAACGAGGTCATGTGGACTCCCCTTTTCATGCTCAACAAGGAGCCGCTCTGCTTTGAGATAGACTACATCATAGACCGTCTTACTGAGTACCGCGACGCTATGCAAAACGGCGACAGCGACCGTCTGCGCCGGCTTCTGAAAGAGGGACGGATTCTTAAAGAGGAGACTAAGCAGCTGTAAGATTTTATTGTTTGGGATACTAAAAAGGTTACGCATTTTTGGTGCGTAACCTTTTTGTTTGTTGTTAAAATTATTTGCTTTTAGATGCGTTGTTTAATTCCTTATCTCGATTCTTAAAGCAAGTTTTGCAATTTTTTATATTCAACCTACCATAGGCTCTTGCTTCGTCCTCACTGTCAAATTTTTTGTAATTAAAATATAAATAATGACAATATCCCTCAATATGTAAGGTGTTTGTTTGAGTGTTTAAAACGTATTTCATATCGCAGATTCCTCCAAATTAATTTTTTCGTCTATAAAGCTACTGCAATATAAAGACTAGCAAATATATAAAAAACAAGTACAAATAAGAGAAATACCCCAAAAAATATTAACATTTTTCTACCTCTCTCATGCCTTTTGCGTACATGAGCAGGTGTTTCACCATATGTTCCTCCAATATCAAACATTGGCTCTATCCTATTAATTTCTTTTAATATTTCTATTTCAGAATAGCCTTCTTCTTCCATTTTTGAGCGCAATAATGCAATGCGTTGTTTTTCATATGTCATAAACCCATTAGAATATACACTTCCATACTTGTTAATCATTCGTTTAATCTCTATTTTCAACATTTTAATTTCTTCAGGTCTCATTATTCCCATTTATGCATTTCCCTTTCGTATATACTCTTTAATTTTCCAATATATCAATCCACCTAACATATATGCAATAATATCGAAAAAGTCCCCAACTGTATCACTTCTAAAAATCGGAGTAATATATTCCCAGAACATTCCGCTGACAAACAATATCATTTCCAGTTTAAACAATTTATTTAATGATTTACCAAAAAAAGAAAATGCTATATCACAATACGCTGAAAACGATACTGCTCCGACAATATCGTTAAAATAACAACTCATAAACCAATGAAGATGTTTTTCTGTAATCAGGTAACCATATTGCTTGTTTAATAAACAAAAAGTTATACCAATTGAAAAAACTACAATTTGCCTTATGTATTTTTTCATCCTAAAATTGCGAGAATAATAACTGCAACAATTATTGCTCCAACAACACCCCAGAATGAAAGACCGCCACCATTGTTATTACCGCTCATTTTCATACACTCCTTTATTTTAATAATAAGTTTTATTCAATAAGAAACAACCAAACGATTGTTTAAAATCATAATATCACACAATCGAACGGTTGTCAACACATTTATTTGAATGTGTGATAAAATTCAAATAAATGACAATGACAAGGAGTGCTTTTTGTGTATTATTACCAAAGATTAAGAGACCTGCGCGAGGACGAAGACCTGCTTCAAAAACAAGTCTGCGGAGTAATTGACTGCAAGGCTCAGCAGTACCAGCTTTACGAAAGCGGCAAGCGTGAGATACCGTTTCACTGCGCGATAAAGCTTGCGGACTTCTACCGTGTGTCGCTGGACTACATCGCAGGTCGCACAAACAATAAAAAGGGGCTGAACCGCTCCGAGCTGCCCGACGCTGAGACCGACCTGATAAACAAATTCCGCTCGTTGTCGGACGAGCGGAAAGGTAAAATTTTGGAAAGAATGGATATGCTTTACGAAGAACAAACCGCCGAAAAAAGATAGACTAAAGTATAAAGCAGATAAGTCCCCCGCAGCCCTCGTTTATAATGCGTTCAAGGGTTTCCTGAAGCTTCAGGCGGGCGTCCACGGGCATACGGTAGAGCTTGTTGTGCAGACCCTCGTTCACAAGCTCGTGGAGCGACTTACCGAAAATGTTGGACTCCCATATCTTCTGGGGACTTTCCTCAAATTCCTTGAGCAGATACATGACAAGCTCCTCGGACTGCTTTTCCGAGCCGACTATCGGGCTTACCTCGGTAACAATGTCCGCTTTCATCATATGTATCGACGGCGCGGAGGCTTTCAGCCGTACACCGTATTTTCCGCCCTGCTTGACGATCTCCGGCTCTTCGAGGGACAGCTCGTCGATCGTAGGCATCACTATTCCGTAACCTGTCGCGTCAACTTCGGACAGCGCGTTCTCGATCTTCTCGTACTTCGCCTTTACCGCGGTAAGGTCTTTCAGAAGCGGCATAAGATCGCTTTCCCCGCTTATTTCGATGCCGGTTTCCTCTCCCAGCACCTTAAAGAAAAGATTGCTTTTCAGCTCGGCGTAAATCTCCGCGCTGCCCTTGCCCAGGTCTATCTCGGAGACTGCGGCGCGGCTTATGTTTTCGTTATTTGCGATGCTTTCGGCAACACTGTTTATATCCCGCACGAACCTTACATTTTCAGCAGCGGAACGGATAGTGTCAAAAACGTTGTTTTTGAGCCAGTGTCCCTTTGCAAGACCGGTTATCCATTTCGGCATACAGATGTTTATTTCCTTTATCGGGAACGCGTAAAGCACCTGTTTTAAGATGTAGTTTATGTCGTCCTCCTCCAGATCGACGCAGTTTACGGGGATAACTGGCGTTCCGTATTTCTCGGAAAGCTCCGCGGCAAGCTGAGCCGATTCCTTTGAGTTTGGATAAACGCAGTTGAGCAGTACCACAAAAGGTTTGTTTATTGAGTTAAGCTCGTTTATTACCCGCTGCTCGGCTTCTTCGTATTCTTCGCGGGGAATGTCGGAAATACTTCCGTCGGTGGTTATCACAAGTCCGATAGTAGAGTGATCCTGAATGACCTTGCGAGTTCCGACTTCGGCCGCCATTGCAAAGGGTACTTCGTCCTCGAACCATGGCGTGATGACCATGCGGGGAGCTTCGTTCTCGATATAGCCTATCGCGCTGGGGACAATGTAGCCCACGCAGTCTATCATGCGGGCGTTGAACCGCGCCTTGTCCCCTATCGTTACCTCAACGGCCTCTTCGGGAATGAATTTCGGCTCGGTGGTCATAATGGTCTTTCCCGCCGCGGACTGAGGAAGCTCGTCAACGGCGCGCTCACGGCGGTACTCGCTGGCAATGTTGGGGATAACAAGGCTTTCCATGAACTTCTTGATGAATGTGGATTTTCCCGTTCTTACGGGACCTACAACGCCGATGTAAATATCGCCGTCTGTACGTTTGGCTATATCGCAGTAAATATCGTTAGTACTCATTTAAGTATACCTCCATTGGCTTTTTTTAAACGATGGGAATAAGTATCATGCCCTTGCCCGAAACCATGTCATCCTCGATGTCGTTCTCCTCCATGATCGCCGCAACGGACGTGCCGTATTTTTTGGCGATCTCCCAGAGATCCTCGTTTTCGTCGGTAAAGTAAAGCTTAAGAGCATAATTGCAGTTGCGGTTTACGGGTTCGTTTTCGTCCACCGAAATTTCCGTAATGCCCTTTATATTCATGCTGTTTTCAATCTCTCCGACGATCCTTATCTCGACCTTTGCTTCGACGCTGCTGTCGGAGGCAAGGTTATAGGAGCATGAAACGGGCGAAAGCTTTACGTCGGCAACGGACATTTCGGTAATACCCTCGGCGGGTATGTTTGCTGTAAAGGGCTCTTCCTTTTCAAGCACAATGGGTATACCGTCGCTGTTTTTTGCCATTACCGTGTAAGACGCGTTTCCGTTTATAACGACCTGACCGTTTTCCGCGTCTGGACGGGCGGTCACTCCGCTTACCGAGCACCATACGTCATAAATACAGTCGATACCGCCGTCGCCGTAATCAAGCGTACCCTTTACAACTATGGACGTATTCACGGGCTGGGACGGCAGCTCTATCCTCACGTCGGCTTTTTCGCTGTCGGTCTTGTAAGCGGTGGAATATTCGTCAACGGCAAGATCAACGTTTGCGGTGCGGTACGCCGAACAAGTTATCAGTATCCCAAGCGTACACTCCGCGATCTTGGAATTGCCGTCCCCATCAGAACGCGGCTCTATCTCGCAGGAAATAACCTCAGCCTGCACCGTGCAGTTATAGCGTTCGTCTATACCGTCAAGATCGACTATCTGGGAGAAAGGCAGCGTGAACTGCATGGCTTCAACGCTGTCCTCACCGTCCTTGACACAGCTGTAGAGCATATTTATGCAGACCTCGCCTTTTGCGATAAGCTTGTTTGCGATAACCTTTTTATCCCCAGACGTAACGGCGGCGTCGCTTCTCAGCACGTTCACAATGGGCGGTTTGGAAAGTCCCAGATCGAACTCTTCGGAAACAGTCACCCGCTTTGTGGTATAGAGCTTGTTTGCGGGATAGGTAACGGGAAGCTTTTTAAGCTGAATGTTCCCGCCGAAAGCGTCGCAGATGATCTCCTTTTTGTCAAGGTCGGAAACCTTGATCCTGATTGACACCGCACCGCGGATATCAAGTCTGCGCTGATTTACCGCTCGGCAGTTTATATAGTCTGTCCTCGGCATTATGCACACTCTGGGATTTGAACACGTTCTTCCCAGATCAACGCTTTTGGTGTAGGTAAGCTTCTGGGTGACCGACTGAACGGCGTTGCTGTTTTCGCTGCAATAAAGCACCCGAACACATACGTACATTTCATAGGTCAGCCTGTCTCCGTTGACGCTGTAGGACATTATCCCCGGTGTTGTCACACATTTGAGAATGCGGAATATTTCGGGATAATAGTCCGGCAGCACATAGTCGAGCTCCACCGACTGCTCCTGTGTATCGTCAAATATTACCTCAGCCGATGTGATTTCTTCCCTGTTTACTTTAAAGTCCATGCGTATTCCTCCTACTGTAGATAATCAGAATTAAGAAGCAGCAGGCAGGAGACCGCGTTTGACCCTGCCAAGCTTCAACTGCTAAAATATTTATATTCTCTTATGGGGGCTTGTATGACTATTTTTATTTATTGGTAAAAATTATCCTGTATTTTTTCATTTTTCTATTTACAAGGCGGGCAAA
>JAAVHL010000132.1 GCA_014799735.1 Ruminococcus sp.
AGGATCTTCAGGCTCGTCGGGATCTTCAGGATCAGGATCTTCAGGCTCGTCGGGATCTTCAGGATCAGGATCATCGGGCTCATCGGGTTTATCAGGCTTATGTTTAACAGTATAGTCAAAAGAGCTTGAACCGAACTCGATATTGCCGCTGAACTCCTTACAGATTACCTGACCCTCGTAGTGAGGATTGTAACCTCTGTCTTCGCCGCTGCTTACGGAAGAACTTGGAGCAAGCAGGCTTCCTACGCCGGAAGCAATCGTAACGTTGTTTCCGCCGGGAACATTGATCATTACCTTGGAATTGCCCTCTTTGTTTCCGCTTGTAAGCGAACCGCCGTTATAGTATGCGCCCCAGTCAAATACGAGGTTTACGTCGCCCTCGCCTACGATATTCAGAATAACCGTAGATCCGTCGGGAACGTCGTATCTGAGCGCCATATTCTCGGAGGTTTTCATTGCGTTGAATTCTTCAACCGTCATGTTGAAGATGTTTACGTCGGAATCGCTGCCCTTAAGGGTGATAGTGCCGTATTCCGATTTGATATAGCTGCTGTCGCTTCCGTTGCTGACAGTAGTACCCTCAGCTCTTGAAATAGCCGAAGAGGTTGCTCTCAGTTCATCAAAGACCGATTTGAAATCAACGGAGCAGTCCTCGCCTACAGCGACCTTGTCGCCCTGGAGAGTACCTGTTACCGTACCGCCGACCTCAAAGCTTGAGCCCTTGTGGTTAATGCCCTCGCCTACGTCAACGTTTCCGCCGACAGCAACAACTCCGCCGCCGTCGCCGACGTCGATATTGTTATTGCCTGTCTGGGTGTAGTTGCCTTCAACAAAAACATTGTAGCCGTTTGCTCCGCCGAGAATTGAACGAATACTCTCGACAGCCTCTTCGGATTCTTCTGCAGCCTCTGCCTCGGATTCTTCCGCTGCTTCCGCCGCAGGTGTTTCGGCAACAGCTGCTTCTTCTTCGGCAACAGCCGCTGCCTCTTCGGCAGGAGCCGCTTCCTCAACGGCAGCTTCGGTCTCAGCAGTTTCTTCTGCGTCAGCCTCGGTCTCAACGGCCTCCTCAGCCTCGTCCTCTGTCTCGGCAGCTTCCTCTGCAGGAGCTTCCGCTTCAGCGCCTACTGCTTCCGCAGCCTCGGCAGCAACAGCCGCTTCGTCGGTGTTTACCTCGTCGTCACCGTCGCCTGTTGTGTCAACAGCTTCTTCAGCTTCGTCAGCTTCTTCGCTCTCGCCGTGGGTGATCTGATGCCCAAGCATACCTGCTGCGCTTACGTCTGCCGCGCTTGCTGCGGGCGACTGAGCGGCAAACATACTTACCGCAAATGTAAATGCGGCAACGGATTTTATAAGAGCTTTCTTCTTATTATTTTCCATATGCAAAGCCTCCCTCTCAAAACTTTTTAGCATTTGGTAAATATCCGTACTCTTTAACAAGAATGGGTAACTGTCGGGTATACTTCCCCATCCTTAATTTTCTATAAAAATTATATCATATAAACTACAAAAAATCCAGTGTTTTTACCAAAAATTATTTAAGAATTTATACACATTTTTTTGTACAGTATGCACAACATCACGGTTTCGGTGTAACGTTATACCGCTTTAACACGCTTTGTCATAAGTTCCTGATTTGACGCGTAATCCACAGCGGTTTCGGCGGTTATCACACCGTCGCGGAAAAGCCTGAGCAGCGAGCCGTCCATAGTCTGCATTCCCGCCTCGGACTGGAGCACCGTGTCGATCTGGTGTGTTTTCTGCTCGCGTATCATTGTCCTTATTGCGCTGTTCACGTTCATGATCTCGAAAGCGGGGACAAGTCCGCCTTTGACGGATGGAACGAGCTGCTGCGTAACAACGGCGCGGAGCACCATTGAAAGCTGCACTCTTATCTGGTGCTGCTGATTTGTGGGGAAAACGTCTATGATACGGTCAACGGTATTTGCCGCGCCGTTTGTATGCAGGGTGGAAAGCACAAGCTGACCGGTTTCTGCGGCAGTCATAGCGATGTTGATAGTCTCGAAGTCACGCATTTCTCCAACCAGAATAACATTTGGCGCCTGACGCAGAGCCGCTCTGAGAGCGTCTACATAGCTGTTGGTGTCTATATTTATCTCACGCTGGCTGATTATGCATTTCTTGTGCTTGTGGAGGAATTCTATGGGATCCTCTATTGTTATTATATGCCCTGCTCTTTCCGAGTTGATACGGTCTATCATGCAGGAAAGGGTGGTGGACTTTCCGTTTCCCGCCGCGCCCGTAACAAGCACTATACCGCTTTTTGTCTCGGAAAGCTCCATAACGCTTTCTGGTATGCCCAGCTTCGCGCTGTCGGGAAGCTCAAAGGGTACGCACCTCAAAACCGCCGAGAACGATCCTCTCTGACGGTAGATGTTCGCCCTGAATCTGCCAGTACCCTTTATGGAAAAGGAAAAATCCATCTCGCACTTTAAGTCGTCGGGACTTGTTATATCCAGTCCAGCAAGAGAAAATATCTCGAACACCGCAGCCTTTATCTCGTCGGGCTTAAGGAAATTCTCCCCCGCCGAGACCACCCTGCCGTCTATCTTGAACGCCAGAGCCGCGCCCGAGACCATGAATATGTCCGACGCGCCTTTTTTCACCGCGTCAACAAGAATCTGCTTTACGTCCATATCAACCATTTCCTTTCACCGATATACAAGATTTGCTTTACTGCATTTCGGGCATAGCCGCGCAGTAATATCCGAGCTTGTGAAAATTGTACCAATCGTTTATCTTATCATCGGAAGCGACCTTGAGTGCAAGCAGGACTTCTCTTGCAAATTCAAGAGCCGCCGTGCCGTTTGCCGTAATGATATTTTCGTCCCGTACAGCCTGCTTGTGTACATACAGCGATCTGCCTGTGTAGAATTCTCCCGCCCATTGTTTAAGGTCGTCAGGGTCGTTGCTTGTGTGGCGGACGCCGTTCAGCAGACCTGCCGTCCCAAGAAAAGCCGACGCATCGCATATCCCTCCAAGGATCTTTCCCTTTTTAAAGCAGTCAGCCGCAAGAGCAGAAGCCCGCCGCGCTTCGGGAGTTCTCCAAGTCATGCCGCCTACTAATATCAAAGCCTCGTAATCTTCGGGTGCGGAATATATGTCATAGTCGGGTATTGTTTTGAATCCGCCTATGGACATGACCGCTTCCCTTGCAAGCGATACGGTTTTTATCTCAAAGCCGCCCTGTCCCAGCATATTGACCGCCGAGGAAAGATATGCGGCTTCCCAGTCGGCATACTGTTCCAAAATAAAAAATAAAATTGTTTTCACCGATATTCACCCTTTCACAAGCTTTAATTATTTTATTCTCCGAGCCAAACTCCCAGCGGAGCCTCCTCAATCTCTCCCGCGGAGACCGTCCGCCAGTCTAAAATCTCAAACCCGTCCGCGGAAAATCTTACTTTGCACGAAATATTCTGCCTGTCGTTTATCGGAGTTTCCCAGAATGCTTCCAGACCGTCGGGAAGTATAAAGTATTCTTCTCCGTCCAAGTCCAATTCGTCAAGCTCCGCAAAGAGCATGAAATCCCTGTAGTCGGAATACCCGCTCACAATCGTGTCAAGCTCGGCAAGCATTCTTTTCGCTTCCAGATCGGCGGCGTAGTATTCCGCCGTGTAATCCGCACTCCTGACGCTGAACCTCCTGCCGTTTTCCGCCGCGGAAAACGACAGCGCCGCCAGAGCCGTCAGACACAGCGTTACAAATATCATCATCAGCGAAAGATATCCCGTTCCTATTCCCGCAGGACGGCTGTTTTTTCTGACTTTTTCCTTAACGTCCATTTCAGCTCACCGTCCCTTTCTTGGGAAGATATGCTCCCGCAATTATCTCGTAAAGCACTTCGCCGTCGCTGCCGTCGGTGAAAACTATATGCATTTCCGAAAGCCCCTCCGGTTCTTCACTTTCGACCGACACGAGCATATAAAGCTCCGCATTTTCGGGACTGTAGGCGCACTCCTCAGTAAGCGGGAGCTTGACTTCCGAAGCGTACCCGCCGCCCTCAAAGTCTATGTTGAGTATTTCGTAAGAATTGCTGCCGAAAAGCTTTTCAAGGGTTTCGGACAAGCTTCCCGTTTCTGAAAAGATTTCCGCCGCCGACTGGGCGCAGAAGGACATTCTTTCAAGCCGTCCGCTTTCGCGTGAAAGTCTGTCCGAAGCGGCAAAGGCATTCAGTATCACCGCCGAAGCGATACTGAAAAAAAACAGCACGATTATCATTTCCATAAGAAAAAGGTTAAGCTTTCCCCCTGCGGGAGCCGACTTCATCGGACTTCTCATTGCCGCAGCACTCCTTTCCGCAAATTTTTATTTCCGCTCTGCACTTGCGATTAGCCTTTCGCCCGACAGCAGGCGGTAAAGACGTCCTCGCCGTCCCGTACCGTTATCCTGATAAGCCCGCCGTCCTCCTCGATAAGAAGCTGTTCCGCGCTGAACAGACGCTCTCCTCCGCTGCTGACGGGAGTTTCTCCGTCGGGGAAAAGTCTTTCATAGACCGCTCCGTCGCTGTGGTAGATCAGTGTGGAATATCCGATGTCCCGAAGCAGAAGCTCGTTTTCGGAGACGATCTCTGCCCCACAGCTGGCGCGCATCTTGTTTGTTATGTACCTTACCGCCGCCGTGGAATCAAAGGTGTTTTCGTAATTCCCGCTTATACGTCCGTAAGCCGTGGCGGCTACCGAAATGATGATAAGGCAGCACACCGCGAATATCAGGAACAGGGTCATACTCGCCGCAGAGCTTACGGTCTCACCGAGACGCTTCGACTCCGCGCTGTTAAAGCTGTTCATTACGACCCCTCCCTTTCGGCGACCGTCACCGTGGGACGGATATTCGCCCCGAAATAGCTGTAGTCCACAATATACTTGTCCTTGTTTATCCTTACGCCGTAATTTTTTTCAAGGTATTCCAGATCGGGAGGGTACTCCCCCTCGATTGAGTAGCAAAGCGATGCGCCGTTCATAACGGAGTTGTACACCGCCTCCGTGCGCTTTCCGTTCGCCGCGGAATCCGCGTTGTTCACCGATACCAAAAACCAGACCGCTATTGCCGCGAACAGCGCCGCCGACAGCAGATACAGCCTGTTTATCTTATTTTTTTTCATAATGCCGTCAGCCGCCTTTCCGTTTTTGAACTTACCCTATAGCCGTGATTATATCGGTCATGGGGAGCATTACCGCGATCAGCACCGCGCCGATTATTATTGCCAGTATGCCTATTATTGCAGGCTCAATAAAGGATACCGCGCCGTAAATTTTTCTGTCGCATTCGCGGCTGAGACGCTCGTCTATTTTTTTCCAAGCCGCGTCAAAGGCTCCCGACTTATAAGCTACTTTAAGGGAGCGCGCGTAAATGGGCGGCAGAAGTCCCGATTTTCCGATAGCGTCCGCAAAATATTCGCCGTCCAGCACCATAGTCTCGCAGGCCTTTATCCTGCGAAGCACCGTCTTATTTTCGGTAAGCTCTGCCGCAAGCTCCAGCGTCTGTTCGGGAGCTATGCCGCAGGCCGTCATCATGCTCATTGCGCCCGTAACGTCAGCCATAGCCACCGTTTCGGACATTTTTCCGGTCAGCACAAAGTTTGCGAATATGCCGTAGAGCGTCCGCCTTGCCGCGGGTATTTTCATCAGCAGAGCGATAATGAGAGTTATCGCCAGAGCCGCTAAAAGTATCACCATAACGGCAGTTCCCAGACCGTACGCAAAGGAAACGCTGTCCTCCGCAACAGCCGCCGCGCTCTCGTCAAACTGCATGAATATCTCGCGGAACATGGGTATTACCTTGATGACCATTACCACTATAACAGCCGTCATCATAGCAAGCAGCAGCAGCGGGTGGGATACCGCGCTCTTTATGGTCTGCCGCAGCTCCGCCTTTTTGGAATAGTAGTCTGACAGCCCGTTGAGAGTGTCCTCCAGCCGACCTGTCACCGAGCCTATCTTCACCATTTTTACTGCGTAATCGGGAAAAATCCCCGATCTTTCCATAGCGGTAAAAAGCGCGGCGTCGTCGGTGTTCATATTCTCCGTCAATATATCGGATATCTCCTTGAAGCGTTTGTCGCCCGAATCCTCGGCAAAGACCTCCAATCCGTCCGCAGCGGGTATGCCCGCCTCCAGTATCATGGCGAGCTGTTCGCAGAAAAACGCTGTCTCCTCGTGTGTAAGAATTTTTGCAGCCATTTTTTAATAGCGCTCCTTTCGGTGTTCTTCGGCTTTGAAAATCAAAGAGCTTGAAGCTTTTCAGTATCTGTACATCGCTGTGTAATTTTTATCGTCTGAAATGTACCCCGCTATCTTTTCCTTGTCGGAATTGCTTGAGTAAAATGTTGCGTCGGTAATGTTGTAGCCCTTTTTCTTTAGGAAAAGTTCGGGGGTTATCCAGCCCGTTTCATCTGTGTAGACCTCGTTCCACGCGTGGTAGATGTTCGGCTCGGCATAGCCTATCACAAGCCTTGCGGGTATCCCCCGCGAACGGCACATCGCCGCAAAAAGCGAAGCGTAGTCGAAGCATATGCCCTTTCCCGAAGCCAGCGTTTTGTCCGGGTCGGGAATGTAGCCGCTCTGGACCGTTGCGGCAAGCTGCTTGTCGTAGGAAATATTGTCCGCAATGTAGTCGAATATGGCGGCAATCTCCTCAACGTCGCCGCTTTTTCCCGCGCACACCTCGGCGGCTTTTTTCACGCACGCCGAGCTTTTGGAGAAGTTCACGTATTTATTGGGGTAGAGGTAGGTATCCGTCTCGTTTTTCAGCTTCACCTCAAATTCTCCCGAAAGCACGGGAGCGAAGTTTTTGCCCGAAATATGTTCGTACACCTTTACCGAATAGCTTCCGCTTCCCATAAGAGGGATAAAGTCACGCTTTCCGCCCACGGAAATGTCATGGTCATACTGAACGCTTCCGTTTGCTATCCTGAGCTTTGCCTGCGCGCTTGAACCGTTGTACACCACGGAGATGTAGCCGTCCGAGGCGTTTCCGTAATCAACCTCGGCTTTCTCCTCGGAAAAGACCGAAGCTCCGCTTGCAAGGGGGACTTTCACGTCGGGAATAATTATTTCAACTGGCTTTGCCGCCGTTGTTGCCGCCGTGGTAGTGGTGGTTTGGGGAGCGGCAGTTTCCGTTATGGGAGGACTTGTTTCCGAAGCCGAAGTCTCCGTCACTGAGACAGCCTGCCCGGACGCGCTGTCCGGTTCTGTCTCGGACGTACTTTCGGCAGGAGAAATTTCCGTTTCCGCAGTCTCGGAAATTTTCTCCGAAGTGTCCGAAACGCTTTCGGTATCGGTCTCCGATATTTTTTCGGTAGCCGAAGTATTTTCAATTTCTTCCGCGGAGACCGTTGCCTCCGCAGACACTGATTCCGTGACCGCCCCGTCTGTCGTGACCGAAGCGGAAGGCGCGTCCCCGCCGCTTTGACAGGAGGAAAGCATCGCCGCGCAAAGCAGAATGCACGCTAAAAATTTCTTTTTTAAGCATTTCCCGTCGCTGCCGTGCAGATGGAAAATATTGCGCATACGACCTCCTCCTTTCGGTCAGTGTTTTTCAAATTCAAGCAGATATTTTTTAATGCGGATATCCGCGCTGAAGCCGCCTGTAGTGCCGTCCGAAGCGATAACTCTGTGACATGGCAGTACTATTAAAAAAGGATTTTTCCCAACGGCGTTTCCCGCCGCGCGGCAGGCCTTGGGATTTCCCGCCGCCTCCGCGATATCCCTGTAGGAACGTGTCTCGCCGAATGGGATTTCAGCCAGCGCGTTCCACACACGAAGCTGAAAATCCGTGCCGTTCGGGTGAAGCGGAAGCTCAAAGCGTATCCGCTTTTTATCGAAGTATTCCGCAAGCTGACGCTTTGCTTCGGCTGTAATTTCGTCCGTTAAAATTTCTCCCGTGATACTTCCGACGGAGCGTATGCCCGTCAAAGCCGTGCCGTCGGAAATGATTTCAAGATACCCGACGGGAGTGTCGGCAATAATCCGTCCGCCCACCGCTTTACTGTTCCTCATCACTGTTCGACCGAATGGTGGTATGGATATCCTGCATTTCCTTATCCAGAGCGTAAATGCGGTCGGCGCAGACCCTTAGCCGTTCCCGCAGAGCGGGAGCAACGTCGTTGTCCGTTTTGTATTTAAGCTTATGCTCCAGACTTGCCCAGAAGTCCATTGCAATGGTTCGTATCTGTATTTCCACGGGTATGGGGATAGCTCCCGTGGAAAGAAAAATAGGCACTTCCACAATAAGGTGCAGGCTTTTGTAGCCCGACGGCTTGGGATTTTTTATGTAATCTCTCACCCTGACAAGAGTGATGTCGTCCTGCCCCGTCAGCAGGTCGGCAACGCGGTAGATGTCGTCTATATAGTTGCATATGACCCGTATCCCCGCCACGTCGGTTATGTTTGCGGACATGGACGCAACCGTTACCGGCAGACCTTTTGCCTTTACCTTTTTGACGATGCTCGGCGGAGATTTAAGTCTCGATTCAATATGATGTATGGGGTTGTATGAAAATTTTGTTTTGAACTCCTCGTCGAGTATTTCAAGCTTTGTGCGTATCTCCTTGATACCCGCGCGGTATATCTGCATTCTCTCGGCAAATTCCCGCATAGCCTGCTCGATGTTCTGACCTGCCGCAAGCTCGACGGCATCCTCCAAATTAAATTTTCTTTCCTTAGCTTCAGCCGCAGCAGGCATTTTTTCGACTTCCTTTACCGTAAATTTAACTCGGCGGCTTATTCCGCCGTATACAATTATTTTACCATTATTGTTTGCGTATGTCAACCGCGTGCCGAAAATTCGGTCAAATTTACAAAAGGCTGAGCCTTTATTGTAGTGATAGCAGCATAATTTTATTTCCGAGACGAAAATTCAGCTTTGGCAAAAATCCTGCACAAACGATGAAAATGCTTACAGAAGTTTCTTGCAATATTTCCGAAGCGGCGGCGGAAAATATAAGTAAGCAACAATTTGAGAAAGGAAAAAAACTATGCCGAAAGCTATAGAAAATCTTGTTATTTTTCTGTTCGGCGGAGCGGTCTACTCGCTGATAGAGGTGGTGTTCCGCGGCTACACGCACTGGAGCATGACCGTCACGGGCGGGCTGTGCCTTGTGCTGATGTACAGGCGTTTCACCGCAAGACCCGACGACCCGCTGATAATGAAGTGTCTTTTCGGAGCGGTCACAATTACCGCTCTGGAATTTGCCGCGGGGTGTATCGTCAACCTGTGGCTTGACTGGCAGGTCTGGGACTATTCGGGAATGATGTTCAATCTGTACGGTCAGATATGCCCGCTGTTCTCCGCGCTGTGGTTTTTGCTGACAGTGCCCGTGGTGTCCCTCACGGAATTTTTCAGCAGGAGATTTTCCATGCTGAACGGAGAAAGACCTCCGGCAAGACCCGCCGTTCCCGCAGCGGAATTCCCCGTGCTGACGCAGCTGTCCGCAGACGGAGAAATGCCCTTTGCCCCCAAACGGAGCGGAAGATAAAAAGCTTGCGGCCATCCGACGGCTGCAAGCTTTCGTTTGTCATAATGAAAATACAGCAGGCGGCAAAGCCGCCCGGGAACGCATTTGTTATCAGTGCGGCAAATCATAATTTACAGCAAAAAGGGACGGCAAATGTCACCTACATTCACCGTCCAAAACAAAAATTTATTGAAGCCCCAATGCTCTTGAAGCTATGGCAAAATACACAAAAAGCGCAAGAGCGTCTACGATAGTGGTTATGAACGGACTTGCCATAACCGCAGGGTCAAAGCCGATTTTTTTCGCAAGCATAGGCAGGGAACAGCCCACCAGCTTTGCTATGATTATAACGCAAAAAATCGTTGCCGCAACGACGGCGCCGATAACCGCGCCCTTGCGGTCGATAAACATGACCTTTCCGAAAGCGATCAGGGCGATCGTGGCGGCGCACATTATGCCTACCCTGAACT